>CALDVW010000001.1 GCA_937924405.1 uncultured Lysobacterales bacterium
TCCTTCATGCGGTGCAGGCAGGCCATCACGATGCCCAGAGCGGTGTGCAAACCGGCCAGTGTGTCACCAAGGCTCAGGTTGGGGCGCATCGGCGCCTCACCCGGTTTGCCGTTCACGTAACGCAGGCCGCCGACTCCTTCGCAAACTGACGCGAAACCCGGTTTTGAAGCATAAGGGCCGTCCTGGCCGTAACCGGAAATTCGGGCATAGACCAGCCCCGGATTGTCCGCCCACAGATCGGCCGGCCCCAGGCCCCATTTTTCCATCACCCCCGGTCTGAAGTTCTCAATCAGGACATCGCACTTGCGTGCCAATCGTCCCACCAGTTGCCGGCCCTCTTCACTGCGCAGATCTGCCGTGATGCACTTTTTGTTGCGGCCCAGGCTGCGCCACCAATAGGACGTTCCGTCATCATCCAGCTCGCGCCAGGATCTGAGCGGATCACCGGAGCCAGGCGGCTCCACTTTGATGACTTCGGCTCCGTAGTAGCCAAGAATGCTACCGGCAAACGGCCCGGCCAGGAGCTGGCCCAGTTCCAAAACACGGATTCCATCGAGAGGACGGCGGGATTCGTTCATTTCAGGGGTCACCTGTGGGTTCGGAGAGAGTGATTTCCATAGCCATGTCACCAAAGTACAGCGATCGATTGGCCGAAGCCACCAGGGAGGCAGTCATAACGTGTTTGTTTTTAAATATGGACGACATAACGGCGACTTCCCGGGCTGACTGAAATCCCCGCTATTATGTCAGGTCAGCGCGGTCTTCACCTTTTCGACCAGGTCGACGGGAAAGACAATCGTTGAACTCTGCTCGCCGGCAATCTCGGTCAGCGTCTGCAGATACCGTAGCTGAATTGCGTTCGGCTCAGCAGCCAGCGTTCGCGCCGCCTCGACCAGTTCTGCCGCCGCCTGTTTCTCGCCGGTGGCATGAATGACTTTGGCCCGTCTCTGCCGTTCCGCTTCTGCCTGTGCGGCAATCGCACGGATCATGTTTTCGTTCAGGTCCACGTGCTTGATTTCCACGTTCGCCACCTTGATACCCCAGGCGTCAGTCTGACGGTCGAGGATGGCCTGGATGTCATGATTCAGGGCGTCGCGCTCCGACAGCATGTCATCCAGTTCATGCTGGCCGAGCACGGAACGCAGCGTGGTCTGGGCCAGTTGGCTAATGGCTTCGAGATAACGCTCAACCTGGATAATCGCTTTTTCCGGGTCGATCACGCGAAAATAGACGACTGCGTTGACCTTGACGGAAACATTATCCTTTGAAATGACGTCCTGGGTCGGCACGTCCATGACAATGACCCGAAGATCGACCCGCTCCATTTGCTGAATAATCGGGATCACGATGATCAGCCCCGGGCCTTTCACCTTCCAGAACCGCCCGAGCTGAAAAATCACTCCGCGCTCGTATTCACGCAGAATCTTGATCGCATTGATGATGATGCCGAGCAGTGCGAGTACAACCAGGCCTATCAGATAATCAAACATCTTCCTGCTCCTGTATTGGTTTATCTATCGCGCGGACCCGCAGCGTCAACCCATCGAGCCCGGTCACCTCTATGGCCTGATCTGCGACCAGCGGTGATTCCGAAACCGCTTGCCAGCGCTCACTGTGAACAAACACTTCGCCCTCGAGTTCGAAGCCTCTCAGCGCTATGCCGGTTGCGCCTATTAATTGTTCGCGGCCCGAGACGACAGGCCGCTGCCTGGCCCTGACCGCAAACCAGACAATCGCCATCAGTCCGAATGATCCGACCGTGGCAATCGAGCCGATCAACGACCGGGACACCTCGAAACCGGGCACGTCGGTGTCGATCAGGATGATCGATCCGATGACCATGGCAATAATGCCGCCGATACCCAGCGCGCCAAAACTGGGCGCCATGACCTCGGCGATCATCAAAATAATGCCCAGCACGATCAGCGCCAGGCCAGCGTAATTCACCGGCAACATCTGGAAGGCGTACAGCGCCATCAACAGGCAGATCGCCCCGACCACCCCGGGAACAATGGCGCCGGGGTTGTAACCTTCGAGAATCAGCCCATAAACGCCAATCAACAGTAACAGGTAAGCAATCGTGGGGCTGGTTATGACACCAAGCAGCTCGCTGCGCCAGTCGGGTTCCAGCCGTTCAATCAGCAGGCCACGGGTCTGCAGAACGTGGTCGCGGTCATTCACCTCGACCGTCATGCCGTCAATTTTTTCAAGCAGCTCGCCGATATTCTCTGCAATGAGGTCGATCACACCCAGGTTCAGTGCCTTTTCACTGGTGATGCTGTCGGCTTCACGAACGGCCAGTTCGGCCCAGTCAGCATTTCGGCCACGTTTTTCAGCCAGCCCCCGAATGTAGGCCACTGAGTCATTAACCACCTTCTGCGCCATGGCGTCACCCGGTTTCGCGGACTCGTCTTCGCTTTCATCCCCGGTATTTTCCGGAGCGTCATCTTTCGGCATCACGTCGGGTTTTGGTGTATCGCCAATGATCGAAACCGGCGTAGCCGCGCCGACATTGGTTGCCGGGCTCATTGCGGCGATGTGGCTTGCGTAGAGAATATAGGTTCCGGCACTCGCCGCCCTGGCTCCCGGCGGAGCGACAAAGGTGGCCACCGGAACGCTCGAATTCAGGATTGCCTTGATGATGTCCCTGGTCGACGCATCCAGCCCGCCAGGCGTATCCAGGTTAATGACGACGATTTCGGCTGTTTTTGCTGCTGCGATTTCCAGTGAACGCTCGATAAAATCCCGGGTCGCCGGGCCGATCGGGCCCTGGACATCGAGGACCACGGCCAATTGCGTGGGCGTGTTTTCAGCAGGCGACTGTGGGTCCTGTCCCCTGGCGTCGCCAGCCCACAGGAACAGCAGGAAAAGCAGCACGAAAATCATGGCTGCCTTTTTCATTACCATTGCCGCACCACCGGCGTACACGTTAACCTCGCTTTCTCAAGAGATACTATTATTCTTATTCATAAACCGGGTTTTTGCCATGTTCTGGGTCAAGAGAATCCTTGGGGAATAATCCGGACACGCAAGGCGTAGCGAATTAAGGCATGCACCAGACATTGTTTAACATCAGCGGCGAAATCGAAGAAGCAGGCAATGCCCTGAGTCTCACATACAGCCCCGGCCAGTTGTATGCCCTGCGCGTCAACATTCGCCGGACCCGCAGTATCCTTAAACATTTCGGCAGTCACAAATCGCGCAGTTATCGAAAAACCTGGGGAGGATTTGCTGCGGTAACCAACGACGCCCGCGACTGGGACGTCTTTCTGATCACCGCTGAAAAACTGCTCACGCCCGGCGACTACAACAGTTTCGAAGCCCTCAACAGGGAACAGGTTCAATCCAGCCACGAAGCCGTCCTCGAAATGCTGACTTCCGCACCCTGGCGCCGGCATCTGCAGGAATGGAAACAACAGCTCGAACAAACCGGGGAAGAATCGTCCGGGCAGGATCAGGCGCTGACTTCTCTCGAGCGAGCGCTTGCCAAAGCCCGACAGGCTCTGCAACTCGCTTTGACCGTTGACAACGACAGGCGCTGGCACAAGTTCCGCATCGCCGTAAAAGAAGTCCGCTACGTGGCGGATAGCGGCAGGGATCACCCGGTCAAAGGAGAATACCTGGCTGAAGTGTCAGCGACCTGCCGTTCAGTGCAAACCCTGCTGGGTAACTGGCATGACACGGTTGTTCAACTGGATATTCTGAGCGAACTGGCGGACACAGATGTGCATGACAGGCTAGGCTCCCTGGTACGACAAAGAAAGGAGCAGTTTCTGTCAGAAATTCGCAGCGAACTGCATGAACAGCCATTATTTCGTTAGGTAGTAACCCCGGTAGTACTTTGGTTGCAGCTTGCTGTACTGGCCATGCAGGAACTCCACCAGGTCGATGAGTTCGGCCACGGTCATTTCTTCACCGTAGTACGGCATGGGCGATATCACCGCTTCGCGATCCGCTTTTTCGAGCATGGCTATATATTTCGGTGAAATAATGTGATCCGGGTTCACCACCGCGGTCAGTAATTCTCCGTAATTCTTGACGCGGTAAACCTCTCCGCCAATTTCGAGTACGAACGGCGGTGTGAATTCGGTGTCTGGAAATTCCATATCCGGTATTGCATGGCAGCCGTGGCAGTTGAAATCAACGAATACCTGCTCACCCTGCGCGACGTCACCCTGCGGCAACACGAAACCTTTTACGGGCCTGCCCTCTTCGCTGCATGCCGAAACTGCAAACAACATGAAGACAGGAAGAAAAGCTGAAGCAATCGATTTGAAAATATCTGATCCGGTCATGACAAATCCCTCCCTTGACTGAAGAGATATTTATATTCTGCGCCCGGCGCGAGGAACTTCACATGTCCTGGATCAACGGAATCCATTATGCTGCTTCAAAGTGTAAAAACCGGGGCGGGTTGGAAACCGGCCGGTGGCGGGCGAAAAACAGACCGGTCCGCGTAAAAGGCTTCATCCTGGGGACAATCCCTCCACCAGCCCGGCAGGCCCATCAGGGGTAGAGGCGACAGATCCGCGGGCGCCAGGAAGAGTTGTTCCGATACCAGCGAGGCAGCCAGGCTTTCATCAAGATCACTCAAGATTAATTCCCTCGGCTGTTGAGCCCATTTACGATCCACCTGCAAGATCAGGACATGCGCGGTGATGGATTTGTATGGATGGAGAAATTTCTCAAGCAGGGCGTGGCCGGTAAGAACAAGCTGCAACGGGCCATCAGTGTTCCGCGAATCCGGCTGGAACACGGATTTCCAGTCGCGATGAGCCAGGCCGGCAATCCTGTTCTTGTCAGAACTGAATACGATGGCGCCGCATTCGTCAAACAGGGTCAGGGCATCGCGAACCTTGCCGCGGCAAGCGGTATCTTCCGGGCCCATATGCCGGGCATGCAAGGTGTTCATTGCAAGTTTCAGCCGGGGCAGCCTGCACCAGACAAGCGCATTGAACAGATCGTGCCAATTATCTTCCCGGGTGCTGATTTCACCGGATTGGTAAATGTGTTTTTCGTAAGATACCCCCGCAAGCTCCCGGGCTGGCCGGAATTGAATGGCGGCGCCTTTCCGGTTGACAAGATTTCGCGGTACAAGCCCGTTCAGCGACCGCACATCCGGAAAATCTTTCGCACCGAGCCGGCTGAGCAGGTGTTGATAGTCCTGCCAGTATGGAGAAGACAGATCAATGCGTGTTTTCCAGCCTTTCAAGCCCGCTGGCGACCCAGCACGGAATCAAGAGCCTCAAAAAGACGGTTCACATCGTGCTCACTGTTATAGAGATGCGGCGTAATCCGCATACTTTCGCCACGAACGCTAAGAAATATTTTTCTGGCCGCGAGCTGTTCCGGCAGATCATCCGGCACACCATCCGTGAATCCCAGGCCAAGGAAATGTCCGGCCCTGAGCTCTTCAGGCAGGGAAGCAAGCCCCAGCCCGGCAGCGCGCTCGGCAATCTGCCGTGTTTTCTCCATCAGTGTCGCGGCGATATTCTCGATACCCCAGTCCAGAATTTGCTCCATCGCCCGGATTGCCATTGGCATCAGGTGAAACTGGGTGCTTTCCCCCATGTCCATGCGTTTTACCCCGGGACCGTACTCGTCCTGGTAATCCACCAGTCGGGCAAAATTTTCCGCGCCTTTGCGCCCGGCCCATGATTGCTCGAGCGGCCGGCCTTCCCGGTGCTGCGGTGCAACGTATAGAAACCCCAGGGAATAAGGGCCAAGCAGCCATTTGTAAGCAGCCGCGACAAGGTAATCCGGTTGAACGGTACTGATATCAAAGGGCAAAGCACCAGCCGACTGCGTCGCATCAACCACCAACACGGCATTTGCCTCACGCACCACCTCGCCCACCGCCACGAGATCTACCAGTGCCCCATCGGTCCAATGACAATGAGGTAATGCGACCACCGCTGTGTTTTCACCAATGGCGTCGATGATTGCCGGCGTCCACGGCGTGCCGAAAGCCGGCCGCGGCACGGTAACGATCCGCCCGCCGGACTCCTTTGCCTTCTCAAGCCAGGGGTAAACGTTGGAAGGGAACTGGTCCTGCAGCAGCAAAATTTCCTGGCCCGCCCCGACGCGGGTGTTCAGCGCAGCAATCGCAGTGCCGTAACTGACTGCGGGAATGACGGCTATATCCTGCCATGCTGCACCGATGATCCGCGCGAACAGTTCACGCCCGCGATTGGGCAACTCAAAAAAGTCCGGCGCGGTTATCTCCCAGGGATGCTGCTTCACTCGAACTGCAGCCTCTCCGGCTGCGGCCACCGAGTGCATTAACGGCGACATGTAGCCGCAGTTGAGGTAGCTGACATCATCCGGAATGTCGAACAATGCCCGCTGCCCTGGCAGTATCCGTGGCTGGCCGCTATTCATCGACAACGAAATGAGCGCCCTTACTGCGCGGATTGAGCGACGCAGCGTGCACCACCAGTAATGCGGTCTGCACCGCGTTGCGCAACTCCACCAGTTCCCTGGTGACACGGCAGTCCCGGTAAAAAGACTGGATCTCCTCCCTCGCCTCCAGCAGTATCCGGCGCGCACGGGTCAGGCGCCGAGGCGACCGGACGATACCCGCATAGTTCCACATGGTCTGCTGCACGAGGTTCAGATCCTGGGCAACCAGCGTCGGATCGGATTCTTCGCGGGGGCTCTGCCACGGCCTGGGATCGGGCAACTTGAAATCCATGGCTGCGATCTCTTTTGCATCGGCGAGCGCGGCAAATCTGGCGCTGACCAGGCATTCAAGCAAAGACGTGCTGGCGAGACGGTTGGCGCCATGCAGACCCGTGCACGCCGTTTCTCCAATCGCGTTCAGGTGCAGAATATTGGTCCGGCCTTCCAGGTCCGCATGAACTCCACCACAGGAATAGTGCGCGGCTGGCACGACCGGAATCGGATCGCGGGTAATATCAACGCCATGCTCCAGACAGCGCTGGTAGACTGACGGAAATCTCTCGCACAGGTAATCCTTGTCCAGTGCGCTCAGATCGAGATACGCACAGGGCTCGCCACTGCCTGCCAGTTCGCTGTGAACGGCCCGCGAGACGATATCCCGTGGCGCCAGCGAACCGCGCGGGTGAACTTTATCCATGAACCGCTCGCCGTTCACGTTTACGAGCTCTGCGCCTTCTCCCCGGATGGCCTCGGTTATCAGGAAACGCGGCGCGTTCTTGCCATAAAAAACCGTCGGGTGGAACTGCACGTACTCCAGGTCAATCAGGCGCGCACCGACCCGGTAAGCCATCGCCACCCCATGGCCAACGGTGCCCGGGTAATTGGTGCTGTGCTGGTAAATATGACCGAGACCCCCGGTTGCCAGCACGGTCTTGCGCGCCACGACAGCCACCGGTTGATCCGAACCTGCCGGCAACACGTATGCGCCAAAACAGGTCAAAGGCGCATAGCGATCCTCCGCACTGTCGGTATTATGGGAAAGAGTGAGCAAATCGATGGCGACAGCGCCGACCTGCCTGGAGATCGCGGGGTTAGCGTCGACGCGGCTGGTCACAGCCGACAGAATGGCGTGGCCGGTGAGGTCTCTGGCATGAATGATGCGACGGGCGCTGTGACCACCTTCACGCGTGAATTCCAGGCTGCCGTCATCGCGCCTGTCGAAACCGACTTTTGACCCTTCCAGCAGTAGTTCGCGAACCGCGGCAGGGCCTTCTTCCACCAGTTGAGCGACGGCCGCCGGGTTGGCCGTATGGTCACTGGCCTCCATGATGTCCTTCGCCAGCAGGCTTGTCTCGATTTCCGTGTCGTAGATGATTCCGCCCTGCGCCCAGTCGCTGTTGGCATCATTCGGGCCACCCAGTGACAGCAGTTGGACCTGGAGACCTGCACGGGCGGCTTCGAGAGCATACGCCGCCCCCGCCAGCCCGGATCCTATAACAAGACAATCTGTGCGAATGATCTCCATGGGACCGGACGTTACCGCCTTCGCCATGTCGCGTCAAAACAGAAGCAGTTTCAATGCTGGAAATCGTCCCCAGATACACAACATGAGTAAGCCATCCCGTCCGCCCAGATCCAGGTTCACCCGGCGTTCGACCGCCGCTCAAGTCACAGCCGGAATCGACCTGCGTGGCAAAACAATCATGATCACCGGATGCAATTCCGGGCTGGGATTCGAGTCCATGCGCGTTCTCGCCTTGCGCGGCGCCACCATCATCGGGGCCGCACGATCGGAAGAAAAGGCCCGCGACGCGGCTGCCAAAACTGACGGTACGGTTATCCCGGTTGCCTGTGAACTCAGTGATCTCGATTCGGTCGCCGGTTGTGCGGAAGAGGTCTCCGGGCTGGGACGGCCGATCGATGTGCTGATGTGCAACGCCGGCATCATGGCCCTGCCCGAATTGCAGCAGAAATATGGGCTGGAATTGCAATTCCTGACTAACCATCTGGGCCATTTCGTGCTGGTGAACCGGCTGCTGGAACGGGTCAAGGCGGCGCCCTCGGGAAGAGTGGTAGTGGTCTCCAGCCTGGGGCACTATTCGACCGTCGCCGGCGGCATCAATTTTGATAATCTTTCCGGCGCGCGGCGGTATGTCCCGTTCACTTTCTACGGCCAGTCAAAACTGGCCAATTTGCTGATGTCCAATGAGCTTTCCAGGAGACTCGAGGGCAGCAACGCCACATCGAACGCAATCCACCCGGGAATCATCATGACGCCGCTGATGCGAAACATCGGCGACGTCCGGGCGACGCTTGCCAGCCTGTTCAGCTGGCCTGTCAGCCGCAGTGTGGAGCAAGGCGCAGCAACCCAGTGTTACGTTGCCACGTCACCGGGGCTCGATTGCGTTAGCGGACACTATTTTGCGGATTGCAATCCGGCCAGGATGAGTGCACATGGCCAGAGCCGGGAGCTTGCTTCTCGCCTCTGGTCAGTTTCCGAAGAACTTGCTGCCGGATACTTGTAGGCAGCAACCGGGCAGGCGATCATAGGTTAACTGCAACCGCGAGAAAAACTCGCTCCAACATTCCGGGAATGTCCATGTCGTTACATCCGCTTGCCGGCAAACTGCCGCCCGAGTCGATACTCGCAAATATTCCGCGGTTGGTGAGTCAGTACTACAGCCTCACGCCAGACCCCGGGGAAACCACACACCGGGTGGCTTTTGGCACCTCCGGCCACCGCGGCAGCTCTGCAGCCTGTTCTTTCAATGAACTGCACATACTCGCTATCAGCCAGGCGGTGTGTGATTACCGCGCCAGTCAGGGAATCAGCGGCCCCCTTTTCCTGGGCATGGACACGCACGCCTTGTCCGAACCCGCCCTCGTAAGCGCAGTGGAGGTGTTCGCAGCGAACGGTGTAGAGGTGATGATTGACGAGGACTCGGGATACACGCCGACCCCGGTTATCTCCCATGCCATTCTTTGTCATAACCGCAGTCAACAGGGCAGCAAAGCGGATGGCGTGGTGATCACGCCTTCACACAACCCGCCGCAGGATGGCGGCTTCAAATACAACCCACCGAGTGGCGGGCCGGCTGATTCCGTTATCACGGACTGGATCGAACAACGGGCCAATGAATTGCTGTCTGACCCGGCTCCGGTCCGGCGCGTTCCCTGGCAAAGCGCGTTGCGGCAGGACAACATCCACCGGCACGATTACATCACACCCTATGTCGGCGATCTTTCCAATGTCATCGACATGGAGATCATCCGTGACTCCGGAATACACATTGGCGCCGACCCGATGGGGGGATCAGGTATCGCGTACTGGAAGCCAATCGCAGAAAAATACCGGCTTAACCTCGACCTGGTGAGCGAAAGCGTCGACCCCACATTCCGCTTTATGTGCGTAGACAAAGACGGAAAAATCCGCATGGATTGCTCCTCACCTCCCGCAATGGCCGGCCTGATTGATCTTAAAGACCGTTACGATATCGCTTTTGGCAACGACACCGACTTCGACCGCCATGGAATTGTCACACCCAGCCAGGGTCTGATGAATCCCAACCATTACCTCTCTGTGGCGATTTCCTATCTGTTCGCCAACCGCCCGGGCTGGGCCGCGAATGCCGCCATCGGTAAAACCCTGGTGAGCAGCAGCATGATCGACCGGATCGCCCGGGACGCGGGCCGGACCCTGAGTGAAGTCCCTGTCGGGTTCAAATGGTTCGTGGATGGCTTGCTGGATGGTTCATATGGATTCGGCGGCGAAGAAAGCGCCGGGGCTTCCTTCCTGCGCAGGGACGGCACGGTCTGGACCACGGACAAGGACGGAATCATCATGAATCTGCTCGCTGCCGAGATCACCGCCGCTACCGGTCGCGACCCGGGTGAACACTATGGTGATCTGAGCAGCCGCTTCGGCAGCCCGTTGTACGAACGGATCGATGCACCGGCCAGCCCGGAAGAGAAAGCCATTCTGAAAGAACTTTCGCCGGAGCAGGTCACGGCTACCGAACTGGCCGGCGAACCGATCACTGCACGGCTCACCCGGGCCCCCGGTAACGGCGCTGCGATCGGTGGGCTCAAGGTCACCACCGAAAACGGCTGGTTTGCCGCCCGTCCTTCCGGAACTGAAAATATTTATAAAATTTACTCCGAGAGTTTCAGGGATCAGGCGCACTTGCGGGCAATCCAGAATGAAGCACGTGAAATCGTGTCAGCGGCGCTGTCCGGAGGCATTACATGAAGTGGAAAGGCAGAAGGAAAAGCATCAATGTCATCGACAGTCGCGGCAAGAAGGTGGTTGGCACTGCCGGGGCCGGAGTGCTGCTCAATTTAGTGGGCCGCCGCTTTGGCATGAAGGGCATACTGATCATGATTGGCGTGGTCGTGGTGCTGTGGATGACCGGCCTGGTCGATCCGGGCGTATTCCTCGGCGGTGAAACATCGAGCCAGAACGTTTCCTACGAGCCCAGTCCGCAGGAACAGGAAAGATTCGACTTTGTCACGGTCGTACTGGCGGATACCGAGGATGTCTGGAACGCGGAGTTTGCCCGGCACGGGGAAAACTATTCTGAACCGGAGCTCGAGATTTACACAGACCGCGTCAACACGGCTTGTGGCGCCGGCATGGCGCAGATGGGCCCTTTCTACTGCCCCGGCGACCGCAAGGTCTATATCGATCTTGGTTTTTACGACGAATTGGAACGCTCCTTCCAGGCGCCGGGTGATTTTGCCCAGGCCTACGTCATCGCTCACGAGGTAGGCCACCATATCCAGACCCTGCTCGGCACGTCGCAGCAAGTCCACGCGAAGCGCGGGCAACCGGACTACAACGAATACTCGGTGCGGCTCGAACTGCAGGCTGATTACCTGGCGGGTGTATGGGCCCGCAATAACCAGCGCTACCTGGACCGGGGCGATATTGAAGAGGCCATGCGTGCGGCCAACGCCATCGGTGACGATGCCATCCAGGGTAAGACCCGCGGCAAGGTCGTCCCCCACACGTTCACCCACGGAACATCTGAGCAACGCATGCGTTGGTTCAACAAAGGCTTCGAAAGCGGCAGAATCGAAGACGGCGATACCTTCTCAATGCCTTACGAAGCCCTCTAGTAACCGGCCACCCCTACAACCCCCAAAACTGTGGGAGCGGGTCACGCCCACGATTCAAGGTTGTCGCAGGAGAGGTATCCGTTAACCCTTTCCAGGACACGCTCAAGACGTCCCTGTGCGCTAAGCAACTGTTCCCGACAGTTGATTGTCCTGAAAAGGGCTAACGGATACCTCTGTCACGGCCATCGGATCGTGAGCGGCTAAACGGTTCCAAGAGGTGTTGGGCACCTGTCTGCAGGACCTTCGGGCTGTCGGGAACAGCCGAAGAGTGCACAGGGACGTCTTGAACGTGTCCT
>CALDVW010000002.1 GCA_937924405.1 uncultured Lysobacterales bacterium
ATATGCCACGTAAGATATTGATTTCATTTTGATCAGGGCGCGCCCTGTTGAACAGTCTTCGCAGCCGCATCATCAGGCGCCTGGGTTGCTTCGGATTCAGAAAGCGGATGTCCAGCAAGGTCTGCTCCAGGTGCTCGAACAGCCCCTCCATCTGCCCGTCATCGACCGGTTCCCAGTCCAGCGGCGGCACCGAAATATCTGAAAATCCCTGTGCCGCGACCCTCAGTTCATAGCCGATAATCTGCACGGCTTGCGCCAGGTTCAAACTCGAGTAGGCCGGGTTCGACGGGATGTTGACCAGGAACTGGCAACGCTGCATTTCCTCGTTGGTCAGGCCGTAGCGTTCACGGCCGAACAGCACGGCGACATCGTGTGCAGCGGATTCACTCAGCGCCTGGCCGGCAGCCCGGCGGGCATCCAGCATCGGCATGGGCAAGCTGCGCAGGCGGGCGCTGGTGCCGAGCACCAGGGGGCATCCGTCCAGCGCTGAACCCAGCGATTCGTGTACCACTGCTGATTGCAGAATGTCGTCCGCTCCCGACGCCATGGCCGTGGCTTCTGCGTTGGGAAAAATTTTGGGTGTGACCAGGTGCAACGATGAAAGGCCCATCACCTTCATGGCCCGCGCAGCAGCACCGATGTTGCCCGGGTGCGTGGTGTTGATCAGCACGATGCGGATTCGTGACAGGCGGGAGGCGATCATCTCACCCTCCTGTCCTGACATCGGCTCACCGCTTCTGGTATCCTGTGCCGCCTTTTCAAGATGATATGACATCATGCATCCTGTACTCAATGTTGCCGTCGAAGCCGCCCATGCCGCCGCACATATTATGCGCCGCCAGATGCAGCACGTGGAGGCCATACCGGTTGAACGCAAGGCCCGGCACGATTACGTGAGTGAAGTGGATCGCGCCTGTGAAGCGGAAATTGTACGGGAAATTAAGCGTTTCTACCCTGATCACGCCTTTTTGTGCGAGGAAGGCGGCGTTTCCGGTGACAGCAACACGGTGTGGATCATCGATCCGCTGGACGGCACCAGCAATTATCTGCACGGCCTGCCGCACTTCGCCGTCTCGATCGCCCAGCAGGTCGATGGCCGTACTGAGCATGCCGTGGTTTACGACCCGATCCGGGATGAGCTATTTACTGCGAGCCGGGGTTCCGGCTCTTATATGAACAACAAGCGCATCCGGGTCTCCGCGCGTAATGGCCTGGACGGGGCTATCCTGGCCACCGCCTTTCCGTTCCGCAGGCGCGACAGATTGCAGGCCTACGCCCGGGTATTTCAGTCGGTGTTCGCCAAGGTCGAAGATTTCAGGCGGGCCGGTACTGCCAGCCTGGACCTGGCGTGGGTAGCGGCCGGGCGCATGGATGGTTATTTCGAAGTCGGGTTGAAAGCCTGGGACGTGGCCGCCGGCGCGTTGCTGGTCAGGGAAGCGGGCGGCGTGGTGCTGGATTTCAACGGCAACGACGCGGTCGAAGAAGCCGAAACCATCATTGCTGCACCCTACAAGGTGATGACCCCGTTACGGCAGCTGATCGCTACGAAATGGAAGAGCGCTTGAAACGGTAGGACCATCCGGATGATTCCGGGGCCGGTATCATCCCGGCCCATCGAAATGCAGAGGCAGTACGCCAGCTATCCTGGTGCAAAGCATCAGGGATTCTGATCGAGTACCGCCCCTTCTTTTTCCACCGCCAGCAAATCAAACTTGCTAACGCCCAGCTCCAGCAGGGTCGTGCTCGCCACGTAAATGGAAGAGTACGTACCCACCAGTACACCAATGATCAGGGTGAAGGCGAAAGCGTGGATAATTTCACCACCAAAGACAAACAGAGCGATCAACACCAGCAGGGTGGTCATGGATGTCATCAGGGTGCGTGAGAGTGTTTCGTTGACTGAGGTGTTGACAACTTCGATCGGTGAGGCCTTGCGCAGGCGCGGAAAATTCTCGCGAATGCGGTCGAACAACACGATGGTGTCGTTGAGTGAGTAACCGATGACAGCCAGCAGCGCCGCGATCACCGTCAGGTCAAACTCGACCTGCACCACCGCGAGGATGCCCATGGTAATCAGGATATCGTGCACCAGGGCCGTCACCGCACCAACGGAAAAGCGCCACTGGAAACGGATCATGACGTACAGAAATATACCGATCAGCGCGTAAACGACGGCCAGGATGCCCTGCTCCGTCAATTCTTCACCCACCTGCGGGCCCACAAATTCAACGCGGCGCATCACGACTTCGCCTTCCACGCCCTGTTGCAAGGCCTGCAATACGATGGTCGAAACCTCGGAGTTGCTTTCTTCCAGCGGCGGGATACGCACGACGATGTCGGTCGCGGCGCCAAAGGTCTGCACAACCGCGTTGTCCAGCCCGGCGGTGGTGAGGTTGGAACGGACCTCGGATATTTCGGGGGCCGTGGGGAAACTGACCTCGATCAGCGTACCGCCGGTGAAATCCAGGCCATAGTTCAAGTCCACCGTGGCGAGGATGACAATACTGGATACAATCAAAATGCCCGATAAGACGAACGCGATGAGGCGTTTGCCCATGAAGTCGATTTGCGTCTTTTTATTCAGAAATCTCATGACCGTACCTCAGATCGCCAATTTCTTGACGCGTTTCTTGCCGCCGTATATCAGGTTGATCACTGACCGCGTTCCCATGATTGCGGTGAACATCGAAGTCAGGATACCCAGCGAAAGTGTCACCGCGAATCCTTTGATAGGCCCGGTACCGAACAAAAACAGCACGAACGCCGCAATCAGCGTGGTGATGTTGGCATCTGCAATGGTGGAAAAGGCCTTGTCGTAACCGGCCCGGATGCTGGCCTGGGGCGTATTGCCGTTTCTCAGCTCTTCCCGAATGCGCTCGAAGATCAACACGTTGGCGTCCACCGCCATACCCACCGTCAATACGATACCGGCTATACCCGGCATGGTCAGCGTAGCGCCCAGCATGGACAGCATGGCAACCAGCAGCACCAGGTTGGCGAACAGGGCCATATCGGCCACCAGGCCGAACACGCGGTAGTACAAGGCCATGAATATCAGCACCAGTATGAAACCGATCATGACCGACTTGAAGCCCTGGGCGACGTTATCCGCACCGAGGCTGGGGCCAACCGTGCGTTCCTCGACGATCTCCATCGGCGCCGCCAGGGCGCCCGCCCGCAACAGCAATGCCAGCTGGCTGGCTTCGGACATGGAATCCAGTCCGGTGGTCTGGAAACGCTTGCCGAAGGGCTCGCGCACCACGGCTACACTGATGACCTCCTCGGTTTTGCGCCCGCCCGGCTTTTGCTCGATGTAGACCACCGCCATGCGGTTACCCACGTTGTCACGGGTGAAATCCAGCATGCGCTTGGCGCCGACGCCGTCCAGCGTGACGCTGACCTGGGGTTGCCCGGTCTGCTGGTCGAATCCGCTGGAAGCGCCAATCAACTGGTCACCCGAAACGATCAGGCGTTTCTTCAGCAGCACGGGTTGCCCGTTGTCATCGGTATACAGCCGTGATTCAGGCGGGATTCTACCCGACTGCGCTGCGGTGAACGAATCGTTGGCTTCATCGACTGCCCGGTATTCCAGGGTGGCAGTGGCGCCAATGATTTTCTTGGCTTCCACGGTGTCCTGCACGCCCGGCAACTGCACCACTACCCGGTCAGCGCCCTGTTGCTGGATCACGGGTTCTGCGACCCCGATCTCGTTGACCCGGTTGCGCAGCGTGGTGATGTTCTGTTTCAGGGCGGTCTGCTGCAGTTCCAGCAACTGTTGTTCCTGAACCGTGGCGGAAATACCGGCGTATTCACCGCTTTCGACCTGGTCGATGATCAGGCCCTGCAGGCTTTGATCGTTGCGAATGAGTTCCAGCGCCTTGTCGCGGTCTTCCGTCGTGCGCAACAGGGCCAGTAAACCATTGCCTTCCCGGCGCACGGAGACGTACCGGACCCGCTCCTGCCGCAAGGCGGCGCGCAGATCGTCCACGTAGCGGTCGAGTTGCTGCCCGCGTGCCGTTTCCATATCAACCTGCATCAGAAAGTGAACACCGCCCTGCAGGTCGAGACCCAGCGTCATGGGTTTACCGCCCAGCGCCCGCAGCCAGGTGGGGGTGGCATGCGCCAGGTTCAGCGCTACCACGTACTGCTCACCCAGCGCCGACTTGATCACGCCGGATGCGCGTAACTGTTCTTCAGTCGAGTAGAAACGGTAGAGCAGGCGGTTACCCGCCCGCTCGTTGTTTTTGAAGTCGATGTTCTCCGCCATTAACGCTTCGTCGACGGTCGCTTCGAGCGTGAGAGGAATGGCGAAACCACGGGCGGAAGTAACCTGCAGCGCCGGGTCCTCGCCGAAAAGATTCGGCAGGGCGTACAGCGCCCCGAAAAACAGGACCAGCACTATCAGCAGGTATTTCCAGGCGGGATATTGATTCATGATTCGGACTTGACGGTTCCTTTCGGCACGACGCTGGCGACGGCCTGTTTCTGCAACTTGATCTGAACCTGGTCAGCCACTTCAATGGTAACGAATGACTCACCCACGTGGGTGATGCGTCCCAGCAAACCGCCGTTGGTCACGACTTCGTCGCCGTTGGCCAGTTCGGAAACCAGCTTGCGGTGCTCCTTGGAGCGTTTCATCTGCGGACGGATCAGCAGAAAATAGAAAATGATAAAAATGATGATCAGCGGCAAAAATTGCATCAGGCCACCCGACTGTGCGGCGTCTTGCGCGTAAGCGCTGGCAATGAAGAAATCCAGGATATCCATGAGAGCCCTCTTACATGAGTCTGTTGAGTAAGGTTGCTGCGGATATGGGGGTCAATAAGACCATTTCAATCAGCAACCCCGGCCATCCGCTATCGCAGCCGGGAATTATAAATGAAAAGTGCGCACGGGGTGTTCAAAATTGAGTTGCGGGAGCGGACGCGCGACGGCCCCGCTAAAGCAGCTCAGCTGATAATTTCTGTAAAAACTGGTTTACAAACGCCTCCAGGCGTTCCGACTCGATGGCGTCCCTCAGGCCCTGCATCAGGCTCTGGTAAAAATGCAGGTTGTGAATGGTCATCAGCCGGGCGCCCAGGATTTCATTGCAGCGTTCCAGGTGCTTGACGTAGGAGCGTGTGTAATTGCGGCAGGTTTCGCAACCGCATTCAGGGTCGATCGGCCGGGTGTCCTGCTCGTAACGCGCGTTACGGATTTTCAATACGCCCTGGCTGGTGAACAGGTAACCGTTGCGGGCATTGCGTGTCGGCATGACGCAGTCGAACATGTCCACGCCGCGCAACACGCCGGCGATGATGTCCTGCGGACGACCGACTCCCATCAGGTAACGCGGCCTGTCCTGCGGCAGTTCGGGCACGGTGAAATCAAGCACCCGGTCGCGCACGTCATGCGGCTCCCCGACCGACAGGCCGCCGATGGCATAGCCATCGAAGCCCATGTCGACCAGGCCTCGCGCCGAAGAGACCCGCAGGCCTTCATACATCCCGCCCTGGACAATGCCGAACAGGGCTGATGAATTGCCTTCGTGGGCGCGCTTTGACCGTTCCGCCCAGCGTAATGAAAGCTCCATAGACTCCCGCGCAACCTCCTCGCTGGCCGGGAATGGCGTGCATTCATCAAAAATCATCACGATGTCCGAGCCGAGTGACTTTTGCACCGCCATCGATTCTTCAGGACCCATGAACACCTTCGAGCCATCAATCGGGGAAGCGAATGTCACGCCTTTTTCGCTGATTTTTCGCCGTTCCGCCAGGCTCCAGACCTGGAAACCGCCCGAGTCTGTCAGGATCGGGCGTTCCCATTGCATGAATCCGTGCAGGCCGCCGTGCTTTTCGATCACCGCGGTACCGGGGCGCAACATCAGGTGAAAAGTGTTACCCAGGATGATGTCCGCACCGGTTGTCCTGACCTCCGCGGGGGTCATGGCTTTTACCGTGCCGTAGGTACCCACCGGCATGAACGCGGGCGTGCGAATGGCCCCGCGTTCCATTTGCAGCAGGCCTTTACGCGCCTTGCCACAGGTCTTGTGAACTGAAAATTCCACAGGGCTTCAGACCTGCGCCGCAACCATGACCCGCTTGTGGTAGAGCAGTTGCTCGTAGGCGTCTTCCGGAGGTTCAAGCACTTCGACCCGGGAAAAACCTACTTTCTCCAACAGCCACACCAGCGCATCGAGGCTGGGCACCAGGCACACACCGGTGATGCTGGCTTCAGGGCCGTGCGTCTCGCCGGTTTCATCGATGATGCCAAAACTGCCTTTCAGCGGCCGCACGTACTGGTAGCTGCCGTAGTCAACATAACCGCTCATCCCGGGCACGATCTGAGTTTCGATGATGCATATCCTGCGGCACAACTCGCGGCAGGTGCGCAGGGCGCCGACCGGGTTTTCCAGGTGGTACAGCAGTCCCAGCATCAGCACGACGTCGAACTGGCCGAGCTGTTTCGCGCTTTGCTGGTGAATATCACCCAGTTGAAAAGACAACTGATCAAAGCCGTAAATTTGTGAAATCAGGCTGGCGTCGTCAACGTGCGACTGCCGGGCATCGATGCCCAGCACGGATGAAAAACCTGACTGCGCCATCTTGACCGCGAACCAGCCCTGGTGGGAGGCCAGGTCCAGCGCGGTCAGCCGGTCCCTGTCCGCACCCAGGTTTTCGCTGAGACAGGAATCCACCATGCGCCAACGGGTGTCGTGGATCGCCTTGATATCGGCGCCGTGATAGGTCGGCGTAGTGCTGCCGTCCGGCAGATCATAGTTATAAAACCACTCCCTGGAACGCGCCTGTTCGATCAATGTGGACATTAAAAACTCCGGAATGACTCAGCCTGGGAATTATGAACGCAGCGGGCTCAGAGAACCAGCATCGCATCGCCGTAGCTGAAAAAACGGTAGCGCTCTCTGACCGCGTGTTGATAGGCCGCCAGGGCCTCTTCCCTGCCCGCAAGCGCACAGACCAGCATCAATAATGTCGACTCGGGCAGATGGAAATTGGTCACCAGGCCATCGATGACTTTGAATTCATAGCCCGGGTAAATGAAAATCCGGCTATCACCCGTGAACGGTTCGAGTTTTCCGCCGGCTGCAGCGGACTCCAGGCTGCGAACCGAGGTCGTGCCGACCGCGATGACCCGCCCTCCCCGGCTTTTCGTGCGCTCGACGGCCTCGCACACGCCGGCGGAGACATCCAGCTGTTCAGCGTGCATGCGATGATCGGCGATGTTTTCGCAACGGACTGGCTGAAACGTGGCGGCGCCGACATGCAACGTCACTTCAACCCGCTCGATGCCGCGCGCATCGATCTCGGCCATCAGGTCCTGATCGAAGTGCAGGCCGGCCGTGGGCGCCGCTACCGCGCCCGGGTGGCTGGCATAGACTGTCTGGTATCTTTCCCGATCCGCCGGTGTGTCTTCCCTGTCGATATAGGGTGGCAGGGGCATATGACCCAGTTGCTCGAGTTTGGGGCCGAGTTCCCCGCCCAGCAGTCGCAGGCTGAAAAAAGCACCCTCCCGGCCTGTGATTTCCAGGATCGAGCCGTCTTCCAGCAGGATATGGCTGCCCTCGCGCGGTTTCTTGCTGACCCGCAACTGAGCCACGCAGTCGCGTTCATTCAACAGGCGCTCCAGCAGGATTTCCACCTTGCCGCCAGTTTGCTTACGTCCAAACAGGCGGGCGGGAATGACCCGGGTGTTATTGAAAACCAGCAGGTCACCGTCCCTTAGCAGTCCGGGCAAATCCCGGAACTGCCGGTCTGCCAGTTTCCCGCCGGCCAGAGGCAAATGCAGCAGTCTGCTGTCTGAGCGCTGGGCCAGGGGCTGCTGTGCAATCAGTTCCTGGGGAAGTTCGAATTGAAAATCACTGCGTTTCAATAGCGCCATACCGTTTGGAAGCTGGGCATTTTGGACGCAAGATACGAGTTCATGAATAGACCAGAGGTTCCTTGGGGATGCGCGGCATTATAATGTGCCGTCAAACGAGGATCGAGTCCCATGGAGAAAATCCTGAAAAAGCTGGCGGACGAGGCGAGGAGACTCGACCAGGAGGACAATCTTGCCCGCTTTCGTGATGAATTCCGTATTCCGCGCCGGGATGACGGGTCTGATCTGCATTATTTTTGCGGGCATTCACTGGGGCTGCAGCCCCGCGCGGTGGAATCCGTCATTCGGGAAGAGTTACAAGCCTGGAGCCAGCAGGCGGTTCGCGGTCACTTCGAGGGCCCGCTGCCCTGGATGAAATACAACGATGAACTGCGGCCCGCCCTGGCGCAACTGGTCGGGGCCAAACCCCGCGAAGTAGCGGTCATGAACACCCTGACCGTAAACCTTCACCTGTTGATGGTCAGCTTTTACCGCCCACGGGGCACACGCCGAAAAATCCTGATCGAAAAGCATGCTTTCCCTTCCGACCGTTATGCGGTGGAATCCCAGATCAGGTTTCATGGCCTCGAGCCCTCTGAACACCTGGTGGAACTGGAAGCCTCCGCGGGACACCGCCTCATCGATGAACGCGACGTGGAGAAGTTTTTAGAGCAGAACGGTGATGATATCGCGCTGGTCCTGTGGCCCGGCGTGCAATATGCCACCGGCCAGGCCTTCGATTTGAAGAAGATCGCGCAAGCCGCCCGCCTCTGCGGCTCAAACTGCGGCTTCGACCTGGCTCATGCGATCGGCAATGTGCCGCTTTCACTGCACGATACGGGCTGTGACTTTGCCGCCTGGTGCCATTACAAGTATCTCAATTCCGGTCCCGGTGCGGTTGCCGGATGTTTCGTACACGAACGACATCATGATCGCGACGACCTGCCGCGTTTTCACGGCTGGTGGGGGAATGATATAAAAAGCCGCTTTGAAATGGGTCCGGAATTCAAACCCGGGACTGGCGCCGACGCCTGGCAGTTGTCCAACCCACCGATCCTGTCGATGGCGCCGCTGCGGGCCTCGCTTGAATTGTTCCAGGCAGCCGGCATGGAAAAGCTGCGGGGCAAGTCAACGCAGATGACCGCCTACCTGGCAGAGGGTATCAATTCACAACTGGGCAGCCTGTTGGAAATCATCACGCCCGCGGACCCGCAACGCCGTGGTTGCCAGCTTTCTATCCGGGTCCGTGAGGGTCATGAAAAAGGCCGGCAACTGTTTCGCTATCTCGAAACGCGCGGCGTGCTCACCGACTGGCGGGAACCCGACGTGATCCGGGTGGCCCCCGCCCCCCTTTACAATCGCTTTGAAGACTGTTTCCAGCTTCTGAGGCACATGAGTGACTGGGCCGGGTCTATTGGCATTCCAGGGTATGGGTCAGCCTCATGACCTGGTCGGTGCGGCTGGCCGTGCCGCTGAGTGGCGCGTTGAACAGGTAGTCCAGGGTCCAGCTTCCCGCGCTTTCGCTATCGAAAGTACGCGTTACCGTTCCCACCGGCAGATCATCTGAACCGACTGGCCTGGCGGCGCAAACCGCGCAATAACCGTGGAACTGCAAGATCGGAATCTCAGGATTGGTGGGTTCCGGGTTCTCCACATCCTGTGCATACAGCCAGCGCGGCACCCCGAAATCGTCATACAGGTAATGGATCTGCGATTGCGTATTGGCGTTGACCAAAACGCTGGCGCCGCCCAGGCCGGCAGTCGCACGCGACCACAAACCCGTGTAGCTCTTGCTGACGCCGTCGACCTGCGGGCAGGTCAGCAGGCTGATCGGCTGCATTCGTTCCGTGCCCGACAGGCCAAACAGCGTGTAAGAGAACATGGCGTCGTTGCCGTCCAGCTGGCTGATTGAAACCCGCCCGACCGGCGCCGACTGCTGCTGCGCACCGTCATTGGTGTCGCGGAGCAAATCAGCTGTCCAGAGGTTGCCATCCAGCACCGGGTTGGCGCTGATGAACCAGGAGGGCTGGCCGTCTTCATCGTAGGTATACCAGACCAGTGCCCGGCTGGATTCCCCCCAGTTGTACTCGTAGCCCTGGCCCAGCTGGGGCCGTGATGAGGGCGACCACAAGCCGGGGTGCACGGAAAACGGTGCGCCCTGGGAGTCCAGCTCGACCCGGATTTCGATCGCGCTGGGCGAATCGTTGCCGTTTTTCATGACCGCGTACCAGCGCCCGGCATCGGGGTTGATCACCGAGATCGATGGGCCGGCACCCCCGCTTCCGCTCGCAGAAACCAGCACAGGGGCATTGGCCGGTGAAGCGGCAAACGGGGGCGTGCCGAGAGCGTCTTCAAAATCAAGCCGCTTGAGTTCCAGTGTCAGATCGTCGTTGTGGTTTTCATCCGTGCTGCCGGAGAAAACCGAAAGCTTGCCGGTCCCGGGCGGCACGTCGATAAACAGGCGGTCATGCGCCCCGCCCGCATCCAGCGCCAGGCGGTTCTTGGCACCTTCCGTCAGCGGAAATGTCTGGGCATCGGCAATTCCACTGCGTGTGAAGCGCACCGGGATGACACCGACATTATTCGGCTCGTTCCTGCTTGAGCCGATACCGACGGCTGCCAGCCATTCTTCACCCGGCAGGGCATTCCAGTTATCCCAGCTGACGCGCACCGGGAAGGAATTGTTCGCCGCGGTGATGCCCGGCCCGCTGGCGGCAAATCCGGAATCCGGCGACGGGCCCACCGCGGTGCTGAGAGCAGTCACTTCGTCACCGCCTTCGTTGGTGCCGGACCAGTTCTGAACCAGTACCCAGTAATCGCCCGCCGGCAAGTCAAACAGATCACAGCTTTCCAGTTTGCCCTCGGAAGTGCTTGCGCAACGTTCCTCGAACGGATCGGCCAGCCCGTTGCCGTTGTCGTCACGGCCGACATAAAGATCGACATCGAAAGCGGTTGAGTCCAGGGTCTCCGCATTCAGCCACAATCCACCTTGCGGCAATTCGTGCCACACGGTGAACACCCCTTCTTCGCCGTCGTAGGGATTGTCGCGGGTGGGGTCTTCGATCAGCACTTCCGTGGTGCGCGTCGGTTTGACCAGTTCGCCGGCCCTGAAAGTGGCATCGGGAAGCGCGGTCAGCCCGGTCAGCCCAAAACCCTGCCAGCCACCATTTCTGTCGTCGGACAGGGTCCAGCTGGAGGGCAGATCACCGAATATCGAAAAGACGGCAACGGTCAGGTACTGATCAGGAAATCCGGACGCACTGAGCCGGATTCTGCCGTAAGACCATTCCTCAAACGCGCCCGTCTGCGACACGTCGATATGAATATCCAGTTCCCGGGTAGCCCCGGAACCCAGTGTGAATTGCGAGGGACTGACGTCAACCGTGACACCCGGTGGAAAATCCACCGCCGTGGCGGTCCAGCTGGCCCCGCCAGCCATGTCGGTTAACCTGCGCTTGAAATCACAGCTGCCCTGGCAGTGAGCGCTGACGACTCCGGGCAAATTGAGCGTGGAAGGCTCGCCTCCAAAGGCCGGGTAGGCGGACTGGAATTCCGAGGTGGTCACTTCCAGGTAAAGCCCGGCATTGGCGGCCTCGGCCAGCTGTGGGCGCCCGGCGCCACTTTCATGCGGCGTGGCCTGTACCAGTCCGCGGTCGGTCGCCAACTCCGCAGTGGCCGTTGTCTCGAGGGCCGAAGCAAGCTGATTTGCTCCCCACTGGGGGTGTACGGATTTCAACAGGGCGGCAGCGCCGGCCACGTGAGGCGCTGACATGGACGATCCGCTCAGGGCAACGAACTCCTGACCCACATGTCCCGCCGCATAAATTCTGACTCCGGGCGCCATCAGGTTTGGCTTCAGAACATCTTCGACCGGCGACTGGGCCGGGCCGCGCGAGCTGTCTATGTTGATTTGATCCGCCAGGACCTCCGACTCGGCCTGTCCAATTCCGCTAATCGAACCCTGGTGGTCACTTCCGCTGCCCAGCCAACTGCGCAGCTGGTCAGCATCTTCCAGGCCGATATGACTGGACGGAAGGCAGTGCTCATCCGCTACGATCGCTTCGCCCCAATCCCCGGTATTTGCCAGGATATAGCCCCCGGCGCCGGCCAGCAGTACGTTTTTGCCTTTTTCGACCCGGCCGTAGGTGCCGCGGTCGCACACGACGATTTCACCGTTGAATGGCTTTTCGCCGTCCCAGGGGTTGCTCAGCCCGATATTCGTATCACAGGTTAGTCCTGATTCCGATTCACCGGTGCCGCAGAGCGCGCTGCCAAAGTCCTTCGCGTGGACAATTTTGCGCACGCCAATGCCTTCCGTGAGACTGGCGCCTATCAGCACCCCCGGAGGCTGTGTATCTCCACCAGCCAGGTCTTCCACGACGCTGCCAAAAATACTGTTATGGGTGGCATAGCCGACCGCCACCATCCAGGGCGAGTTGGCGGGACTGGTCAGTGTTCCTTGCAGTGGGCCGCTGTTGCCCGCCGACGTCGCCAGGAAAATGCCGGCTCCGCGGGCAGCCAGGTAGGCCCTCGGGACGCTGCCAATGGCCCAGGGGTTGCATTCATCCGGCCCACAGGGATTGACGGACCCGATCGAATAGTTGATCACGTCGACACCGTCTTCGATCGCCTGGTCAATGGCTGAAAGTATGGCGGAGCCCATGCAACCGCCGGTGTCGAAGCCAGCGGGTTCGCCGACAAAACACACCCGGTAGGCAATGATGTTGGCCCGCGGCGCAACGCCGCTCAGGGTGGTATTGACCTCTCCTTCGAGAAACGTGTTGACCGTGTTGCCGGCAGCAATCGAACTGACATGGCTGCCGTGGCCGTCATTGTCGCGACCCTTGGTGTTTTCTTCGACCACGTCATCTGTGGATGGATCGTCCTCGACAAAATCATAGACACCGATGATTTTTCCGTCGCACACGACCTCTTCATCCGAACAAAGCCCCAGCGTCTGTCCCAGGGGATTACTGTGGTTGTATCCATCCGGGGAAGGGTTGGTGAACGACGGATGCTCCCAGTTGATGCCGTAATCGATGACGCCAATGATGATGTTTTCACCACCACTGGAAGAAAAACCGGCATCGCCGTTCCATAA
>CALDVW010000003.1 GCA_937924405.1 uncultured Lysobacterales bacterium
GATCATCCTCATTTTCCTGGCCTTCAAATTCTGGCCGGACCAGCCGACGCCAACCGCCGAGGAAAGTTTCATCGGACCCCAGGTTTCTACAATGAAAAAAGCAGAGCAGGTCGAACAGCAGTACCTCGAAGCGCTGGAAAATACCAACGAGAGAATCGAGCGCGAGTCAGACGGTGGTTAATCCTTGATAATTGTGGGAGCGAGTCATGCCCGCGATTTGAGGTTGCTGCAGGAGAGGTATCTGTTAACCCTTTCCAGGACACGCTCGAGACGTCCCTGTGCGTTAAGCAACTGTTCCCGACAGTTGATTGCCCTGAAAAGGATTAACGGATACCTCTGTCACGGCCATCGGCACCTGCGACTCAAAGCTTCCCAAGAGGCATGACCA
Organism: uncultured Lysobacterales bacterium; assembly: GCA_937924405.1. Taxonomy (GTDB): domain Bacteria; phylum Pseudomonadota; class Gammaproteobacteria; order Xanthomonadales; family SZUA-36; genus JAHEFT01. Next base: position 389 of record CALDVW010000003.1, read on the forward strand.
TGAAGACGTCGCGGGTGTGGCCCGCTCCCACCGCTATCTATCGTTGACACTTTGGACAGTAATAGCTGGACCGCTGCCCGATCACCTTTCTCCGGATGGGTGCCTGGCATTGAAAACAGGGCAGGCCTTCACGTTCGTAAACCAGCAGCTCCTGGGCGAAATAGCCCGGGTTTCCGTCCGAGTCGAGAAAATCACGCAGCGTCGTTCCGCCATGCATGATTGCGCGACCGAGGACATCCCGGATGGCGGCGGCCAGCGCATCGTAACGCTGGGCTGAGATTCTCCCTGCCGGCCGGGTGGGGTGAATACCGGCCATGTAGAGAGCTTCCGAAGCATAGATGTTGCCCACGCCGACCACGATTTTTCCATCCATGATGAAGTTTTTTACCGCGCCTTTCCTGCCGCGGGATTTTTGGCGCAGGAGATCACCTGAAAATCCCCTGGACAATGGCTCCGGGCCCAGCGACTTCAGCAATCTGTGATCTTGCACCGGTTCATTCCACCAGAGAAATACGCCGAATCGCCGCGGATCGTTAAATCGTATGCATTTTCCGCTGTCCAGCACGACATCGACATGGTCATGTTTGCGGACCGCGTCAGCTGCTTCGCATACGCGTAACGAACCCGACATGCCAAGGTGGATCAGCAACCCGCCAACAGCGCCGTCTGCCAGAGGATCAAGCTCGATCAGCAGGTACTTGGCGCGCCGCCAGCAGCGCCTGACCATTCGCCCGCAGGCCTGCTGCACTTCTTCGGGCACCGGCCAGCGCAGAGATGAATTGCGGACCACGACCTCGCTGATAGTCCGGTTTTCCATGGTGGGTGAAATTCCACGCAGAGTGGTTTCGACTTCCGGTAGTTCAGGCATATGTTGAGTCTCGTTTCCCTGCTCCGTCTGCTTCGCAGCCGAAGGCGGCTGCACTCGACGGCGTTGTTTGACCAGACCTCTGGCTGCGCCAACCGGTCTGGATGTGGGGTTCTCGTTTCCCTGCTCCGTCTGCTTCGCAGCCGAAGGCGGCTGCACTCGAAGGCGTTATTTGACCAGACCTCTGGCTGCGCCAACCGGTCTGGATGTGGGGTTCTCGTTTCCCTCGGCAACTGCTCCCTGCGTTGCTCTGCCTCCTGCATCCCTGCAGTCATGCTCTGCTTGCCTCAAGGTCGTATTTTAGGCAAAAAAAACCCGCCACGTGGGCGGGTTTTCTTTTTCTTATCAGGCAGGGTTACTTGATTTTGCCTTCTTTGTACATGACGTGCTTGCGCACGACGGGGTCATATTTTTTGATTTCCATTTTTCCGGGCGTGTTTTTCTTGTTCTTGTCGGTCGTGTAGAAATGACCGGTGCCGGCTGAGGAATTCAGACGGATTTTATCTCTTGAGCTCTTGGCCATGGTTCAATCCCTCCTTTATACCTTCTGGCCGCGTGACCGGAGGTCCCTGAGCACTTCATCGATGCCTTTCTTGTCAATGATGCGCAGACCCTTGGTGGATACGCGAAGCTTAACCCAGCGGTTTTCACTTTCCACCCAAAAGCGGTGGTTGTGAAGGTTGGGCAAAAAACGCCGCTTGCTCTTGATATTCGAGTGCGACACGTTGTTTCCGGTTGTTGGTCGTTTTCCGGTGACCTGGCAAATTCGTGACATGGGAATTCCCGTTCAGACGTTCAAAAATCAGCCGCACTTTATACCTTATCATGGCGGCTCTTGCAAGCTTCGCTTCAAACCAGGCCCCTCGAGGCCATGGATACCGGCGTGCCGTCACCAATCACAAAATGATCCAGCAATCGAATATCCAGTAAAGCCAGCGCCTCTTTAAGGCGTCTTGTTATGGCCTGGTCGGCGAGACTGGGTTCGCACACGCCTGATGGATGATTGTGCGCCACGATAAGTGCGGCAGCGCCATGCCGGAGCGCTTTTTCCGCCACCACACGCGGGTAGACGGTAGCTCCGTCTATGGTTCCGTGAAAAAGCTCCTCGAAGGCGATCACCCGGTGCCGGGTATCCAGAAAAAGACAGGCAAAAACCTCATGAGGATTATCTCGCAGTACCGTTTTGAGGTACCGTTGCGTTGCGCCCGGATTCTCCAGGGGATCACTGCGCACCAGTGCTTCGAAAAGGCACCTTTTGGATAACTCCAGCACGGCAAGTAACTGTGCCGATTTCGCCGGACCCAGGCCGTGTTGACCCTCCAGTGATACCCTGCCAGCCCGAAATAACCCCCGCAATCCGCCGTACTTGTCGAGCAGTGCCCCAGCCAGTTCGGTAGCGGAAAGCATCGACGGTCCGGTTCCCAGCAATATGGCCAGTAGTTCCTCGTCCTCCAGGGCGGAGAGGCCTTTCAAAGCCAGTTTTTCCCTTGGTTTAAGCTCGTTCATGCATAATTTACGGAGTTTTCTGACCTGCTTCTTTGGTCAGGGAAGAATATTTTGAATTCCCTGAATCGGCTTGTTTACGGAAAATTACCCCGAGTGGATGTAAGCTATCAGCCTGAAGGCCGATCAAGGAGCGGGATTACAATGAGCGGCAGGCGAATACTGTTGGGCGTGACCGGGGGGATAGCAGCCTACAAGTCAGCTGACCTGGTGCGCCGGTTGCAGGACCGGGGCGCGCAGGTTCGTGTGGTCATGACGCGCGGAGCGCGTGCTTTCGTAACGCCTCTGACCTTCCAGGCAGTCTCCGGCAATCCCGTTCATACGGATTTGCTGGATGAAGCCGCCGAAGCGGGCATGGGGCACATCGAATTGGCACGATGGGCGGACGTGGTGCTGGTAGCGCCGGCAACAGCGAATTTCATGGCCCGGGTGGCCCATGGCCTGGCCGATGATTTGCTTTCGACCCTTTGCCTGGCAACGGCAGCCCCGCTGGTATTCGCTCCTGCCATGAATCAGAAAATGTGGTCGAATGCCGCTACACAGGACAATTGTGCAATATTGACGGAACGGGCTGTTCGGCTGATCGGGCCGGCCAGCGGCGGTCAGGCGTGTGGTGAAACCGGCCCGGGACGAATGGTGGAGCCTGTAGAGCTGGCGGCGGCAGTTCTGTCCGGATCGCCCGGCCTGCTGGAAGGCCGGCACGTGGTAGTGACTGCCGGGCCAACCTACGAAGATATCGACCCCGTGAGGTACATCGGTAACCGCTCTTCCGGAAAAATGGGTTTTGCAGTGGCCGCAGCGGCCGTCGCTGCCGGCGCCCGCGTCAGCCTGGTGTCCGGCCCCGTGAAATTACCAACCCCGTCGGGCGTCAGCCGTACGGACGTTCGTGGTGCTTCCGAAATGCGGGATGTGGCTATCCGCCTGGCTTCATCAGCCGATGTGTTTATCAGTGTTGCAGCAGTCGCAGACTACACACCCGCCCGCCCGTCCACTCAGAAAATCAAGAAAGGCCTGCCGAAGCAGAAACTTGAGCTGGTCAGCACTCCCGATATTGTCGCCGAGGTGGCTGCCCTGGAAGACCGACCATTCACGATCGGGTTTGCGGCTGAAACCGAGAAGCTGAAAGAGCATGCGCTGGAGAAGCTTTCACGCAAAAGGCTTGATATGATTGCCGCCAACCGTGTCGGACTGTCCGGCGCGGGTTTTGACAGTGAAACCAACGAAATCCTGATATTGTCCCGGGATGGTGAAAAATATCTGGGTAAGGGCAGCAAGCACCATCTCGCCGGGCTTCTGGTAGAGGAAGTCGCCGACAGGCTCAAGGGAATTGATCGAATTGATACCAGTACAGATAAAAATACTAGACCCGCGTCTGGGAACTGAATTTCCGCTCCCTGATTATGCGACAGAGGGTTCTGCCGGCATGGACCTGAGAGCCTGCACCGAAGAAGTTATGACGATTTCACCTGGCGAGACCCGCCTGATCCCCACCGGGTTCGCCATGCACATGGAAGATTCGGGCCTGGCCGCTGTGATACTTCCCCGCTCCGGGCTGGGTCACAAGCATGGGATCGTGCTCGGAAATCTCGTGGGCCTGATTGACAGCGATTACCAGGGGCAGGTCTTTGTTTCCTGCTGGAACCGTTCAGAAACCGACTTTCAGGTGGAACCCGGTGTGCGAATCGCCCAACTGGTTTTTCTACCCATAGTCCAGGTGGGCTGGGACCTGGTGGAGGAGTTCGAGAGCTCGGACCGGGGAGGCGGGGGCTTCGGGCACAC
>CALDVW010000004.1 GCA_937924405.1 uncultured Lysobacterales bacterium
GCAGGTGTTTTTCGATTCGAAAGATGGTACCCGCGTACCGATGTTCATTGCCCACAAAAAGGGTATCGAACTGGATGGGACCAACCCCACGCTGCTATATGGCTATGGCGGCTTCAATATTTCGATAACACCGTCATTCTCCATCACTAGGCTGGCCTGGATGGAGATGGGCGGCATTTACGCCATTGCCAATTTGCGCGGTGGCGGTGAGTACGGCGAGGAATGGCACCAGGCCGGCACCCGGTTACAAAAGCAAAATGTTTTCGACGATTTCATTGCCGCGGCTGAATACCTGATAGACGAACGCTATACCAACCCGGAAAAACTGGCGATTTTCGGCGGCAGTAACGGAGGTTTGCTGGTCGGCGCGGTGACCAACCAACGCCCTGATCTGTTTGCCGCCGCGATTCCCGCGGTGGGTGTCATGGACATGTTGCGGTTTCACGAATTTACCGCTGGCCGGTTCTGGGTCGATGACTATGGATCTTCCGAAAATCCTGAAGAGTTCAAGGCGCTGTATGCGTATTCCCCGTATCACAACATCCGGAAAGGCACCGAGTATCCCGCGGTGATGGTCACCACGGCAGATACGGACGACCGGGTGGTGCCGGGGCACAGCTTCAAGTACGCAGCAGCGCTGCAGGAGGCACAGGCCGGCGACGCACCGGTTCTGATCAGGATCGAAACCCGGGCCGGGCATGGCGCGGGTGTGCCGACTGAAAAGATCATCAGGCAATACGCAGACCGCTGGGCCTTTTTATATCGAAATCTCGACATGCACTTGCCGGAGGGTTACGGGCAATAAAAGGACTCTCGCTTCCTTCGTTTCTAGAGTTGGGCGGGCTCCGGAACCGCCCTGTCGCAGGCAATGGTGAAAACCATGCCATCGCTCTGGCGCCACCAGCCCGGGTACTTTCTGTTTTGCAGGTTGTCCCGGCTATCGAAGCGATTCCAATTGCCGCCCCCGGACTCGATGGCAGTAACGTCTATTTGCCGGGTGTCCACCTTTAAACCCTGCCTGGTGGCCTTGAGTACACTTTCCTTGACGCTCCAGATCAGGGTTACCAGCAGGTTGCGGCCGAGCGCTGGCTGGCGCTCCAGGAGCCGCAGTTCACCCGCGGTGAAAAAGGTTTCTTCGAAGGAATGGTTGCGTTGTTCAATCTGCTCAAGGTCGCAGCCCAGATCCATGCGCCGGCTGCTAACCGCACAAAAGCCATGCAGCCCGCTATGGCTGATGGACAGGGGTATCGCCTGTGGCTCGCCTTCCAGGAAAATACCCGGAGCGCCATCTGCCGCTGCAATCACCTCCCAGTCCTGAATGCGGCGCTCCTCTGAATTCCTGAATCTTGCCAGAGCCGATTTTGCAGTCCAGCGCCCCAGCAGCCAGTCCTGGCGACGTTTCTCAAACCGGAATCCCTGCAGCACGCAGGATTCCGCCGGGGACAGCCAGCTTGCGTCGCGTGGAAGATCAGCCCTGAGCTGCGTGAGGTAATGCACTGTCACGTTTCATGCCTCGTTCGACTGCTTCAATCAGGTAAGGACGCAGTTTGGCGACCGGAATGACGTAATCAATGGAGCCTACATCCATGGCGCGCTGGACGCTGTGAACAGAATCGAATGTGTCGGCCAACTCCATGCGCTTTTCTGATTGCACGGCCTTGAATAGCTGGTCATATTGGGCGCGCAGCAGGGCGCGGTCGGATCCTTCAGCCGCTTCCATCTGTTCCTGAATTTTCACGATGCGCGAGTCAGTCAGGGTTTGCTGACGCACTTCTCGGGCGAAGACCACCGCTGCCGCGGGCGCACCGCCAATGACCGAGGCATAGGAACCCTCCAGGGCCGCTACTTCCATGTTTTCATTGAGTGACTTGGAAAATACGACAAAGGCGCCGCCGTGGTAGCGAGAAACGACACAGAAGACGATGGGGCCCCTGAAATTTACCACTGCCCGGCCAATCTCGGCCCCGTATTCGAGTTGCCAGTTGCGCATGGATTCGGGCGAGCCGTCAAATCCCGAAAGGTTGGCCAGTACGACCAGTGGCCGGTTGCCGGACGCTGAGTTGATGGCCCGCGCCACTTTGCGCGAGGATCGTGGAAATAACGTTCCCGCCGACCACTGGTCCGGTCCGTCCGCAGGCACAAAACCCGCGCGCGGCAGCGGTTGTGATTCGATCCCGACCAGGCACAGGGGATGCCCGCCGAGGTGAGCGTCCCACACCACGCCGATCTCGGCATCGTGCATAGTCGACCACCTTTCAAGGGGTTTTTGATCACTATCAATCACGGCGCGCATGACCCGGCGTATTTCAAACGGTTTTTTTCGGCCGGGATTATGTTCGTCCGAGAAGATTTCGCCGATCGTTCTGAATTGCCCGGGCGCCGATGAAACATAGGGGTATGAACTGATGTCCCGGTCACGCGGGTCATTACTCTTCACGGAACGCGGAAAGCGCTCACCATTGGCGATGTAGCTGAAGTCATAGTGGCGCTCCAGGATCCTGCAGGCGTCCTCGATGTCTGCGGCCCAGTATTGGGCCAGCCCGTTGGGCCCCATGATCCGGTCATAGCCGCCGATTCCGAAATTGTCTTCGGCAGAAACGCCGCCCGAGTAATCCAGCGCCTGTTTGCCGGTGAGAACCATTGAACCCTGTGGTGTCATGATCAGGATTCCACGGGTGTGCATTAACATGGTTGCCTCGGCGTCCCAATAGGACTGGGCGCCGACGTTGACCCCGTACACGATGACATTTACTTCACCTCCGGCCTGGGTGAACTCAATGATTCTGCGCAGCACGGCCGCCGTCCAGTCGAGATTTTCGGTGCCACTGTCCATGGCGATTCTGGCCCCGGAAGACACTGCGAACCACTCGACCGGCACCTCCATCCGGCCGGCCAGGTCAAAAGCGGCAATGATGCGGGAACATTCCGGCTCAGCCAGCGGACACATTCCCTGGCTGGGGTCTCCCAGAATGATCACGCGGGTCATTCCTTCCGGATGAGATGCGGTTATGTTGCGAATTACCCCGACCACTACGTTGGCCTGATTTTTTCCGTGCGGCCGATTCACCGGGATTAGTACGCCTGCCGCATCGAAATCATATTCAGTGAATTCACCCCGGCGAACGTTAAACTGCCGCTCGTCCCGGGGCGCCATCAGGCGGATTATCTCGTAGGGATAGGACAAACCCCGCTGACGCATCTTGAGCACTTTGTACTGATACGGGTTCAGCGGCTTGAGCTTGTGCTCATCGTCGGGTTCCAGCAATTTCACCCGCGGGCCCCGCCCCACCGGATTCGATATGGTCATGACGGTATCGCGCAGCTTGCCACCCTGTCTGCGTGCCATGTGTGCCCTGACAACCACTTTTTGCAGGCCAAGGTCCGCCGTAGATGGAAACAGCTTGCGCACAATTCTGTTGCGATCTGCAGCGCTTACATTGAGAGGGGGCCACAGATAGAGCACCAAACGGTTCCATTGCAGCCTCCTGCGAGCCGGCCGGTGCGACTGGAACATGCGCATGCCCGCCAGGGCTTCGTTAAACATGTGCTCCATGTGAGGCAAGCTGGTCAGCTTGCCGGATTCATCACGAAAAGCGGTCAGGTCCCTGACCTCGGCAACGGCGAACAGGCGTTCGTCACTGGGATTGTCGCGGGCAATGGCATGAAACAGGTACAGGTCTTCCACCGAAGGCAGCCGCTCGAGCCTGAAATTGCGGAAGCGGTACAAGTGAAGACGCTTGGCCATCATGGGGTGCATGCCCCGATAGAGCAATTCTTCACTGTAGCCGTTTTCCCTGGGCCGGAAGGTGAAGAATCGCTGGCCTGTCACGCCCAGTCCGGCGCCCGGAATCCTTACGGATGTGACTATCCTCCTGATGTTGCGGGGGAAGGGAATTGCGTTGACTGCCTGACGCACATGCGTGAGCGTTTCTTCCTCGCTGGTTTCCGGGTCTTCCCGGTGCACATAGAAATCAATGAGAATGTCATGGTCGACCGGCACGATTTCCATCAGTGGCAAGAGCAGATTCCCGGTGAAAGTCAGGTCCTCGTAGTTTGTTTGCGTTGTGATCAACGTGATGTTTTTGCCGCTGTATTCATACTCGGCGAAAACAAATGGATGGCCCCTGCTGTGGCGGGTTTTAATCCGCGTGAGATCGCGAATGCGGTACAACCGCCGTGTCAGGCACTCGACAACAAGCTCACGGGCCACTTCACTGCCTGACACAAAGCGCTGGGACAGGAAGGTCATCAGTGGCTGCGGACAGGCAACCAGCGATGCCATGTGTTTTTCACGATCCGCCGCCGGAGGATTGCCGGCCAGGACATTAAAATCACTACCAGCCTTCTGGTAAGCCGCTTCACGGGCGGACTCGAGCAGGGGCTTGTCGAAAAATTTGTAACGAACTTCTCGGGCGAGGTCCGCAACCGCCGGATACCGCCCCTGGCTGCTGGAAATGAGACGGTCCAGCAGGTCGCGGAAATCTGTATCGCTGGTTTCGGCCAGCGCCGTGAGTGCTTCCAGGCGCCGTTCGAGAATCGAGATAATGGCTGGAACCTGGTGTTCGACCCTGGAGTGTGACCGGTTGATCCAGAGCAGGGCATTCTTCAGCTTTCGTGTCGGTTTGAGCTTTTTGATGCCGTAGTGGGCCAACACGGCTTTCAAATCATCGATGAATTTTCGGGACAGGCCTTCACCCTGGTTCTCCAGAGCGTGCATATAGGTGAACAGTGAGTCCTGGTGGCTTCTGGCCGTGACCGGGGGCAGGCCGCTGCGGTCGGTGACAGCGGCCGGCTGCCTGCGGGATAGCGCCGAGATGTCCGCAAACTGAGTCAACAGCAAGTCTTCCCGCCGGCGCATCTCATCATGGTCAGCGGGAATGTCCCGGCAGAGCACTTTGCGTTCATCGATCAGGGCCCTGGAGATTTCGGGTTGAACGTCAAAGCCGAGAATCAGGCTTTGGAGCTGATCGAGGATTTCCCTGCACCTGTCCTCAGGCGCCTGGACGACCGGCGCGTCCTGGACACAGCACAGCGAATCAAAGTTCAGCCGATCGGAATGCAGGTCTTCCGCGCGGTTTTTCGATGGCGCAAGGCGCAATAACGGCACACCGGCGCCCACCTGTTCATTGCCAGTCACTTCCACAGACCGGACTACGCCGGAATAGGGCGAAGTCATACGCATTTCGAGCTTCATGGCCTCGAGGATGGCCAGTGTGTCCCCCTGTTGCACCTTGTCACCGGGCTGAACTTTTACCGCAACCACGATGGCGGGCGCCGGTGACCGGACCACACCGCCGTCGTCACGCGATACTCGATGAGGGACGCCGTCGACCTCGATCAGGTAATCTGCGCCCCGATGCATGGTCAATGTGCGGTAGCTGCGCCGGGCGCAGGAAATGCGATGTTCGAAAGGGCCCAGGGATTCGATCCACAAGGGCAGAGTCTGGCGGCCCAGGTGCAACTGATAACGACCCGCGCCAAAGCGGTAGACTTGCAGGATGTACAGGTTGCCGCCGTGGCGGAGTTCCAGGCGGCAGCCAATGTCGTCGCGCAACTCGGGCCGGCCCCTGGCCGCCGATGCCAGGAATAGTTTGCGGTCGGTGTTAAAGCGTAATTTGTATTCATTCACTGCTGCCAGCGCCAGTGCGATCTCCCCTCCTTTTGACTGGCGTGACCACTGGGATGGGGGTTCCCGGTCCAGCCAACCCACATCCGCCCGCCCCATCACGACCGAAGGCAGGCTCAGCAGTTCCAGCAGAAAAGCGCGATTGGTCGTGCCGCCCCTGATCACCACGGCCAAATCTGAAAGCGCGCAGCACAGGCGGGCCAGTGCTTCATTGCGGTCCTTTCCGTGCGCAATGATCTTGGCAACCATGGAGTCGAACTCGGCCGGTATGAAATCACCCTGCTCGATACCGGTATCAACCCGGATTCCGGCGCCCTTTGGCAATCGAAGCAGATCGACTCTGCCCGGCGCGGGTGCAAAGTCACGGTCGGGGTTTTCTGCATTGAGGCGGACTTCGATCGCAGTACCTCTCGAGACTGGAGGGTTGCCTTCCAAACAACCGCCGCGGGCGATATGTAATTGCAGCTTGACCAGGTCGATACCCGTGCTGAGCTCGGTTACCGGGTGTTCAACCTGTAAGCGGGCGTTGACTTCCATGAACGCAAAGGAGCGTGTTCCGGGGTCGTAGAGAAATTCCACCGTTCCTGCATTGCGGTAAGCCGACAGGCGGCACAGGCGCGCCGCTGCATCCTTGATGGACTCTTCCTGTTCATCGCTGAGTACGGGAGATGACGATTCCTCGATGAGTTTCTGGTTGCGTCGCTGCACGGAACAGTCACGCACACCCACCGGCCAGACAGTGCCATGGCTATCGGCGACGACCTGCACCTCGATATGACGGGCGCCTTCAACCAGGTGTTCCATGAATACGGTGGCGTTACCAAAACTTTTCAGGGCTTCTGAAGAAGCGCGCTCGAACGCTTCTTCCAGCTCTTCGATTTTGCGTACGGAGCGGATACCCCGGCCGCCTCCGCCCGCTGTCGCCTTGATCATCAATGGATATCCAATGCGTTCCGCCTGCAGCCGGGCCTGGGTGAGGTCAGGCACCGGGCCGCCGCTCCAGCGAGCGACCGGCACCCCGGCTTCCTCCGCCATTCTTTTCGAGGCGATCTTGTCACCCAGCCGGCGCATGCAATCTCCATCCGGACCGATAAATGTCAACCCCAGTTTGTGTTCCACCAGGTCGGCAAATTCCGGATGTTCAGCGACAAAACCCCAGCCAACCCAAACCGCCTCTGCCCCGGATTCCACCAGAGCCTGTTCGATGGCCTCGTAGTTCAGGTAAGCGTTTTTGCGTTGGCCATCCGCATCAATAAAGAAGGGTGGCCCCAGGGGCACCGCGATGTCAGCCTCGCGCACGAACATGGCGCGGCGCTCGGGGTCCGTGTACAGCGCGATAGTCTGCAGGTCCAGGTCGTGTTCATGATTGTATTCACGCACTGCGTGAATGAGGCGCATGGCGGCCTCACCTCGATTTACAATCGCGATGTTCCGGAAAAACACGGCCTGGCCTGCCCCGGCTTTCATGGCCATCACTCTGCCTGAAATACTGCCTTGATCGGCCCGGTTTGCAAGGCGCCTGCGGCACCTGGCAGTTCGGCGGTGCGGTAGTCCACCAGGCGCAGAAACACCTCGCCATCCTGATCAACCACATCCGCATCAAAGCCGGCGCCCGTTTCACTGTGACGCACGACTGAATAAAAGGGCCGGTCATCCGGACTGATATCCCTGAGTTTCTGGACGCGGGTAATCCTGGACGGCAGGCCGTAGCGATCATTTACCCCCAATTCGTACATGCCTGCGGTCTGGAAGCAGAGTTCAATCAGCCTCGGCGCCATCACGGTGGGTAATTCTGCCGGATCATGGTTCGCCGGCAGGGTGTCTGCCAGGCGGCCGATCACCGTGCCCGGCCCGTCGCCCCAGGCACTGCCTAACACCTGGTAGGCAGGCCCGTGGAAATAGACCTCGTAGACATCGCCGGCCTGCAGGGTCGGACCGGTGGCAGTGACCGGTTTGTCAGCCTTGACGGCATCCGGCGGGGCCTGGCTCAGACGGACGTTTGCCTGGAATGCCGTACTGATGACCGGGTCCGGTTTACCCTTCAGTTGCCGTTCGCTGAGCAAGCTGCAATGCGCCACCAGCCGGCCGTCTTCTGCGGCCAGTTGCGCAGTCAACTTCAGCTTTCTTGGCTCGTTGTGGTAGAACTTGAAGGGTTCCATGAAGCGGATGTCTTCGATCGCTTCCACGTGCCACTCCGGCAGCAGCAGGGTAGACAGGGCCGCGAAGCCTTCCAGTCCCATTACGCCGGGCAACACCGGAGTACCGTCGATCTTGTGGTCATACAGGAAAGCCTGTTGACCCGGGTCGAGCTCGGTTTCCACCGTCAGGCCCTGGTACAGCTGCATGCCGGTAACGTGCCCGATCATTGGATCGTGCGCATTTCCATTGATGGCTTCCAGGTTGAGTCCGCCCGAAGGATCACGGTCTTCGGTCAGGATGCCCAGGTTTCCGCCCACCACGATTTCGCCTACGGAAGGCCCCCGGGTAAGTTCACGCCGGACCGTCGGGATGCCTGTCTCCGGTGGCAGCATGTCGATGCCTGCCGCCTTCATCATGGTGGGAATTGAACCCCGCGTGGCCATGCCCAGTCCGCCCCAGGCCGTCCAGTCGATGGCGACGCCCAGTGTTCCGGGGCGGGTGCTGCGGAAGCCGGATATGCTTTTACACAGCAGGTCGTTGGCTGCGCTGTAGTCGGTCTGTCCGCCGTTGCCGAATCGCCCGGCCACCGAGCTGAACACCATCGCAGCCTTCAGCGGCATGTCGCCCAGCGCGCTCATCAGGCTGTGCCAGCCGTCGCATTTGACGTCGAATACCAGGTCGAATTCCTCGCGTGGTTTGTCCGCCAGGAAGTGGCTGATCTCCAGTCCGCCGGCGTGGATGAGCACATCAAGTTTTCCGTGACTCTCCCTGACCTGGTCCATTACCGAGCGGATTGCGCCGTCATCGGTCAGGTCGAGGCAATGCCAGACAGCTTTTCCGCCGCTGTTCTCCGCCGCTTCGATCGCGGCGAGCGCTGCCTGCGAGCGTTCCAGCCCGGCCAGTTCTTTCTCGACTTTGGCCGGTGTCGCTTTCTCGCCGCTGGCCTTGATGCGTTCAAAAATATCCCGTTTCAACCCGTCCTTGTCAGAGGCGAATCGCGCGATGTCCGGGTCAGTACGATCCGGTTCCGGCGTCAGGTCGAGCAAATGGAAAGTGCCGGCCGAAGCGGCGGCGAGGTCGGCGATGATCGCCGACACGATACTGCCTGCTGCGCCGGTGACCAGGAATACCGTATCCCTGTTGAGCTCTACCCCGGTCGGGGTTTCATCGCAGGGTACGATGTCCAGGCTAATCGCCCAGCGCTGATCGCCCTGGTATCCGACCTCGACCACTCCGGGGTCGCTCAGTGTTTCGCCGATGATCCGGTCGGCCAGAGCAGCGGTCTTGCGGCTTGCAGCGAAGTCGATGACTTTGCACAGAGCCTCCGGGCGCTCGCGTTGGTACGCTTTGACAAAGCCGGAAACACCGCCGCCTATCGGGTTCTGCGCACCGTTTTCGTCGTAGCCATGCTTGCCGCCCTGGCGGGTGGCCGCGACCAGGAAGCTCCGGTCGCCGGACACCTGTTGGTACAGGGCGCGCATGGTGGTGTATAGGTTCCTGACCCGAATCCGGGTTGCTTCCTTCCAGACCGCCCGGTCCATTTCCGCAATCGGCGCGTGATCATCAAGCGCCGCCAGCCAGTACACTCCGTTGACGGGCCCTCCGGCGAGCCAGGTTTCGATCTGGTTTTCAAGTGTTGCAGTGTCGGCTTCCGGACTGATGGTCAGCACTTCGATGCCACGTTTTTCGAGGCGCTTTATCAGTGCCCCGCTGACACCCGAATGATCCGGCATGACGACGATGCGTGATTGCCCATCCAGTGGAATGCCGGTTGCCTTGAACAGCTCCAGGGACGGGCGCCAAACTGCCCTGGGAACACGCCGGGCTACCTGGTCAGCGGCATCCATGTCTGCGGCGACCGGCGCTTCCTGATCCGGGCCCGGGGCAGCAGTCTGTTCAGGTTTGTCCTGAGGGCCGGCCGGAACTTCGGCGGGCGCCGACTGCGGGGTGCGGTCCTTCACGAACCCGACGGCATGGTTCAGCGTCGGGAAATCCTTCAGTTGCAGGGTCTCGTCGCGTGGAATCGAATAACTTTCCCGCAATCCGGCGAAGATCTCGGCCTGTTTCACGGTGTCGATTCCAAGGTCAGCCTCGAGATCGAGGTCCATATCCAGCATGTCTGCCGGGTAGCCGGTCATGCCGGCAACGATTTCCAGTACTTTTTGCCGGATGGCGGCGTCATCGTCTTCAGCCGGGGCAGGTTTTACTGCGACATCTTCCTCGTCCGGACCAGCGCTCGCCGCCGAAGGCAATGGCGTGGATTCAGGCGGAGTCGCGTGGGCTGAATCAGTAGTTCCCGCCGCGGCCAGATCCGGAGCGCGGTCGCGCACGAACTGCACCACGTGGGCCAGCGTCGGGAATTCACGCATTTGCAGCTGGTCATCGCGTTCGATGCTGTAAACCTCGCGCACTTCGGCGAACACTTCAGCCTGTTTCACCGTGTCGACGCCGAGATCGGCTTCGAGATCGAGATCCAGGTCGAGCATGTCGGGTGGATAATCGGTTTTCTCCGCTACCAGCTGGATGACGCGTTCTTCCACGCCGTCACCGGCGGTCGCCGCTTCAGAATTTTCTGCCGCAACCCGGGGCTCAGGTTCTGGCGTAGCGACCGTCGCGGGTTCTGCAGCAGGCTGCACAGGTTCAGGCGTGGCAGTTTCGGGAACCACGGGTGCGGGCTTAACCACAGCAGGCCTGGTGACCTCGGTAGTGGGGGAGTCCAGCGACGGTCCCTGGTCCCTGACGCGCAGGCGCCGGGTGGATATTTCGACATGCGCAGCCTGGTAGCCACTGACGCGGTCGAGCCAGCCGGCCCAGGTTGCTGAATCGGCAATCCGGTAATCAAAGCCGAGCTGGTCAGGGTTGCGTCGCCGTCCGTCCGGCGAAGGTACCCAGCGCGTCAGCGTCATGCCCAGTTGCGAGCCGAAGCCAGCGCCAAGACGCAGCGCGTACTGCACCGGGTAGGAACCACCGGTTGACAGGTTCAGTTCACCCAGTTCCGGATCGACTTCCCTGAAGTTGGGAACCGGGGGAACGATTCCGGTTTCCAGCGCCTTGACCGCCACCACGTCTTCAATCCCCGCGCCCATCGCATGGCCGGTGAAGCCCTTGGTGTTGGTAATCACGATCTGGCCGGCCTTATCACCAAAAACAGTGCGCAGCGCATGGATTTCTG
This sequence comes from uncultured Lysobacterales bacterium, assembly GCA_937924405.1. Classification (GTDB taxonomy): domain Bacteria; phylum Pseudomonadota; class Gammaproteobacteria; order Xanthomonadales; family SZUA-36; genus JAHEFT01. Next base: position 10,938 of record CALDVW010000004.1, read on the forward strand.
CTGAAGCGCTGCCGCCGCGGGCCGGAGTGTAGGTTTCATGGGACATGAACAACATACGTGGTGCGATCTGGTCGCGGTTTATGCCGTGGCGGCGTTCCACGCCGCTGACCAGCTTTTCCATCACACCGGCGATGTGTTCAATGTCCAGACGGGTGCCGTGGAACGCGCTGTTGACAGCGACAGATCCCAACACTTCACAAATTGGCTGCAAGCCTCTTTCCTGAACGGAGTCTTCACTCTCGACGACCAGCGCGGCCGCTCCCATCCCCATGATCATGCCATGGCGTCGCCGGTCGAAAGGCGTGGCGGCGTCCTCGACGTTTTCGTCGGTCGCCGCAGCGCCTGAAGCCAGAAAGCCGGCGCCAACCCATTCGACCAGGTTGTCGGAGGTGACATTGTCCGCGGATATGATGATCACGCGGCGGCAACGGTCCTGACGAATCCAGTCTTCTGCAAGCGCCACGGCCTGGGTCGTACTGGCGCAGGCGCCATTGATCTGGGTGTTCGGGCCACGCGCGCCGATTTCCTCGGCAAACTGGGAATGTCCCATCGACAGGCAACGGAACAGGAAACGCCGGTCGAAGTGATATTCGGTTCGACCGATCAGGCTTTTCAGCTCGGCAATGCGCCGGTCGAGTTCTTCGATACCCGCCCGCTGCCCGTTGCCCTGGTGGTCAAACCAGTCGCGCAGGCTTTCCAGCCCGGCCAGTTGTTCCCGGTGGCCGGCCTCTGTGTAGTATTCCTCCATTTGTTCCGCTAATGCATCGCTGCCGGGAAAAGCAGAAGCGAAGATGATGCCGGTATCGTCACGCAATTCGTCCGGCAGACGCCAACGGTCAGGCAGGTGGCTGCCGGTAGTGGTGGTCTTGTATTTGAGCACCAGCGGAATACCGGCGTCGCGCAGGGCGTCGATGCCGACCGCAATGGCCATTGCAGTGGTTGAATCGAACGCTTTGGCACGTTCCTGATTAATGCCGTACTCACTGGCTACATTGAATTCACCGGCTCTGCCGGCCAGTTTCACTACGTCCCGGGGGTTATCGATGGTCACGAACGTGGGGTCGCCGTCTTCGGGTTTGACCAGTCGGGTGATGTGTTTGCCGGCGATTTTCTGGCGGAAGCGGTAAGGAATGACGTCGATGAATTGCTCACCATGCAGAATACGGCCGACGTTTTCGTCGTCGAACAGCCGGCGCGTGCCCGGCAGCCCCAGTGCCGCCCCGCTGATGACGGTTTTTGCGGTTCCAGCAGCACTTGCCGTCGGCTGACCCGATATCATTTGATTTCCGCGCTGGATAAATTCGGCAAACAAGCGGCCGAATTCACCATATTGGGACAGGTCAGTCGCCCGGGTAGTGGCAGGGACCGGGTTGGCACTCTGAACCGGTTCTGCGGGCGGGCTTGCGGGCGACGCTTCGGCCGTTTGTGCCGCGGTGACAGCGGGTGCGATGGATTCCATGCGGCCTGTGCCGTGTCCGGAGGCATAGAGTCCGCACAGGGCATGATTGAAAGATACCAGTCCTCCAGTCTTGGGGTGGTTGGTGAACAGGGAAACGAGGTCTGTCTTGTCTCCAAGCACACCATCGACCAGGCCCTTGAGGGCCTTTTTGGGCCCAACTTCCACAAACACGCGGACGCCGCTGTCGTAGAGGGCTTCCAGACCCTTGATGAACTGGACGGGTGAGGCGATTTGGCGCGCCAGCAGGTCGAGCATATCGTCGACCGCGCCTTCACCCTGCGGGTAAAAACCTCCGGTGACGTTACTGATGGCGGGAATGCCTGGCGAGCGCAGGTGCATACGCGACAGAACCTTGCGCAGCGGTTCACTGGCAGGCGCCACGATCCGGGTATGAAAGGCATGGCTGACCGGCAACGGCACGGCTTGCACGCCCTGGGCCGTGAACAGCTCGATGGCCTTTTCAATCGAGGCGGTTTCACCACCGATGACGGACTGCTGATAGCTGTTGATATTGGCAATGACTGCATAACCATCGAGGCTGGCCAGCAATCTCTGAACGTCTGTCAGGGGTGCAAAAACTGCTGCCATTTTACCGTTATCACCCATCGACACACGGGTCATTTCACGGCCACGCGCGGCCACGGCTTCGAGCGCGTCAGCGAAACTGATGGCGCCAGCCTGGACCAGCGCACCGTATTCACCCAGGCTGTGCCCCATGACCATGTCCGGTGTAAATCCGTAGGACCGCAACAGGCGCGCCAGTGCAATATTGCATGCGATTAGCGCCGGCTGGGTGATTTCAGTCTTCATCAGCGCGCGGTTGGCTTTCTTCACTGTTTGGGCGTCTTCGCTGTCGACGTAGACGAATTCGGACAACGGTTTACCCAGGATGGGCTCCATTACGCGGTCGGCCTGCTCAAGCGTCTCGCGCACCAGTGGTTCCCTGTCGCGCAGTTCCGCGAGCATGTTGATGTACTGTGATCCCTGGCCCGGGAACAGGAACGCCACCTTTTCGGGCTCGCCCCGGCCGCGAAAAATACCCTGAGCGCCGAGAGTTCTCCAGAATCCCGCATCATTGCGTTGTTCCGCATTGAGCACCAGGTCGATCTTGCGATTCAGGTCGGACGGGCTGGCGAAATCGATTGCAATTCGTTCGGGCGCCTGCAGATCACGCGCCATCGGCGCCTGGCCGGATACCACCCCGCTGGCCTCGGCGTCGCCTTTGAGCGAACTCAGCCGGCCGATGAGATCCGTCGAGCTATAAGCGCCAATCATCGCGATACCGCCGGGTGGTTCTCTCGGAGACACGCCCGCGGCTACCCCGGAGGCGGCCGTTGCCGGGCCGGTCTGACCGGACGCCGACGCCGGCACAGCATGATACTTTTTGCCGCCGCCATTCAGGCGCCCGGGTATGTATTCTTCAAAAATCGCGTGGAAATTGGTGCCGCCAAAACCAAACGCACTCACCCCTGCGCGGCGAACACCACAGTCCGGTTTTTTCCACTCGCGAAGCTCACCGTTGACATAAAACGGTGACTGTCCTGAATCGACCGCTGAATTGGGTTGATCGCAATTCAGGCTCGGTGGTATGACCTTGTCATTCAGGGCGAGAACGGTTTTGAGGATTCCGGCCGCGCCGGCAGAGCCCTTCAGGTGCCCGAAATTGGACTTCACGGAGCCGAGCGCAATGCTGCGCGGAGCTGCGCCCGAGTTGGTGAATACATCGGTGAGGCTTTCCACCTCGACCATATCGCCAACCCGTGTCGAGGTGCCGTGACCTTCGATGAAAGATGCTGTCGCTGGTGAAACCCCGGCATTTTCCCATGCACGCTGGACCGCCAGTTTCTGTCCAACCGGGTTAGGCGCCGTGATTCCCTTGCCTTTGCCGTCGCTGGATCCGCCGATGCCGCGCATCACCGCGAAAACATGATCGCCATCGCGCTCGGCATCTGCCAGGCGTTTCAGCATGAACAGCGATGCGCCTTCACCCATGACGAATCCGTCAGCGCCGACATCATAAGGCCGCGTACCAGTCGCGGACAGGGCGCCGATTTTGCAGAATTTAACAAAGGTATGAGCACTCATGTTGCGGTCTATGCCGCCGGTAATAGCGACATCGAAGTCGTGTTCAGTGAGCCCTTCGACAGCGGCATTGATTGCGGCCATGGCGGATGCGCAGGCGGCGTCGCATGTGAAGTTCGGGCCATGAAAATTAAATGTGTTGGCTATCCGCCCGGCCAGAACATTGGCCAGTTCACCCGGCATCGAGTCTTCCGTGATGTCGGGAGTCAGGCGGTTCATGCGCTGATGCGTTTCAGCGATGATTCGCTCGCGCAACTTGGCTGGCAGTTCGTTGAAACTCTCAGCCTGCCCCATTTCACGGGCAAATTCCGGGAAAAACACGCGCAGGGCGGTGAGATAGTGCTTCTCACCGGCCATTGCATTGCCGATGATGACGGCCGTGCGGTCCGTGTTGAGCGGCCGGTCGGGGTAACCATAGTTTTGCAACATGGAGTGGGTGATATTGATACCCCAGCGCTGTGCGTCATCCATGGCGCCGGCAACCCGGGGGGGGATCGGCAGCTTCCAGTCAAAGGGTTTCCATTCCCAGTCCCGCACCCAACCCCCTATCTTTGAATAGGTCTTGTCCGGCGCCTTGGGGTCGGCGTCATAATATAGTTCAGGGTCCCAGCGATCGGCATCGACTTCACTGATGCTGTATCGCCCTGACTTGATATTTTCCCAGAATTGCCCGGAATCGGGAGCGTCCGGAAGGATGGCCCCGAGACCGACAATGGCAACGGCTCGGTGCGCGGTGTCTTTCATTGTCTTTCAGCCCGGTTGATATTCCGTTTTGCAGAAATCCCGATGGCCCGGGAAATCCGCCTGGTTACTTCTTGCGGTCGTACAGGACGTCCGCTATGTAATTCATATCCTCGATAGCGCCTTTTTGCTCCTGGATAATTTCTTCTATATTCATGGTGTCGGTGAATTCGGCCCCGCTGCCGCCTTCTGCGCCGGTGACCAGTTGCATTCCACCCATTGCAACCTTCATGGCAGTTTCACGGCCCATAACACGAGCCATCGCGCAGAGCGCGTCAGCGGAAAATCGCCTGTCAGCTTTTTGATCCAGCCTGTTTTCGATGGCGTCGCTGGCGCGCCTGGCTAACGCCCCTGAACACTCCGCCCAGGCGATCAGCTCACCCAGCCTGAACAGTACGTGCTGGTTGCGCGTCAGCCTGGCTAGCCGGCAACGCTCCATCGCCACGGCCAGTGCGTGCAGGGCCAACGCGGTGGTGTCCGCGCCGACTTCCGGCCGGGAAGAATGCAGCTGCTCCATTGCCATGGCCCGCTCGTGGTAATACTCGCCGCGGGTCTTCAGGTGTTCCTGCCAGCGGTCTCGCCCAATGGTCATCTCCATGATCTCGGACGTGCCCTCGTAGATAGTTGTAATACGAACATCACGCTTGATCTTTTCGACCATGTATTCCCTGGTGTAACCGTAGCCGCCATGGGCCTGGATCGCGGCTTCTGCGGCTGCGTTCCCGGCCTCGGTGCTGAAGTACTTGGCAATCGCTCCTTCAGTGTTGAGGATGCCCTCATCCGAATCTATGCGCCGGGCCGTTTCCTCGATATACGCCCGGCCTGCCTCTAGCCTGACGGCATGGGGCACGATAAGCTTGTGTGTATAGCCCTGTTTCTCGGAGAGTGTAGAGCCCGCCTGTTTGCGTTCGAGAGAGTATTCAATGGCGCGGTCCAGTGCAGCCCAGCCGCAACCCAGGCCGAATGAGGCGACCATTAGTCGTGTATAGCCGAATACCCGCTGAGCCTGGATAAGCCCCTGGCCCTCGACCAGGCCCAGTAATTGGTCGGCCGGAACATAGACGTCATCGAGCAGCACCGCGGCCGTGTTGCTGGCGCGTATTCCATGCTTGTCTTCCGGCTGCCCATGTGACAGGCCTTCCGTGCCTTGTTCTACTACGAACCAGGTTGGCCCGCCCGGTGTCATGGCGAGAACCGTATAGAGGTCGGCGAAACCACCGTTGCTTATCCACTGCTTCGCGCCGGTGATCCGGTAGCCGCTGACGGTACCGTTTTGCCTGACGGGTTCAGCACGGGTTTTCAGGGCGCCGAGGTCACTGCCGGCCGCGGGTTCGGTTGCGCCATACGCCATCAGCAGGCCTTCCTCAGCCAGGCGCCCCATCCAGTGGGCCTGCTGTTGCTCGGTTCCCCCCACCCTTATCGGATCACTGCCCAGGAAAGTGGCCAGTACGCCGGTGGCTACGCCCAGGTCGATTCGCGCCATTTGTTCGCAAACACGGTAGACATCGAATGCCCCGCCACCCATGCCGCCGTAAACCAGGGGTATGAAAACCAGGTGAATGCCAAGGCCTTCACCGAGTAGTTCTTTTACCAACGCATGTGGGAACTCATCTTTTTCATCGAGTTCAAGAAGCTTTTCGTCGGGGAGGGCGTCGGTGACAAATTCCCGAATGGCATCGAGTGTCATTTCGAGGGTTTCGGAGTCGATTGCGCTGGTCATGCCGGGTTGTCCGAACCGGGTAGTTAAAAACACAACATCAAGTTCTATAACACTAGGACCAGTTTGCCGGTTCGCCCATAGTCAGATGAACAAGTTATGACCTGTGTCAATCTGTCGCAGCCTCCGACCCGTTTACGCGGCCACGCCGATGCCACCGGGTGGCCCGACCGGGTTTTGGGCATCGATTTTGCTTAGCCGCTATACTGCCCCGCAAGGAGGGTGCAGATGTCTTCACTTTGGCTAGAACTGAAGCGCCGCAATGTCATTCGAATCGGCGCGCTGTATGCCGTTGCGGGATGGTTTCTGCTGCAGGTGGCAGACGTCCTGTTTGGCTTGCTCGACGTACCCGGTTGGGGCTTGCGCCTGGTGCTCGGACTGCTGCTGCTCGGATTCCCATTGGCGCTGATCTTCTCCTGGGTTTATGAAATGACATCCGATGGTCTGAAGCGCGAAAGTGAAATCGATCGCGGTGAATCCATCACGCCGATTACCGGCCGTAAAATTGACCGCTTGATCATCGCGGGCCTGGTCGTCATTGTCGCTGTTTTGCTTGCAGACCGCATTCTGATCAAGCCGCCCGCCGCCGAGATTTCGCAACCCGTAATAGCGGAAGCGGTCAATCCCGCCCTCGCGCCTGCGGGCGGCGAAGCTCCGGCCGGTGATACAAAACAAAAATCCATAGCGGTTCTGCCGTTCGTGAATATGTCGGGCGACGAAGAAAATGAATATTTTTCGGACGGCCTGACGGAAGAACTTCTGAATCTGCTTGCCAAAGTCGACGAACTGCGCGTCTCATCGCGTACTTCCTCTTTCGCATTCAAGGGTAAGGACGCCAATCTCCCGTCCGTTGCCCGCGAACTGAAAGTCGCCCACATCCTTGAAGGCAGCGTGCGCAAATCCGGCACCCAGGTGCGGATCACAGCCCAGCTTATCGACGTGGATACCGACTCTCATCTCTGGTCTGAAACCTATGACCGGCAGCTGGACGACATTTTTGCCATTCAGGACGAAATTGCGAGCGCCGTCGTCACCGCGCTCAAGGTAAGGTTGCTCGATTCCGGAGAGGTGGCGGTGCAGGAGAAACGGGAACAGAGCACTGATGCCTATTTGTTGTATCTGCGCGGGAGGCACATTTACGAATTGGGCAAAGATACCAACGATCCGGATTTAATCCGCCAGGCAATGGGTCTGTTCGAATCAGCACTAAAGGTCGAGCCGGCTTATGCGCTTGCGTTTGCCGGCCTTTCCGACGCCTACGGACGCTTATCCATCGAGGGCGATCTCAGCATGAAAGAGGGCTACGAGCGCTCCCGCGAGATGGCCATGAAAGCGCTGGAGATTGACCCGAACCTGGTCGAAGCCCTGCTCGCACTGGCTGATATCCAACTCGAGTATGACTGGGATATGGGCGCATCAGAGAGGTCCTATCTGCAGGCGCTGGAGATCCGGCCCAGTGATGCCGAAGGTTTGCGGACCTACGGCTATTTCCTGGTTTCCGATGGCCGTTTTGACGAAGCCATCGAGTATTATCACCGGGCGCTCGAGGTGGATCCGTTACAGACACGTGCGTACTCGGGGCTGGCGTATGCCGTGATATTGGCCGGGCGCTATGATGAAGTGCCCGAGATTGGAGAGCGGCTGGCTCAGTTCAAAGATCCCGAATACGTCGAGCAGTGGCGCGATAACATGGAGTATGTGTTACTGCGTTACACGGGACAGTATGCCGAATTGACCGAACGGCTTCCCAGCGAACCCGAAACGGTCGGGGACCTGCAAGATGCCGCCATCAGTTACTATCATCTCGGCAACGAGCAAAAGGCCGGCGATTACCTGGATCAGCTGATCCTGATTGCCGAAGAGAGCACGAACAATTACATCCTGGTTGCCGCAGCGCTGGTTCATATGGATCAGATTGATCGGGCAATGGAGTATCTCGAAAAGTCGTTCGAGGCGCGTGAGGTCAACAATTCCTTCATTCGCGGCGACCCTGATTTTCGACCGCTGCATGATGACCCGAGATTTATTTCGCTTCTCAACCAGGCCGGTCTCGAACCACCTTCGTCGAACTGACCGATAGCTTTCGATCATCATTCACGATATCTATTAAATAGATATAAACAATCAATTTTATCTATGATTCATTCTGTGTGAATATGGCTGCTATCCAATAGCACGTTCAAGCAGAAACAGGAGTTCATAGCATGAAACAGACAGTACCCCAGGTAACATTCAAAACCCGGGTCCGCGATGAAGCAGTCGATGGACCCAACCCGTTCCGCTGGCAGGATGTCAGTTCGGAGGACATATTTACCGGTAAGCGCATCGTATTATTCGCTCTGCCCGGTGCATTCACGCCCACTTGTTCCAGCACGCATCTGCCGGGTTACGAGTCCGATTACGCTGCCTTCAGGGAGCTGGGCGTTGACGAAGTGTATTGCCTGAGCGTTAACGATGCGTTCACGATGTTCCAGTGGGGCCGCCACATGGATGTGCAGAACGTCAAGTTATTGCCGGACGGCAGTTGTGAATTCACCCGTGGCATGGATATGCTGGTATCCAAGGATAACCTCGGCTTTGGCTTACGTTCCTGGCGCTACTCCATGCTGGTGGAGGACGGCAACATCGTGAAAATTTTCTCCGAACCCGGCAAGCAGGATGAATGCCCGAGCGATCCTTTCGAGGTGAGTGATTCCAACACCATGTTGAAGTACATCCGCGAACGAGAAACAACCCGCGCTGCCTGACAAAGTTGAGATAGGGGTCGGATTGATCCGGCCCCTGCAGCATTAAAAATTACCGGCTCACTTTTTTTGTTGGAACTGTTTGACCTGCTCTTTCGTCGGGCTGTGACGCGCGAAAAGCGGGTTCATTACGGCGACCAATATCCCGGCGCTCAATCCAAACATCAGGATGCCAACACTGGCTTCGAGCGCCCCGAGCAGGCGCCACCGCTCACTCATCACGATATCGCCATAGCCCAGCGAGGTAAAGTTGACCATGGAGTGGTAGAAGGCGGTCTGAAAGTCACTGAATTCATTGAGGGCCTGAAACAATGTCGCCCAGGCGCCGACCTGTAGCAGATGGCCTGTGAACAAGACCAACAGCACAATGCTGATGACATAGCAGTCAAATAAAATACCCGCGTTATCATTTGTTGGATCAGACACGATCCTCATCAGGTACCGCAACATGACAACTACGGCGGTCACCTGGATCACCATTGAAATAATGACTGCTAGCCATCCCAACAAAAGCGGAACGAGCATGATTGTTCTCCTCGAATGATGATGGCACAGGCCCCGGGTCGGGTTTGCCGGTGAACCATCTTCCTTATCCGGACATGTCCGAATTCGCACACAACTTACATAATTATAAGACTCAGTCCACGGTGAGGTACATTACTCAGCTTGCTGACCGGGTTGAGTCAATCAACCGTTAACAGGACCGGCCATCGTCAACCGCAGGCCGGATACTCACTTTATAAGGAGTTGACGCTCTTCGTATTCCAACCCGGGAAACGGATCTCCCGCGCTGACGTCGCGCCCGTCCAGGGTGACCACGGGCTCCGAATGCCAGCGGTAGGCTTCAACAGCGATCAGCACAACCGCAATCACAGCAGTTAGCTGGAGCCATCTCCCGGTGTTCGGCGAGGCTTTTTCACGGGCCGGAAGCCCGCGTGCTGCCAGCAGTGCCAGCAATAAGGCGAACACCGGAATGACCACTGCGCCTTCGCGGGCATAGCCGAAAAAACCCAGCGTGGTGATGACTTTCGTGGCCAGAAAAAGCAGCCAGGGGACCAGGGCTTGCTCGCGCCGCCCGACCCACAATCCGAACAGGACGAGCGCAAGCCCGGCCCAGCGCCAGAGTGTGACCCCAGGTCGCCCTTCGGGAACCACCAGGTCGACCAGCCTGCGTACCCCGGAAATCCCCAATGGCAGGTTGTAGCCGGTAAACCCCAGGGTGACACCCGACCAGAAAAAGCGCATTTTGCTCCATGCCAGCGAAAGGTAGTCGGAGGGGTGTCCCAGCATCCACTCACGGCCAAGGGCATAGCCGTGGTTCACGATGTTCACATGGGGCGGATAGCTGAATGCCAACTCGGGTGGCGGCAGGCCCGTAATCAGGAAGCCCGGATAGCGCGAGGGTCCGCCGGCCAGAGGCGGTGCGGCCAGCAAGGGCGCCCGGTTAAAGCCCCCCGTGGCCTTCGGGTTGTTGGCAAGATAGAAATTGAGTCCGCCGTAGAGCGCGACGAAAGGGTAGGGCGCAAGCGTCTCGGGGCGCGATCCGAAAGCCTCGTCAATAATCCGGAAATCCGGCCCTCTCAACTCGGTTCCACCCCGCACGGCAACAGTGGCGGCAACAAAATTGCCTAGCGGGCGCCGCGCGAATGCCGGAAGCGCCGCATGTTCCAGTTTTGCATCATCACTCCAGCGCAGTCCTTCCAGCGCCTGCTCCAACTGCAGATAGGCCTGTTCCGTGGCCCGGTTGGTGGGGAGTGGTTCCAGATTGAAGTGTTCGATTTGCGACCAGATATGAAGCTGCCATGGAATTAAGGGCAGGAGAAGAAGTGCCGACATCAGCAGGCCCCGGCCAAGGCTTTGTTTCCATGCCCCTTGCAGTCCGGGAACCCGCGCCCAGGCCCAGACCAGGTACACCGAAACCAGCGCGAAGAACAGGACATGTTCGACCCGGATCAGGCAGGCCAGGCCGTTAAGTGCCGACCACAAAAGGATAGTGTGCAGCCTGGGCCGGTGGCGGATCGGCTCCCACTGCGTGAAGGCCGCCATCACCAGCAGCAGGTAGGGTATTTCGTTGTTCAGCGAAGTGGAAAGGATAATCAGGCCGGTCGAGGCCGAGGCGAGCAGGGCGGCAATGGCTGCAACCCTGATCCCGAACGACCGTAAAACCGCCAGGAAGAACAGCGCAACCACGGCCGAACCAAGCAAAGCCCAGGTCAGCCTGAGGAACCCGATGCCGCTGTCCTGCCCGTCCCACAGCAAGGCCAGTAGGTACGCGACCCCTGGTGGGCGCAAGGGAATACCCAGGTCGAAAGGAAGGGACGCCTGAAGCGCCTGCGCATAAGCCAGCCAGACCGGGGTATCGCCCTTGTAATAAGGGCTGTAGGGGCCCGTCGCGTCTGGCATCGTCAGCAGGAAGAGAACCCGCAAAACCAGGGCCAGAACAAAAAGCAGAAGACCGATCCAGAGAACCCGGCCTGACCACTTCCCGTTTACACCCGACACAAGGCTCTCCAATGGCTTGAAGCCGGGCAAATTTTCCCTGCCGGGTGCTGCACTGTCAAATATGCAGCGTCTAATCGGGAACAGGGGCCGGTTTGATCAGATTAGAAGGTGGGTGTACTCTTGTCAGAGGAGTTGCGAGGGGGCGCTATGTCAACCAACTCGCTAATTTGTATTGAAATTTCTACTCAGGAAGAGTAGCGGCGATATTTTCAATGCGCCCTGCCGCCAA
>CALDVW010000005.1 GCA_937924405.1 uncultured Lysobacterales bacterium
CCCAGCCCCTTGTGCGGGTCCATCACGATCGAGTCCGCCAGACCGATGCCGGCCAGGCATTCGCCGGCCTCGTCACAGAGCAGGAAAAAGCCGCCGTAAGCCGCATCGAGGTGGAACCAAAGTTCGTTTTCCTGTGCAATATCTGCGATGCGTTCGATCGGGTCGACGGCTCCCGTGTCGGTTGTCCCCGCCGAAGCCGCAATCAGCCAGGGGGTCAGGCCCTGATTCCGGTCCTCCCTGATCATCTGATGCAGCACGTCAGCATCCATCCGGTAGCGATCATCCATCGGCACGATGCGGCGGCGGGCCTCACCCAGCCCGGCGACATGCAGCGCCTTGCCGATACAGTGGTGCGCCTGCTCGCTCATGTAGACGCAGGCATTCGCGGTCCGGCCGGGGCCGATACCACAGGCATCCCTGGCGGCAACCAATGCGGAAAGAGTCGCCACACTGCCACCCGAAGTCAGGTCGCCGGCAGCCGACTCCGGGTAGCCGGCCAGGTCACACATCCATCTCACCAGCGCCCACTCCAGTTCGGCCGCGCCGGGGCCGGCGAAGGCAACGCCGGAGTAGCGGTTGCTGATGTCCGCCAGGTAATCGCCCAGCGCAGAAGGGTAAAGCCCGCCACCGGGGATGTAGCCCATCTGTCCGCCGGATGCCGGAAGAATACCGGTGGTATCGACTTCCGCGCGGAACACGTCCAGAATGTCAGCCATCTCAGCCGGCGTTTCGTCAAACAGGGCGTTTCGCAGGCCGGCCCTGCCTGCATCGCGGATATAGGTTTTTGCCCCCGGCAGTTGTTGCAGGAAAGATTCGGCGTAATTCGCGACCTGGTCGAGCAGTTCCGCCCGTTCGACACGATCCGGGTCGAGCCGTCGCGAAATCTGTTCCAGTTCAGCAATTTTTTTGAGCATCTGTGGTTTTGTCCAATTTATCCGCTACAATATAGTGCATTCCTTAGGGGTGGCCGATGGCCTGAGATCTGTTTGCAGGAACCCTTTGAACCTGATCCGGTTAATGCCGGCGTAGGAATAGGGCATTCCTAAATATTCCCCGCTTCAGGCCCGACTGGATCTCGATACCAAGAGATCCTCAACATGAAATTTAAACACATTTTCCCGTTGGCTGTGACGCTATTGTGTCCGCCGTGGGTGGTCGCTGCGGATGAGCTGGCTGACGGAGAATTCAGCTACCCGCCCGGTCCGCTGGAAGAAGTCGTCGTGGCCGAGTTTCGCCAGTCCACCACCCTGGAGCTGGATGCCAGCATCACCGTGTTGAACCAGGAAACCATCGAGTCGGCCACGCTGCAACATTTCGAGGAGCTGATTTACCTGGTTCCGAACATGAACTTTTCCGGTGACGGCGCCCGCGCCAGGTATTTCCAGATGCGCGGCATCGGCGAGCTGGAACAGTATGAAGGCGCGCCGAACCCTTCCATTGGATTTATCCTGGATGATATCGACCTGTCCGGTGTGGGCGGAATCAGCTCGGTCTTCGACATCCGGCAGGTCGATGTGCTGCGGGGGCCGCAGGCGACGCGGTTTGGCGCCAGTGCGCTGGCGGGAATGATTTACGTTCAGTCGGCCAACCCCACCAGTCAAACTGAAATGAACGCGGAAATTCTGGCGGGCAATGACGATACCCTGGCCCTCGGGGCCGCTGTGGGCGGCGGCCTGACGGAACATCTGAGTGGCCGGTTTTCCATCCGGAAATACCGGGGCAATGGATTTTACGACAACGTGTCACTCGGCATAGACGACAGCAATGAGCGTGATGAACTGACCGCCCGCGGAAAACTGTTGTGGGAATTCGGCAATGGGTGGGAAGCCAAGCTCAGCCTGCTGTATGCGGATTTCGACAACGGCTACGACGCCTGGTCGCCGGAAAACGGCCGCGTTACCTTCAGCGACAATCCGGGCCGCGACGAGCAGAAAACAACCGGTGGCTCGCTGAAGTTTAGCGGGCCGCTCAGCGCGGCTGCAGATTTCGTCAGCATCACCGGATATGCCGAATCCGATGTCCTGTTTTCTTTTGACGGCGAGTGGGGCGACGCGGACTACTGGTCGCCCTATGGCTACGATTACATTTATGCCGATCAGCGCGAGCGTGAATCACTGACCCAGGAATTCCGGGTCGTGTCGTCACCCGATGGCCGGATTTTCAACGGCCGGAGCGACTGGGTCCTGGGCATCTACGGGCAGCGGCTGGAAGAATCAGATGACATTCTCTCGGCCGGCCTGTATGACGACAGCGTGGACGGGCCCGGCAACTGGTGCGCGCCCTGCCTGGACCACACCACGCTGAACAGCGGCTACGACTCGAACAACTACGCCGTGTTCGGCCGGCTCGACAGTGCTCTGACCGAACGTACGTCGCTGAACCTGGGTTTGCGCGTCGAACGCTGGGAGGCCGATTACGCCGATGTATTCATCGATCATGTCTATGGCGATCCCGGGCAGGGGGTAGAGCACGAGTTTCACCCGAACGAGAGCCTGTGGGGCGGCGACGTCAGCCTGAATCACCAGCTGAGCGAAGTCAGCCACCTGTACCTGCTGGTCTCGCGCGGATACAAGGCGGGCGGTTTCAACCCGAGCCTGGCCCGTGCACTCGGCCCGGGCGGTGCACTGGGCCCTGAAGCCATCGTTTACGACCCGGAAACCCTGCTTAACTACGAAGCCGGCGTCAAAGGTCTGCTGCTGGAAGGAACACTGAGCATCGACCTGTCGGTGTTTTACATGGACCGTGATGACATGCAGCTGCGTAGCTCGGCCCAGTTCACGGACAACCCGAATGACTTCGTTTTCATTACCAGTAACGCGCAAGGGCATTCCTATGGCCTGGAAGCCAGCCTCGCCTGGCAGGCGACTGACAACTGGCGTCTGCATGGCAGTCTCGGCCTGCTGGAATCAAAAATCGATGCCTATAACCTCGATCGTGAAGCGGATGTGGAAGGTGGTCTGATCGGTCGGGAATATGCCCATGCGCCGCCGTACACGCTGAACCTGGGCGCCAGTTACGCCTCGGCCAGGGGCTGGGTGGCGCGACTGGATTTCAACGCCACGGGGGCTTTCTACTTCGATTACAGCCACGATGAAAAATCCGCTTCCCGCCAGGTGGTCAATCTCAAGCTGGGCAGGCAGTGGAGCCAATGGGCGGTTTACGGCTGGGTGCGAAACCTGTTTGATGAGGACTACTACACGCGGGGCTTTTCGTTCGGGCTGGAACCACCGTGGTTTGAGAGAGCCCGCTATACAAGGTTGGGCGACCCGCGGCACTATGGCGTCACGGTCAGCTACAGTTACTGATGAATTCCGGGAGATTGAATCCATGAAAATCGTTGCAGAAATGAGTTTGTACCCGCTGAAAGACGGCCCGGTTCCGGACATCATCGCCTTCATCAGGGAAATGAGCGAACAGCAGGGTATCGAAATCGTAAGCAACCAGCTGAGCACCCAGTTACGGGGTGAATTTGAAGCCGTGACCGGTGCCATCAATCGTTGCATGCGAAAGGCGATGGAGGCCTCAAACACGGTTGTGCTGGTGGTCAAGTACCTGAACGTGGACCTTGAAATAGGACGTGCGCCCAGCCTGACACCGGATGGTTAGCCTGAGCGGACTGCAGTGGTGGGAGGTGGCGGCGGTCGTGCTGGCCATTGCCTACCTGCTGCTGGCCATCCGCCAGAATATCTGGTGTTGGGCGGCCGCGGCGCTGAGCACCCTGATGTACCTGTTCATCATGTACCAGGCCAGGCTGTACATGGAGTCGGCCCTGCAGTTGTTCTACCTGGGCATGGCCGCTTACGGCTGGCAACAGTGGCGCCATGGCGGCGACGGCGGCGCCCGGCTGGAAGTCACCACCTGGCCGGTGCGCTATCACCTGGTGGCCATTTCGGCCGTTTTTCTGCTGGTTATAATCAGT
Organism: uncultured Lysobacterales bacterium; assembly: GCA_937924405.1. Taxonomy (GTDB): domain Bacteria; phylum Pseudomonadota; class Gammaproteobacteria; order Xanthomonadales; family SZUA-36; genus JAHEFT01. The sequence goes on from CALDVW010000005.1 coordinate 3,920, forward strand.
GGCGAATTGTTGACGCGTTACAGTGAGGCGGCGTTGCCCTTCCTCGATTCCTTTACCACCTGGGGCGCCGTCGTGGCCACCTTCATGGTCGCTCGAAAGATCCTGGAAAACTGGATCTACTGGTTCGTGATCGACGCTGTGTCCATCGGGCTGTACTTAAGCCGTGACCTGTACTTCACGGCCGCATTGTTTGCCGGCTACCTGGTGATGATCGTGATCGGCTACCGCAGCTGGCGCGCCAGCATGTCGCGCAACCCGGCATGAAACAGCCGGCCCCTGCGTTGCAAAACCCGCAGCAGGCATTGCAAGCCATGGCGGGTTTTTCCCGTGCGAAAATCGTTTCGCAGCTGTCTGACGGCCCCACCAATGCAAGCTACCGGGTAGAACGGGGCAGTGAGCAATACGTTATGCGGTTGGATAAACCGGACGTCACCGGCCTGGGGCTTGATCGAACCAATGAACGGCGTGTAAACGAAGTGGCGGCAGCTGCCGGCCTGGCGCCTCAGCCCCTTCACTTCGACCCCGAAGCGGGCATCAGCCTGCGCCGTTTTATTTCCGGACAAAGCTGGAACCGGTCCGACTTGCTGGCGCCGGGGAATCTGCAGCGGCTGGCTGGCGTGTTGCAGAAATTGCATGGCCTGCCACCGGTTGGAACTGTTTTCGAACCGGCTGTCGCCGCGCGGCGTTACGCCACGCAAATCGGTACGGCGGCAGCCGCGGCCATTGCCGGAAAGGCTGAGGAAATTGCCTCGAAAATCAGATCTTATACAGCGGCCGGGTGCCTCTGCCACAACGACCTGGTATGCCAGAACGTGCTGGAAGGGGAGCGGTTGATTCTGATCGATTGGGAATACGCGGGGATCGGTGACCCCTATTTCGACCTGGCGGTGGTCGTACGGCACCACAACCTGGACCGGACGTCAGCAAATATTTTGTTGGACGCATGGCTCGGCCAGGCCGCCCGGGCGCGGGAAACCACGCACCTGTCCCTGCAATGCGAATTCTACGGTTGCCTGCTGCAACTGTGGGAGCAACTCCCTGCCACTGGCAACACAAAAAACCTCAGGAATCCTCAACCACCAGGCGGCTGCTGAATGCGTGTGCAATGGTCGACTGGTCGGTGAACTCCAGTTCGCCGCCCAGCGGAACGCCGTGTGCGATGCGGCTTACCGCCACGTCGTGCTGCTGCGCCATTCTTTGCAGGTAGTAGGCGGTTGCTTCGCCTTCCACGGTGGGATTGGTCGCAATGATCATTTCACGTGGCGGTTGCTGACCCAGCCTGCTGGCGAGATCTTCCAGGCCCAGTTCAGCCGGACCGATCCCATCCAGCGGAGACAGCCTGCCCATTAAAACGAAATAACGGCCCTGGTAACCGGTTGCATGCTCGATAGCGATTACATCGCTGGGTGATTCAACGATGCACAGCAGCCCGGCGTCACGCTGGTCATTGGCGCAGATCGCACAAATTTCCTCTTCGGTCAGGTTGCGGCAAACAGTGCAGCGCCCGATGCGCTCCATTGCCGCATCCAGCAGGGCCGAAAGGTGCCTGCCGCCGTCGCGGTCCCGTTCGAGCAGGTGCAGAGCCATTCGCTGGGCGGATTTGGGGCCAACGCCGGGCAGGCAGCGCAGCGCTTCAATGAACTGGTCGAGGAGTGTTCCCGAGTTCACCGGCGAATGCTCAGAAAGGCAACTTCATTCCGGGCGGCAGCGGTATACCGGCCGTCATGTCCGACATGCGGTCCTGCGCGGTACTGGCAATCCGGTTGACCGCATCGTTGATGGCGGCGGTCACGATGTCTTCGAGCATTTCACGGTCATCGAGCAGGGATGGATCGATTTCCACATGGCGCACGGCGTGTTTGCCGTTCATGGTGACTTTGACCATTCCTCCGCCGGCTTCTCCGGTGACTTCCATGTTGGCCAACTCTTCCTGTGCTTTTTGCATTTCCTGTTGCATTTTCTGGGCCTGTTGCATCAGGCCTGCGAGATTACCTTTCATATCTTGTGGAGTTCCTGGTTGGGTTGATTACTGAAGCGGCTGTATCGAGTCTTCGACCAGCAGGGCGCCCATTTGTTCTTTGAGTGACTTCACGGTCGGGTCATCGTTGATGGCTTTTTCCGCTTCGCTCATGCTGTTGCGAACCTTTTGTTCTTCGAGGGCTGCCGCGGTTTGCAGTTCGCTGTTTTCCTGGTCGATGATCCGGATGCTTACCGGGTGGCCCATCTGGTTGCTGATCGCTTCGCCAAGCCGGTCGACGCAGCCGGCCGAGCCGAGGTGGCGCAGGGCCGGGGCGATCTCAAATTCCCAGCGGTCGTCCGAACGGGATTTTAACTGCACATTGCGGGCCAGTTCGCGGACCTGTCCGGACAGGTTCAGTTCCTTCAGCAGGGTCACCCAGTCAGAGCCGGGCGGTGCGGCTGCCTGCTCACCCGGCCGGCCGGCTTCCGGTTCGGGGGCGGACGGCGGGGGCTTGGCGGGTTCACTGGCTGCGGGCCTGGCCGGACGGGACTTGGCCGCGGCCGGTTTCGCTGCCACAGGTTTGGACTGACTGGCGGTTGCGGCAGGCTTGGCTTTTTGCCCGGTCCGGGCCGGCGGCCGTGAAGGTGCGCTTGAAGGTGCGCTACCTGCCTCCTGCGGGGCAGGGCGGAAGGCCAGCATGCGTAACAAGGTCATTTCCAGCCCGGTGCGCGGGTCCGGCGCCAGGCCCAGTTCACTGCCGCCCTTGATGGCGATCTGATAAAACAGCTGCGCGTCCTCGGCCGAAAGGGTTTCCGCCAAATCTTCTATTGCATCCCAATCACTTCGCTCGGGGTCACGGTAACCGGGCACACACTGGACCAGCGTGACGCGGTGCAGCACCTCGGCCAGGTTCAGCAGAACCGTTTGCAGGTCGCGCGATTGGGAGACGAGTTCCTCCACGATGCCGAGAAGGCTTTGGGCATCCCCGGCAGCCAGCGCCCGTATCATTGAAGTCACGTGCTCGTGATCGACCAGCCCAAGCATTTTTTCCAGGTCGCTCATGACGAGTTTGCCGGCGCCGAAGGCGATGGCCTGGTCCAGCAGGCTGAGGCCGTCACGCATGCTGCCGTCGGCTGCCCGTGCAAGAACCGTCAGGGTTTCAGGTTCCGTTTCGACACCTTCCGTTTCGACCAGTGTCTTCAGGTAATCAGCGATCTGATCCGGCAGCAGCCGCCTGAGATTGAAGCGCAGGCAGCGCGACAGGATAGTGACCGGAATCTTGTGCGGATCGGTTGTTGCGAATACGAACTTCACATGCGGAGGCGGTTCTTCCAGGGTTTTCAGCAGCGCGTTGAAACTCTGGGGGGAGAGCATGTGCACCTCGTCGATGATGTAGACCTTGTACCGTCCGCGCGAGGGCGTGTACTGAACCGATTCCAGCAGTTCCCGCATGTCATCCACCCCGGTGCGGGAGGCGGCGTCGATTTCGATCATGTCGACGAACCGGCCGTCGTCCAGGTCGACACAACTGCTGCATTCTCCACAGGGCTTGGAACTGACACCGGTTTCACAGTTGAGGCATTTGGCCAGGATTCGGGCGATGGTTGTTTTGCCGACCCCCCGGGTCCCCGTGAAGAGGAAGGCATGGTGGAGGCGGTCCTGGTCAAGGCCGTTAATCAGGGCTTGCGAGACATGCTCCTGCCCAACCAGTTGTGCAAAGGTTTTCGGGCGCCATTTACGCGCCAGGACCTGGTAGCTCATTTAAAGTGTCTCGTTTCCTTCGGCAACTGCTGCATGCATTGCGTTGATAAGAACACACTATAACAAAACCGCGTGCAGGTTGGTGGCGACCCCTGCCCGCCGCACCCCGGCGCCCGAGTCCATTGCTGCCGCTGCTCCCTTCCGGGCCTGACGGGGTTCACAACTTGTCGTCGCGGGGGGACCAGCAGGGGCCACCATCGATGTTCCCGCATGGCTGATTCAGGATGATGAACAGCCGGGGAAGGGCATTGTGCCGGAACGGGATGGCCGGTTCAAGGCCGGTTTTCACAATGAGGGACGTCACCGGTGCAACTCTTTTTTCCTACACCAATGCTAGCTGATGATCCCTATGGCCACAGCGCTGCGATCACTAGGCTGGGACCTGCAAGCTGAAACCATCCAGCATGCAATTTATCAACACCGACATGGGGCATGAATGACATGAAATATTTTCTCACTTTACTCGCCACCGGCCTGCTGTTCACCGCGGCCTGGGCAGCCGAACCGGTCAATGTGAACTCGGCTTCGGCTGAACAAATTTCTGAAAACCTCAAAGGCATCGGTATGAGCAAAGCTCAATTGATTGTCGATTACCGCGAGGCCAATGGCGCTTTTTTGCACGTGGATGAACTGGTCAATGTGAAAGGCATCGGCATCAGGACCATCGATAAGAACCGGGGTTTGATCATCCTGCAGGATGAAGACCTCGCCAGCCAGGATTGAACAGGAACCGGCATCCCGGGGGGCGGCTATCGAGTTCCCCGGGATTTTTTAAGTCCGTCTCACGTTTTGAGAACGCTGTGCGTTTAAATACGCTCAGGAAAACCATACAGACTTGGAAAGGAGTAGAGCATGAAAGCAAATCAGGACCTGATCGGTAAGACCATCAGCGGTGTCGTGGCGGTTAGTCAGCCGGATGAAGATGCACGGGAAATCTGGATGTTGCAGTTTTCCGATGGCTCTCACGTCGAGTTCGTTTCACCCGCTGCGCGGCGGCGCCTGCGTCGTTCGGGCAAGCACAAAAAAGCGGTGATTTCCAGGCCGCGGAATGAACTTCAATTGGTGTTGAACGTGGCCTGAAAACTTATCCACACAAGCTGTGGATAACCCTGTTAGGAAACTTGCAATGCCAAAGACGTCGTGCGCATCGTTACAGATTGATCAAAAAATAACCACTTTGAATACATCTATATAAAACAATAACTTACAACACGGTCTGTTGAATTGACCGGGACACAAGTTTGTAAAATTATCGTCATAAAGACAATCAGGCACTTGTGCATAAATAATTCGAATCGAATCGAGAAAGTTGCCGTAACTTGTTGAAAAAGGTTTTCGAAAATTCGTTAATGGCCATCAATCTCGCGTTTCCTGCTGCATGTGGGTAATCAGAGGTCCGGAACTCCGGTTTCCAGAACCCAGGCGTCCAGTTGATCAAGGATTCTCAGCGCGTCCGGGTCTTCTTTTTTCAGTTCCCGCAGTTCACCGACGGCAGTTCTGAAATTGGCGAGCGTGAAATATTCCGGATCCGTGGTATCGACCAAACGTGCTTTCCGGTCCTGGTCCCAGATTCTGCCTTCTTCCAGGTTCAGAGTCTCCGGATAGTTGCGTGCACGGAACCGAAAAAGCATCAGCGGGAGTCGTTTATCCTGGAAGGACCACAGGTGGCTGGATAATTGCGCGCGCGGTACCTTAAGCACCTTGTCCAGCAGGCGGCGGTCGGCGGACGGGAAAAATCCGCCACTGTAGATCATCCGGTCCGGATCAGTACTTTCCTCGAAAGTGGATAGAGTGCCGGAGAACACCTCCGTGACTTTCCCGCGGATGAGATCCAGCGAGTCAAGGATTTGTCGCGCGTGTGTTTTGCATTGTTCCGGGTCCAGCTGAATACGATCGGTGTCGACGCCTTTCAAAGTACCCAGCGGGGCCAGCATCGGTACATGATTTCCATGTATGGTTTTCAACGGCAGCCTTTCCATGTCTTCGGGTAAATCCTGAGCCGCTGTGAATACCAGGTCATGAATGACATCCGCCGGTTCGGTAATCAGGGGCAGGGGGTCAGCCGCCAGGTCGAACGCGATGACAGACTTCGCACGGCCGGGTAGCACGGCCAGCGGCAGCATCATGGTGGTACATCCGCGCGTGGCGGGAATCCGGGCCGAGGTATGCAATAGCGGAGAAGGCCTGGCCGTATCGAGCAGGCCAGATACCTGCCGGTAGTCGCGCATCCCCAGCCCCCATTCAAACAGCCTGGGTTGTTGTTCTTTCAACAGGCGGGCCAGTTCAATGGTGGCGCGCACGTCGGCCAGGGCATCGTGTGCGCCTTCGTGTTCGATCCGGTTGGCAGAGCTGAGATCTTCCAGCCGGAAACTGGGCTTGCCCGGTTCGTGCATGGGCCACTCGATTCCCCCGGGCCGCAGTGCATAGCACATGCGCGCCAGGTCGATCAGGTCCCACCTGGTGTTTCCGTTCTTGTATTCGCGCTCATAAGGGTCGCGCAGGTTGCGATACAGCAGGTTGCGCGTGATCACGTCGTCGAAACGGATGCTGTTGTAGCCGGCGCTGCAGGTATCGGCCTGCAGCATTTCTTCCAGCACTTTGCCGGCAAATTCGGTTTCGGGAATGCCCTTGCTTTTCGCTTCCTGTGGTGTGATGCCGGTAATCAGGCACGCCATCGGATGAGGTATGACATCGTCGGAAGGTGCGCAATACAGGACGACCGGATCACCCACCGGGTTCAGTTCAGAATCGGTTCTTTGAGCGGCAAATTGCGCCGGCCGGTCGGCCATCGGATTGGCGCCAAAGGTTTCGTAATCATGCCAGAGGAATGTTGGGGATGATTTCAAAAGGGTCTCTCGCTTTTTCCGGTTAGTTCAATGTGGTGATCCCGGTCGGTGGACAGGATTACATCAGCCCAGTCCGGATGGGTCTCCTGCATGTGCCTGACGATCCGCTCAAAGCGGGCGAGGAAGTCGCTTACTTCTGTCCGGTCTTTCAGGTTTTTCACGGGCAGTTCACACTCCTGCTGCCAGCGCCAGTCGAGCACGCAGTTCCAGTCCGGTATGCGAATGTACCATACCTCGTCCAGACGGCTGGCGAGCGCCAGGTGATAGTCTGTCCAGCAGTAGTGAAGGCGCCGCCGCCAGTACCCGTTTTTATCCTCGATCCGCTCCAGTTCGTTGACCTCGTTCGTCAATTCGGACCGCTCCTGCGGCGGCCCGCCAACACACCAGCCTTCGAGCACCGTGACCAGGGGGTCGTGCTCCAGGGTTCGCCACTGCCTGGAGGGTGCGCGATCATCGGCCGATTTGTCGAACACCGGAATGTTCATCCCCATGGCGGAGCCGTTGCGAATCCTGTCGAGGTCTTCCATCAGGCGATCGAGTTCATGCGTTCCCGGGACACCACGCTGCAACAACAGGGGATGGTGAGTACGCGCCAGCCATTCGCGCCGGGCCCGTGGCAGGTAGTAATCGTCGAGCGAAAGATGACAGGCAGGCAGCCCCGCCCGGTCAAGCAGGCTGACCAGGCACCGCGCCAGCGTGGACTTGCCGCTGCCGGGCGCTCCTGCAATACCGATGGCCATTTTCCGGTCTGTTTCGATCCGGCCCAGCAGTCGGCTCACGGTGGCTGCCAGTGACAGACGGTTTTCCGTCGTCAGGTTCGTGTGACCGGCCAGCCAGGAATTGGCCGCTGCTTCGATGCCGGATACTTGGACTCGGTCACGGGACATGCCAACATGTTACCCAAACGCACGGCGACATAAACCTGCCAGATGGTGAAAAAACAGTGAACAGAAAAACAGATGCCTTTCGGGAACTGCTCAAACTGATGGAACTGGAGCCGCTGGAGGTCAACCTGTTTCGTGGCGTGAGCCGGGACATCGGCACTGAACGGGTATTCGGCGGGCAGGTGCTGGCGCAGGCGCTGTTGGCCGCCAGTTACACGGTTGAAGACCGCCAGGCCCATTCCCTGCACGCTTATTTCCTTCGTGCCGGTGATCACAAGGCGCCCATCGTCTACAACGTGGATCGCAGCCGTGACGGGCGTAGCTTCAGTTCTCGGCGGGTCGTGGCGATACAGCACGGGCGACCCATCTTCACGCTTGCAGCGTCGTTTCAGGTGGAGGAAGAAGGCCTGGATCACCAGTTTGAGATGCCCGCCGTCCCACCGCCGGAAGAGGTCGAGCCCTGGGCGCTTTTACCGCTCGAGGACTTCGATCACCTGCCGGAAAGCATGCAGCGCTGGCTGGACCGCTTTGGCCCGTTCGAGTTCAGGGCGGTGCGGGGCCCGGCGCCCGCCCACCGGGTGCCGCAGCCGCCGTTCAAGGAACTTTGGTTCAAGCTGCACGGTCAATTGGAAGACGATCCCCAGGTGCACCGGGCATTGCTGGCCTATGTGTCGGATTTTCACCTGATTGGCACGGCCACTCTGCCACATGGCATTTCCTGGGTGCAGGGTAACCTGATGATCGCCAGCCTGGATCATGCGATGTGGTTCCATCGTGATTTCCGCCTCGATGACTGGTTGCTCTATGTGTGCGACAGTCCCAGTACCAGTGGCGGCAGGGGGCTGGCGCGCGGCATGATTTACGACCGCCACGGAAACCTGGTTGCCAGCACGGCGCAGGAGGGTGTGATTCGCGTGCGCGAAAACGAATGAATACAGGAGAGTCAATATGAGTCAGCAGACAGCAAGCTTTGCGGCAGGATGTTTCTGGGGCGTCGAAGCCCGCTTCCGGGAAGTCCCCGGTGTCATCGATGCCATTTCCGGTTACATGGGCGGGCGAACCGCAGATCCAACCTACAAACAGGTCTGTGGTGGCGATACCGGGCATGCCGAAGCGGTGCAGGTGACTTTTGACGACGAAAAAGTGAGCTACGCTGAATTGCTCGATCTGTTTTTCGACATGCACAACCCGACCACACTGAATCGCCAGGGCCCTGACTTCGGCAGCCAATACCGTTCCGCGGTGTTCTGGCATGACGAAGCACAACGCGATGCAGTGCTTGGAAAAATCAGCGAGATCAATGCTTCAGGCCGCTGGCCTGACCCCGTGGTCACCGAAGTGAGCGAAGCGCCGGAATTCTGGTGCGCGGAAGAATACCACCAGCGCTATTTCGAAAAAAACGGCGGCGGCTATTGCCACGTTTGAGTCAAGAATGGAGGTGGTAACACCCGCGAATTGGGATTGTCGCAGGAGAGGTATCCGTTAACCCTTTCCAGGACACGCTCAAGACGTCCCTGTGCGCTAAGCAACTGTTCCCGACAGTTGATTGTCCTGGAAAGGGTTAACGGATACCTCTCTTTCGTCACCATCGCAACGTGAGCGAC
>CALDVW010000006.1 GCA_937924405.1 uncultured Lysobacterales bacterium
TCTGCGGGTCAAGTTTGAGTTGGGTTTGTTTGACCATCCGTTTACAGACCCAACAGCGTTTCCCGCCATTGCGAACGAGGAGCACCTTGCCGTTGCACGGCAGGCGGCGCTGCAAAGCGTCGTGCTGCTGGAAAACAGGAACAGGGCCCTGCCGCTGTCCAAAGACAAGCTTCGTTCACTCGCCGTGATCGGGCCCCTGGCGGATGATGGTTACGAGCAGATGGGCACCTGGGTTTTCGATGGTGATGCCACGATCAGCCAGACACCTTTGATGGCCATCCGGGAATTCCTCGGAGACTCGGTCTCCATCAACCATGTGCGAGCGATGGAAACTTCCCGAAGCCGTTCTGTAGATGGGTTTGAAGAGGCCCGGAAAGCGGCGGCGGCCTCAGATGCGGTGGTCGTGTTCCTCGGCGAAGAGTCGATCCTGTCGGGCGAGGCCCATTCACGCGCCAACATCGACCTGCCGGGCAACCAGGCTGATCTGGTGCGCCTGCTACATGAAGCCGGTAAACCGGTCATTGCTGTCATTTTCGCGGGCCGGCCTCTGACGCTCGGGAATATCCTCGACCACACAGACGCCATTCTGTTCGCCTGGCACCCGGGTACGATGGGTGGCCCGGCCATCGCCGACATCCTGTTCGGGGTCGAGTCACCAGCAGGAAAGCTTCCGGTGACTTTTCCAAGAATGGTCGGTCAGGTGCCGATCTACTATGCACACAAGCACACCGGTAAGCCGGCGACGGCCGAAACATACAGACACATCGACGACATTCCGGTGAGGATGCCGCAATCGTCGTCCGGTTTTGTATCCTCACATATGGACGCAGGCTATACACCGCAGTATCCCTTTGGCTACGGCCTGTCTTATTCAGAGTTCTCGTACTCGGACATCGAACTCAGCAGCAGGGCAATAGCCATGGGCGAATCGATCACAGTCAGGGCGGCTGTCAGCAATGTGGGTGGTGTTGAGGCCGACGAGGTCGTGCAGTTGTATGTCCGGGACCTGGTTGGGAATGTCACCCGGCCGGTGAGAGAGCTCAAGGGTTTCCAGCGCATCCGGCTGAAGCCGGGCGAGCGCACGACGGTTTCCTTCGAGCTTGGTCGTGATGATCTCGCCTTCCACGGCCGCGACATGAAGCTGATCACCGAGCCCGGGGAGTTCCACGTCTGGATCGGCGGCAGTTCAGCGGCTGAGCTTGGCGCCGCGTTCACACTGACCGCCGATTAAGCCGCGAACCTCCATCAAGATGACCGCCAGTACACTCTACACCATCCGGGTTGCCATGATCGTTGCTTTGGGTGGCTTCCTGATGGGCTTCGACGCCTCGGTCATCTCAGGCGTGGTTGGCTTTATCGGGCCGGAATTCGAGTTGAGCAAAATCGAGCTGGGCTGGGCTGTCGCTTCGCTTACCCTGACCTCCACGCTGGCGATGATGGTCGCCGGTCCCCTCAGCGACCGGCTCGGCCGCCGCCTTGTGCTGAGGATCGCGGCGGTGCTGTTCACATTGTCGGCCGTTGCCTCGGCCGTTGCACCCGATTACGCGACCCTGGTGGCGGCCCGGATGCTGGGCGGCTTCGGGGTAGGCGCCGCTTTGATCATCGCACCTGTGTATATCGCGGAGCTTGCGCCACCGGACGTTCGTGGCCGGATGGTTTCTTTCAATCAGCTGAATATCGTCATCGGTATCTCAGTAGCCTATTTCAGCAACTACCTGATTCTCAGCCTGGGTCAGTCTGACCTGGCGTTGGCTCAGACGCTCAGGCTCGAGGAGTGGAACTGGCGCTGGATGCTGGGTGTGGAGGCGCTGCCGGCTGTGTTCTATTTCTTCGCATTGTTTTCCGTGCCGGAAAGTCCCCGCTGGCTGGTGATGAAGGGGCGGGATGAAAAAGCGCTCAACATCATGGAAAAGGTCAGCGGGCAAGAGGAGGCGGTAAAGGAACTGGTGGCCGTGCGCTCGTCGCTCAGACGCGAGGCCGGCGAGAAGCAGGCGCCGTTGAAGGAGCTGTTCCAGCCGGCGATGAGGCTGGTGATGACCATCGGGATCTCGGTGGCCATTCTGCAGCAGATTACCGGTATCAACTCGGTCTTTTTCTATGCACCGATGATTTTCGAGCAGTCCGGAATCGGCACCGATGCGGCCTTCATGCAGGCTGTCTTGGTGGGAATCGTCAACCTCGTCTTCACGGTTCTGGCCATACTGCTCATCGACAAACTGGGACGCCGACCGTTGCTGGGTTTTGGCTTGATGGTGATCGCTGCCTGCATGATGCTGCTGGCATACGGGTTCGGTTCGGCCACTTACTCCGAAGCCGGCGAGCTTCTCGAAATCAACTCGACCCTGATCCTGTTCGGCATCCTGGGCTTCGTTGCCGGGTTCGCGCTTTCGCTGGGGCCGGTGATGTGGGTGCTGTTCTCCGAACTGTTTCCAAACCGGGTTCGGGGTGTGGCAATCTCCTTTGTCGGTTTGATCAACTCGACCGTGAGCTTTTTGGTTCAGCTGGTATTTCCCTGGGAGCTGGAGTATTTAGGAAATTCCATGACCTTCTTCATCTACGGGCTGTTCGCGATCGTCGGCCTGATTATCGTCCTGAAGATCATGCCGGAAACCAAGGGAAGGAGTCTCGAGGAACTCGAGGCCGAACTGGTGGGTTAAAACGGGAGCGGATTCAGGTGATGAAAACAAGTCACGCGTTCGCGGCAGCCGCCGCCATTACAATATTCTCAGGATTCTGGCCTGCAAATGCCCGGCCAGATTCGGGTCAGCCGACCGACAGCGGCGTCATACCGGTCACCATCGTTGAAAGCGAGGGGCGCTACACCTTGTTTCGTGGTGGTGAGCCCTATCTGATCAAGGGCGCCGGTATCCCCGGCTGGGATGTTTCACGCTTCGCTGCACATGGTGGCAATTCGTTCCGTAATTGGCGGGACAACCGTTCACCCGACGGTCTGAAGATTCTGGACGAGGCGGCAAGACACGGCCTCACTGTCGCCATGTGTATACCCGTCGGCCGTGAACGCCATGGATTCGACTATGACGACGAAGAAGCAGTGGCGCGCCAGTTTGAAATGGCCCGCAATGAAGTCCTGCGGTACAAGGACCACCCGGCCCTGTTGGTCTGGATCATAGGCAATGAGCCGGATCTCAGCCATACCAATCCAAAGGTGTTCGATGCCATAAACGACATCTCCGAAATGATTCACGAACTGGATGGGAATCACCCGACGACTACCGCACTGACTTTCTCCTTCAATCCTGAAATGATCAGCCTGGTAAAAGACCGCATGCCCGATCTGGATATTATCAGCGTCCAGAAGTATGCGGACGTTATCAATGTACCCCGATACATTGAAGAAGCCGGAATCGATCGGCCCTATTTCGTTACCGAATGGGGTCCGAAGGGTCACTGGGAAGTGTCCAAGACTTCCTGGGGGGCGCCGTTAGAGGCGACCAGCAGTGAAAAAGCAGCACATTATCTCAGCAATTACCAGCGCGCTATTGCGGCACACCCCGACCGCATCATCGGTTCCTACGCCTTTTTGTGGGGACAAAAACAGGAGCGCACGCCCACTTGGTACGGCATGTTCCTCGAGGATGGATCGGAAACGGAAACCGTCGATGTCATGCACTACGTCTGGAACGGCGAATGGCCCGACAACCGTTCACCGCGGATCGATGCCATGACGCTGGGCTCGAATAGTTCTGATCAGGACGTAACTCTCAATGCAGGGTCTTCTTACCTGGCAGAAGTCATCGCGCAAGACCCGGACGGAGATCCGCTTTCCTATCGCTGGGAAGTGATGCGCGAGAGCGGCGCCCAGCAGGAGGGCGGAGACAGTGAAGAAATCCCCGAAGTCCTGCACGGGCTGATCGAAGGCGCCGGGGGCAGTGTCAACGTCATGGCGCCGGCGGAGGCGGGGGCGTATCGCCTTTTTGTCTACGTGCATGACGGTCAGGGGCATGCCGGTCATGCCAACATCCCTTTCCTGGTTAATGAGACAGACTCCACGTCGTCGGGAATATGATTCGGAGTCATTTATGAAAGAAGTTTATCTGGGTAATTCGCTGGTTAAAGTTGCCGGGGGCGGCGGAAAAAGCGGAATGGTCCATCGTGATGGTGAGCCCTTCTTCAAAATTTCCAATTTTCAGGCGATGTCTCCGTTCTTCATTGCGGTGGTCAGCGGATTCGAGCACTGGATGTTCGTTTCCAGCAGCGGCGGCCTGACCTGTGGTCGCAAAAACCCGGACAATGCCCTGTTTCCCTATTACACGGATGACAAGATCCACGACGCGGGCTCGACGGCCGGCTCCAAAACCATGTTGCTGGTCGAAGCGCAGGGCTCGACCCGGCTGTGGATGCCTTTCGAACAGGGAGTCACCACCTACAGTATCGAACGCAACCTGTACAAGAACCTGGTCGGAAACCGGCTGGTTTTCGAGGAGGTGAACCACGACCTGGGCCTGGCTTTTTCTTACTGCTGGTCGACCAGCGAACGGTTCGGGTTCGTGAAAAGGTCAGAGATAAGAAATTTCAGCGATGCGGAATGCAATATCGAAATCCTCGACGGCCTGCGAAATTTGCTCCCAAGCGGTGTGACGCGTCTCACCCAAAACGAGCGCAGTACCTTGCTGGATGCCTACAAGCAGGCGGAGCGCGTATCCGGGTCGGCCGTGGGTATCTATTCACTGAGCTCGATTCTGACCGATCGCGCGGAACCCTGCGAAGCATTGAGGGCAACGGTAGTCTGGAGTATGGGCCTGAATGAGCCGGACGTATTGCTTTCAGAGGATCAGCTGGAGGCATTCAGCAGCGGCGCCCGGGTGAGTCCGGAAAATCAGAAGCGAGGCAAGCGGGGCGCTTTTTTCGTCAAGTCCGCTTTTTCAATGCGGCCGGGAACCGGGAAAAGCTGGTATGTCGTTGCTGATATCAACCAGGGACATTCGCAACTCGCATCACTTTTGAGAGATATTCGGCAGGGTATGGCGCCTGACGTAATCGAGGCGGATATCGATGCAGGCGCCAATCGGCTGATGGAGCTGGTGGGAGGGTCGGATGGCTGCCAATTGTCCTCGGACGCACTGGTCACGGCAAGGCATTTCTCCAACACGCTGTTCAACATCATGCGTGGTGGCACATTCCATGTCGGTTATCGGTTTCCGTTCGATGATTTTATGGATTTCGTCGAAACCTGGAATGTTCCGTTGCGGGAAAAATTCTCGGGCCGACTCGGCGCCGAAGCCGGGCGGTTGACGCTCAGTGCGGTTTTGAACGCCGCTGAAAACAGCGGCGACAGCGATATGGAACGCCTTGCCCTGGAGTACCTGCCATTGACCTTCAGCCGCCGTCACGGTGACCCCAGCAGGCCCTGGAACCAGTTCTCGATTGATATCAAAAACGCGGACGGGTCAGAAAAGCTGAATTTCGAGGGGAATTGGCGTGATATTTTCCAGAATTGGGAGGCGCTGTCCCTTTCTTACCCGGAGTACATAGAAAGCTTTATAACCAAGTTCGTCAACGCCTCGACTGCCGATGGTTACAATCCTTACCGCATTACCCGGGACGGCATCGACTGGGAGGTCCTGGATCCCGAAGACACCTGGTCGTACATTGGCTACTGGGGCGATCACCAGGTCAACTATTTGCTCAAACTCCTCGAGCTGTCCCGGAGCTATCATCCCGGCAGGATTACCGGGCTGCTTACGAAGGAAATTTTTGTCTATGCCAATGTCCCTTACCGCATCAAGGGTCACGGGGATCTTGTGGCCGATCCGAGGGATACCGTTGTTTACGACCAGGTTGAAGAAGAGGCCATCGCCTGCCGCGTCAGGGAGATCGGAAGCGACGGCAAACTGATCAGCCTGCCCGACGGGTCAATCTGCAAGGTCAACCTGCTGGAAAAACTGCTGCTGCCCCTGATCGTGAAAATGGGTAATTTCGTTCCGGCCGGGGGTATCTGGATGAACACTCAGCGGCCGGAGTGGAATGACGCGAATAATGCGCTGGTGGGCTTTGGGCTCTCGATGGTCACGCTCTGTTACCTGCGCCGTTACCTGGCCCTGTTTTCCGCGATTCTGGACGAGTCCCAAACCACGGAATTTTCGCTGTCCAGGGAGGTTTCGGCGTTTTTCGAGGCCATTCACGGTGTGCTGCAAAGGTTCAGGCCCGGGCCTGACGCGGAGGTCAGCGCCGAGGAACGCAAAGCATTCATGGATGAACTGGGCGTGGCGGGCGAGAATTACCGCGAACGCATCTACGAGGGTATTTCCGGTGAGAAATCGACACTGGACACATCGGAGCTCAAGCAATTTGCCAGCCTGGTTCTCGAGCATATCAATCACAGCATCGAGGCCAACCGGAGGCCCGATGGGCTGTTTCACTCCTACAACCTGATCCACTTTGGCAAGGATGCTTACCAGGTAGAGCATCTGCCGGTAATGCTCGAGGGCCAGGTCGCGGTTCTCAGTTCCGGTTACCTGGGCGCCAGGGAAAGCCTGGACCTTTTGAACGCCTTGAGGATGAGTGAGATTTACCGTTCGGATCAGAACAGTTATGTGCTCTATCCGGATAAGGAACAGGTGCACTTTCTGAACAGGAACGTCATTGCAAAAGAACTCGTCGAGGGTAGTGACTGGATTCAGAATGAACTGCAAACCCGGCGCCGCGATTTCGTTGAGCGGGATGTGAAAGGCAACGTTCATTTCAATGACAGCTTCAGGAACGTGGGGGAGTTGGTTGCTGCGCTTGAGGATGCCGCGGGGATCAGCCGGGAAGAGATGCTTGCCTTGTGCGACGTCTACGAGGCCGTATTCGAGCACCGGCGGTTTACCGGCCGTTCCGGTTCCATGTACAAGTACGAAGGGCTCGGCTGCGTATACTGGCACATGGTCTCCAAATTGCTGCTCGCCGCCGCCGAGGTCATTGTGGAGGAGACGCCAGCGGAACCCGACAGTGAAGTGACCACCGAGCTCCTTGCCTCCTTTGATGAGATCAAGGACGGCCTGGGCGTGCACAAGGCGCCTGATCATTACGGCGCATTCCCAACGGATCCCTACTCGCACACACCGGGGTTCACCGGCGTGCAGCAGCCGGGCATGACCGGGCAGGTCAAGGAAGACGTGATCACGAGGTTTTACGAGCTGGGTGTGAAAGTCGACGAAGGGCAATTGGAATTCGCGCCGGCCATGCTCAGGCGCGAAGAGTTCATCGTCGAGCCGGAAACCTGGAATTACTCGGTGGGCGGCACGCTAATGAGCGAAGAACTGGAAGCGGGGAGCCTGGCATTCAGCGTCTGCGCCGTGCCGGTGGTCTATCGACTGGCCCGGGAATTCTCGATACAGATAGTTGGAAATGACGGCGGCTGTGAAGTGATCGCCGGTAACCGGCTCGGGCGGGCCTGGAGCCAGTCGCTGTTCCAGCGGGACGGGCGCATTCAGAAAATCGTCGTGGACATCCCCGCAAACGAGTTGAGGTAGCTGACGCTTAGCTTGCCGGAACGGCCGACTCACCGGGGTCGATGCCATGCCGTTCGTTCAACTCCTCTTCGATTTCCTTGACCTTGCTGTCGGTCAATGGATAGAAATAGACGGCCACCACCCCCGAAATTGCCAGAACAGCGGGAAAGATGCTGAACATCAACCGAATGCCTGTGATCGACAAATCGCTCTGGGCCTCATTGGCGATGAAACCGAACAGCGAGAGAACGAAGCCGGACAGGCCCGCACCGACGGCGAGGCCCATCTTCTGGGCGAACTGAAGCGCCGAGAAAACCAGCCCGGTGGTGCGGCGCCCCGACTTCCACTCGCCGTAATCGGCGGTATCCGCGTACATGGCCCAGACCAGAGCGGGGGTGGGCCCAATGATGAAGGTTCCCACCGCATTGACCACCACCATCAGCCAGTACTGCTCTGGCGGGATGACAAAAAATACGGCCATGGTCAGCGCGTTGAAAAACGACAACACCATCAGTAATTTACGCTTGTCGAAGCGCTTTGCCAGCGCCTTGGTGCAGGCGATGCCCGCGATCATGGCGAAAAGTCCGAGCGACATGAACACAGCGGTTTTGTCGAAGATCAGAAAAATCGGTGTCCCGTCGTCCCCCACATAGTATTTGAAGTAGTACATGATCGCGCCGTTGCGAACGGCCACGTTCATAAGCGTGAATATGGCGGCAAAAAACAGGGCCATCCAGGGCCCGTTACCCAGCATCGCCTTGAAGTCCAGCTTGAGGCTTGATTTCTCCTGCAGGGGCTTTACCCGCTCCCGCGTGGTTGCGAAGGAAACCCAGAACAGGGCAATGGAGATCACCGCGAAAATCATCATGGTGAGCCTGAAACCCTGAGCCTCGTCGCCACCGCCAAGGATGGTTTTCAGCGGCGTGACAAAGGTCCCGACCAGCCAGGCTGCGCTGAAAGCACAGACAAAGCGATAGCTCGAAACGCTGGTGCGCTCCAGTGAACTTGACGAAATAACACCCATCAGTGCGGAGTAGGGGATATTGATGACGGTATAAGCGAGCATCATCAGCGTATAGGTTACATAGGCATAGATCAGCTTGCCCGAATCAGACAAATCCGGCCCGGCGAACATGGCGTACCCCAGGACGCCGTAAGGAATTGCGCCCCACAGAAGATAGGGGCGGAACTTGCCCCAGCGCGAATTCGTGCGGTCGGCAATCAACCCCATGACCGGGTCACTGACGGCGTCAACCGCCTTGGTGACGATAAACATCACTCCTACCAGGGCTGGATCAAGCCCGAAGATATCGGTGTAGTAATAAAGCAGGAAGATATTGAAAACCTGGAAGAAAAAATTCGAGGCGGTATCGCCCAGGCCGTAACCGAGTTTTTCCTTGAAACGGAGTTTTTGCGAAGAATCGCTTACGGGGATTTGCTCACTCGCGGAACTCAAATGGACTCTCTTTTTTCTGGTTTTGAATTATGCAAATATCAAGCCTGGCCTTGAGCACACGACCTGAAGATTCAAGAGCCAAGCTCTATCGTACACTCTATCACGAATGCCTGTACTGATCGGGACCAAGTTTGATACGCAACAGCAAGCTGCTGTCTTATACCTGATGCATGTGAACATGCTGTCTGGCTTTCGCACTTTCAGCTTGTTGGATAGCGCTCCTCGACCACACTGTTGGTCGAAAACCTGTAGCGCATATTTCTGTAAAGGCAGATATCGGTGATATCCGCCGGTGTGCCTTCCGGGCAGGCCCGGTAATTGGTGGAAAAACGGAATGCATCCGTAATCGGTAGAACGCGGTGCCAGGTATGGCCGTGAAGCAGTACCAGCATGCCCTTGCGGGGTTTCAGCACCACCTGGCCCCGGAGATCTTCATGGGGTTCGCCAGCGGGTAATTCACCCAGGCGGTGAGAGCCGGGCATGACAACCGTAAGGCCACCGATGTCCGGGGAAATGTCTCTTGTGTATACCAGGCGGTTGAGGTTGAACCTGGCCGAATCATCCGGTGGGCAGTCCTGGTGCCATGCCTGGCCGCTGGTGCCTTTCTTGGAAAACATCACCATGCTGTACAGGGGGCGCCAAGCGTCTCCGAGCAGGGCCCGTGTCAGTCGCTGCAATTTTTGATCTGCTTCCACCCGATCGAAGGGCGCGGCTGCCTCCGGCGAATATTCCGGCAAATCCGGGTTTTGAGGGAACCAGGGGATGACTTCGGTTTTTGACCTGGTCAGGAATTCTTCTTCGTGCCAGAACTCCGGGTTGTCACCAAAATGATTCCGGATGTTTTTGTCAATCTCATCCATCAGGTTCGATTCGAAGAAATTATCGAGCGCCAGGTAGCCGTTTTGCCAGAATTCATGTCTGAGTCGCTCTAAGTTCATTGTGGCACTTCCAACGTAATGAATGGGTTGGTCACACGCCTCAAGCCTGATATTCAGAGGGTGCGTTTCATATCCGGGGTGTTAGCATCCTGGTATGGTTTTCAGGGTATTAATGTAAACGATTACATTGGCATTTTAAAGGGATAGGCGACCCGGTGGTCAAAGAAGTACAAAACTGAGCAGCGCGACGAAGGCGGTGGCGAAGGCCAGCAGCATCATATAGGACAGCCCGATCAGCGAATACTTGGCCAGCGTCATGGCCCAGCCCTGCTGATACACCCGTTTCAGCGAAACCAGCAGGTACACGGGTATCCAGCACCAGATGGCCACGTTCACCCACTCGATCGTGGTGGTGACCGGCCCCTCTTCCGACGGCTCCCGCCATCCGGCGAAGGTGCCCAGAAGCATGGTGATCAACAGCGCCACGAAAATGAAGGAGTGGTTGTGCAGCGCGAATATCAGGTGCTCGACATAGAATTTCTTTGCGAACA
The DNA here is from genome assembly GCA_937924405.1 of uncultured Lysobacterales bacterium. Classification (GTDB taxonomy): domain Bacteria; phylum Pseudomonadota; class Gammaproteobacteria; order Xanthomonadales; family SZUA-36; genus JAHEFT01. The sequence goes on from CALDVW010000006.1 coordinate 10,340, forward strand.
GGTACCAGAATTTGAACAGCAGCGCCACGATCGGCAGCAGGACGAACATGGTGACCGGCAGCACGTCGAATACCTTGTCCTTGATCAGGTCCGGGTTGGCCTCGATCTCCTTGCCCTTGGCGGGTGATTCTTCGATTTCATTGTTGACCCATTCGTTGACCCATTGCGGCATCAGCGGGACGACCACCGGGTTGGTCTCGCGATCCCAGGGCTCACCGTTGAAGTTGAATGAATCGTCGCTTTCCGGCTCCTCGGTGGCTTCCCTGATGTCCTGCTCGAGGTCGGCCGCCAGCTCCGGATCGAGGTTTTCCACCTTCTCCAGGACTTCCTTAATCTCCTGCTGCGAATCTTCCCCGATGTGAATTCCGGTGACGACCTGGTCCTCGCCATCCTGGTCGCCGGTGATCTTGATGGCATCTGCCGCCAGTATCGCAGCCAAAAAGAAAAAGGCGATACTTGAAAAAATGTAGAGCCGTAAAGGCGGCACGTAACGGAACCGTTTGCCATCCAGGTAGTCGCGGGTGAGTTTTCCCGGCTTGAACAACAGTGGCTTGAGGGTGCGGGTGAAGCGGGAATCGAAATCCAGGGTGTCTTCGAGCAACTCCCGCAGCAACACCGGGAAAAAGCGCATGAAATTCTTGTCAGGCTGGCCGCAGTAGTAACAGAAGGGCCCTTTCAGTTCTGTTCCACAGTTCATGCAGCTGATGGACCCGGCCAGCCTGTTCTCGGGAATGGTCAGGGCGGTGCTTTTGGTTTTTGAAGGTTCGGCTTTCATTGCAGCAGCCCCTTGGTGTGCATCCAGTCTACCGTGTCCTGAATCAATGTCCGGACCGGAGTGAATTGGTAACCCAGTTGACGTTGTGCCTTGGCGGAATCACAAACGATGTGCTGCGAGGCCATAACCGCGGCTTCGGGTGTGAGATCCGGCTCCTTTCCGGTTATCGATGCCATGACAGTGACAACGCGGGCCCAGGCTTTGAGCATCCATGCGGGCATCGGTTTTTTCGGTACACGTTTGCCAAGGATATCACCCGCCATAGAGATGACCTCGAGCATCGTCGCATAATCTCCACCCAGCAGGTATTTCTCGCCGCTGCCGGCCTGGTGATAAGCCTTCACGTGGGCTCTGGCCACCTCCCGTACATCACAGAAGCTGCCGCCACCGGGTGGTGCGCCCGGCAACGAACCCCGCTGAATCATGCGGAACAGCCTCGACCAGTTGTGCCAGTCTCCGGGCCCCAGTACGTTTGCCGGGTTCAAGATGACGGCGTCCAGGCGGCCCTGTTTCACGGAATCCAGCACCAGCTTCTCTGCCTGGTGCTTGGTGCGGACATAATTGATCCAGTCCGAGGTATCAACCCTTGAAGTCTCTTCTGTCAACACGGCCTCCTGGAAACCCCATGTCACGAAGCTGGAAGTATGAATAAAACGACCGGCGCCGGCCGCCACTGCGGCCTCGATCATGTTGTGCGTTCCATCGACGTTGATCTGCGTTTGGGTGTCGTTGTTGCGCGTCCAGAAGTTGGTGCTGGCGGCGACGTGAAAGACGGCATCGATACCGTCGGGCATGGCCGCCCTGATGGATTCAGCATCGACAATATCCCCGATGTGGATGGTTGCGGGAATGGTGTCAATTTCATCCAGGGAAGATGTCGGGCGGGCCAGTACATGGACATTCCAGCCCTGGCCATGGAGTTCCCGCAGCAGGTGTGAACCCACGAAACCGGACGCTCCGCTGAGGAATGCCGAGGGACTCATGATCTGTGATCTCTCCTGTACAATGTCCGGCTTGCATGAATAATATCACCAAAGGAAAAAACCACCCGGCGGAAATCCGCCGCACGATGCACCTGGCGGCGCCGGTCATCATCGGGCAGATAGCGGTATTCAGTATGAATTTCGTGGATACTGTGATGTCGGGCCGGCTGCCGAACAAGGAGATTGCCCTGGCGGCGCTGGGCATCGGTGGCGCCGTGTGGTCGGCCATGCTGATGTTCGTCATCGGAAGCCTGATGATCGTGCAGCCCACGGTCGCTCAGCTGGACGGGGCGGGCCGGAAAAAGGAGGCGGCGGCGCAGACTCGGCAAGCGCTCTGGATTTCTTTTTCGCTGGCCGTTCCTTTCTGGCTCCTGTGCTATTTCAGTGAACCCCTGTTGACCGCGTTCAGGATAGACCCGGTGATTGTTCCCGTGTCGGCTGGCTATCTGCGTGCAGTTTCCTGGGGCGCTCCCGGCATATGCCTGGTATTCCTGTTGAGATTTTTCAGCGAAGGCACCGGTTATACCAAGCCAACCATGTTCTACGGCGTTATCGGAGCCCTGCTGAACATTCCGCTCAACTACGTCCTGATGTTCGGCAAACTGGGGGTTCCGGCACTGGGTACCGTGGGCTGTGGTTACGCGACATCCATCGTTATCTGGTTGCAGTTCCTGATGCTGTTTTTCTATATTCGTACGCACCGGCATTACGATCCTTTCGAGCTGATGTCGCATTTTGAAAGGCCGGACTGGAGCGTGATCCGGGATTTGCTCAAGGTGGGCCTTCCGATTGCGGCTGCCATCATGGTCGAAGGCAGCCTGTTCGTGGGTGCGGCTCTGCTGATTGGCCGACTTGGCCCCGTGCCTGCTGCCGCACACCTGATCGCCATCAATTTTTCGGCCCTGATGTTCATGATTCCGATCGGTCTTGCGAGTGCTGTATCCATTCGCATCGGCAATGCCATCGGCCGAGCAGAGCCGGTGGCAGCGCGATATGCAGGAATGATTGGTTTTGTGATCATTCTTTTTTTCCAGACCATCAGCGCCACGGCCATGTTCGTGTTTCCCGGGTTCATCGTTGGTATCTATACCGATGACCTGGTGGTGGCGCCGCTGGCGGTTGGATTGTTGTTCTACGCGGCAATCTTTCAATATCCTGATGGTCTTCAAATGCTCGCGGCGGGTGCTTTGCGCGGCTATAAAGACACCCGGATGCCGGTGCTGATCACGATCATTTCATTTTGGATTGTCGGGATGACACTGGGCTACTACCTGACGTTCAACCGGGCAATGGGTCCTGCCGGAATGTGGATTGGAATGATAGCCGGCCTGACCGTTGCCGCGGGCCTGATGCTGCTGCGTTTCCAGCACACCAGCAACAGGTTTATCCGCAGAATGGGATCGGAAAATACTGCCGAGTCCAGCCCGGATGTGGCTGCTTAAAAAGGCTGGAGGCGCAGACAGCAGATTGTGGGTCGCCTGCGGCCCCTCAGTCTTGGCCTTCGAGCTCCCGGAATCTTTTTTCCAGATCGGAAATCCGCTCATTTCGTGCAGACAGTTCCGGCGATGTCAGCCCCTGACCTGATTGGGTTCTGTTTTGAATCTGGCCCTCGAACAGGTGAAAAATGAGCGCAAGAACCGCGTAAACCAGCACTGCCCAGAATGTTTTGACCAGCAAAAACACCAGGAAAAGTGCACGAAGCGCCCAGACGTTCCAGTTGAACGTCCGGGCGATGCCGGAACAGACGCCGGCGAGGAGTGCACCGTCCGGTCGTGCAGAATTAATCATCAGGACTCCGTGGCAGGCTCTTCAGAAATGGGCTCAGGGCTTTTTTCGGCCACACGCTCTTTCAACTGCTCCAGCTCTTTTTCTATGGCCGGGTCCCTGGCCTCGGCGGCTGCTTCACTCCACGAGGAAACGGCGGTTCCGCCCACTTCGTAGGAGCGCACCCGGGCTTCCAGGTTGTCCACTTGCGATTGCAGGCGGTCAAAACGTCCCATCGCCCGGCGGATTTTGCGTTCGCCCGGCGTGAGCTGCCGGTCTTGCTCGGTTGCCGCCCCGGCGGGAGTTTTTCCTGCATTCAGGCTCTTGAGCTTGAGCTTGGCGTCAGCCAGCTTGGTCTTCAGGGTGGTCATGTCCGCTTCCATCTGAGAAACCCGGTCCGCGACGCGTTTTTGCTCATCGAGCGCCGAGCTGTGGCGGTGTTCGAGCTCAGCCCTGGCTTTCAAGGCGGCGCGGGCGAGATCGTCGCGATTCTCCGCAACGGCCTTTTCAGCCCGCCCCTGCCATTGGCCTACTTCGTCTGAGAGTTGGGCTTCGAGCCGAACCAGGCGCTGCTGTTCGGCGAGTAACTCCGCGCAGGCAGCACGCGCCTCTTCGCTGGCATCTTCCATTTCCCTGATCAGGGCCCTGAGCAATTTTTCAGGATCTTCGGCTTTTTCAATCAACGAATTGACATTGGCTGCAATGACATAACGAAGGCGAGAGAATGCTCCCATGTAAATCTCCTTAATCTGGATGTCTAAAGGTACCCTTACAGATGCAGATTTCATGCCATCAAGTAATATATAATTAAAACAATCAGATAGAATTGATCAGATAGCCGCTAATTGGGTGGGATTGGTGTATTTCACACATAGTTGGCGAGAGACCCGGCCGGGCAGGGCGCACCGAATCGACCGTGTGGGACTTTCGGCCATTGTGATGATGCTGGCAGGAACCATAAAATAGGCTGATGTCTTACAGGATTTTTACATGACTTCTAATCGTTCTATTGTTTCGAGGTTTTTTCTCGGTATCTGGCATGTGATTGATGGCGCCAGGAAGCTGGTTCTGAACCTGGTTTTCCTGATTCTGCTCTTCATCGTGGTGATGTCTTACATCGATACGGAAGACACGCTGATCATCCAGCCCGATACGGCGCTCGTATTGCGGCCATACGGAAACGTGGTGGAGCAGTACAGTGGAACACCGCTGGACATCGCACTTCAGCAGGCGACTCAGGCATCCCGTTCCGAGACGCGGCTGCGCGACCTTGTACAAGCCGTGCGGCGGGCCAGGGATGACGACCGCATCGTTCGACTGGTCATTGATCCGAATTACCTGTGGCGAATCGGGCTGGCTTCCCTGCAGGAAATCGAGGCTGCCATCCTGGACTTCAAGACATCGGGTAAGCCTGTTATTGCCCTGGCCGATAACCTGGAACAGCAGCAGTATTATCTTGCCTCGATGGCAGATGAAATCTGGCTCAACCCCAATGGAACGGTCTGGATTGACGGATTTTCCTCATACCGCCAGTTTTATCGGGAGGGGCTGGAAAAGCTGGAGGTCGAGGTCAACCTGTTCCGGGTCGGTGAGTATAAATCCGCCATGGAGCCCTTCACCCGCAACGACATGTCGCCGGAGGCGAAGGAGGCCAACCTTTACTGGATCGGTGGTTTGTGGCAGCAATATCTGGAATCGGTTTCCCGGCACCGGGGCATTCCATTGGAAAATCTGTCTGGCGCCATCAACCACTTTGCCGATGGGCTGGATTCCGCCAATGGTGATTTTGCACAGTATGCGCTGGACCTGGGATTGGTGGATCAATTGGTTGACCGCCCACAGGCCAACCACGAGTTGGCGCAGCTGGGTGCGGCCGGGAATGGCAGTGAGGGTTTTCGCCAGGTGGATTTTGAAAACTACCTGGCGATTACCGACCTGCAGAATCTGCCTTCTTCAGACCGCAAGGTCGTCATCGTCGTGGCCGAGGGTGAAATTGTCAGGGGCACCCAGCCCCAGGGCCTGGTAGGCGCTGTCAGTTTTTCCGAAAAGTTGCGGGCCCTCGCCGAGGATCGTGACACAGAAGCCGTGGTGCTCAGGATCAACAGTCCGGGAGGGGAAGTTTTCGCCTCTGAAAAAATCCGGCGTGAAGTCCAGGCGCTGCAGGAGGCCGGTAAAACTGTGGTCGTGTCGATGGGTGATATCGCTGCGTCAGGGGGGTACTGGATTGCCATGGGCGCGGACGAGATCTGGGCGCTGCCGTCCACCATAACCGGGTCCATTGGTGTTTTCGGGGTCATACCGACTTTCGCCCGGCCGCTCGCAAAGCTGGGTATTCATACCGATGGGGTCGGTACAACGCCGCTGGCCGGTAAGCTCCGCCTCGACAAACCGCTGGACCCAGACCTGAAGCGAATATTTCAGCACGCGGTGGAAGGGTCATATGAAGATTTTATTCAACTGGTTGCCGAGTCGCGGGGCAAGAGCAGGGAGGAAATCGACGAGGTCGCCAGGGGCAGGGTGTGGAGCGGCACCCAGGCCATGAAGAGGGAACTGGTCGACAAGGTAGGCACATTGCAGAATGCGGTTGACTCCGCCGCGCGGATTGCCGGCATGGGGACAGATTACCGGGTGGTCTACGATGAACGGGAAATAAGTGCTCTTGAGACATTTCTCATCGAAATCACTGGCACGGTGATGGCGAAAGCCGCGCTGGGAAATTCAGAAATGTTGGCGCTTCGCAACACCTTGCTGGAAGACCTGCTCAATGATCTGAAAATCCTGTCGCGCAGCTCAACCGGTCTCAACCTGGCGGCCCATTGCCTTTGCCGTGTCGAATAAGTCAAAATCTCCCTGGCGGCTCGATGGCCAAAGGGCGCTGATCACCGGCGGAAGCAGTGGAATCGGGTTTGCCACAGCCCGGGAATTTGCCTCGCTGGGCGCTGATCTGGTGCTCGTTGCCCGTGACCCTGAGCGGCTGGACCGCGCCCGGGCTACCCTGGAAGCGGAAATACCCGACTGCCGGGTCGATGTAATTTCCGCAGATCTTGCCAGCGACGATGGACGCCAGGACGTATTGAACGGGGTTGGCGGCCCACTGCAGATTTTGGTCAACAATGCCGGCACCAATATCCGTAAACGCATGTCGGAACTCAGCCAGCAAGAATACCGACTGGTGCAGGAAGTCAACCTGGTGTCCTGTTTCGAAATGTGCCGCCTGTTTTACCCTCTGTTACTGGCCAGCTCACCTTCCTGCGTGGTGAACAACGCCTCGGTAGCCGGCCTGACACATTTGCGCACCGGCGCTCCGTACGGCATGAGCAAGGCTGCGATGATCCAGCTGACCCGGAACCTGGCCGTGGAGTGGGCAGCGGACGGCATCCGGGTAAACGCCATAGCGCCCTGGTATATTCGCACACCACTGGCAGACCAGGTGCTGGCGGATCCCGCCTATCGTAAGGATGTACTGGAACGCACTCCCATGGGCCGGGTCGGTGAGGTCGAAGAATGCGCCCGCACCATTGCCTTCCTGTGCATGACGGCGTCAAGCTACATTACCGGGCAATGCCTGGGGGTGGACGGTGGTTTCAGCGTGTTTGGTTTTTAGGGCGTGCCAGGTCAATAACGCTGGGTCGGGTCGGGTAGCGGGCTCCACAGCTGCCAGCGCTCACGTTCCTCGCTGTAACGCCATTCCTGCTCATCGATAATGGTTCGTTCAACGGCCTGGTGCGTGTTGAATATCTTGATCTCCACCGTCTGCCTGGCCGTCATCCCTTCGTCAAAGATACCGGTTGAGCGAATGGTGTAGTTGGTCACCCTGAACAGGCGCAGGCGATCCATATCCAGCCGGGTGATGGGGTGTTCCTCCTGGTATTCCGGAGCGACGAAATCGGCCGCGGCGTCCCACTGGCTCCAGCGGATAATCGTCTCGTACTGCTTGAACGCTTCGCTTCTGCTCTTGTCCACCGGGTTCGTTTCACAGGCGGCAACAAGAATGGCGATCAGCACTATAAGAATTCCTGCCGGACGGATTAATTGCATTCCTTGCTTCATGGTTTTGCTCTTGTGTTGGGTGTTCAATGCCTTTGTTATTATCCGGATTGTAGCTTATCTGAAGTTATTCCACGCAATGCCGACCCAGCTGACGGCAATCAGAACCAGGCAGAATAGAACGGCTGCCGAAGCCGTATCCTTGGCGCGGCCGGAAAGCTCATTGTATTCATCACCTATCCGGTCTACTACATTTTCGATCGCGGAATTCAACAATTCAACCATCAGTAACAGGAACAGTGGTGAGATCAACAGCAGCCACTGCTCAATCGACCTGGCGAGGAAGAATGAAATGGGGAACAGAATCACGGTCAGCGCTACTTCCTGCCGGAAGGCAGCTTCGTTTCGCCAACAGGCGCTGATGCCCTTGATCGAATAACCGCTTGCGTCGATCAGCCGTTTGAAGCCATTTTCTCCCGGTTTCATCGCCGGCTGTAATGGCCGTCAAAAATGACCGCCCAGTTGCCGCCGTCATCCTTGCTGGCTTCCCATAGTTGGCGCACACTGCCATCGGGGTTGGGGGTCCAGCTGATCCGGTGCAAAGCTAATCCACTGCCGTCGCGGGCAGGCCGCTGGCCACTCATGATCATGACCCCATCCACCAGCCCGCCATCCAGTTGCAACAAGGTCCCACTGGCGTCCACCCAGGACTGGTGCCATTTGCCAGTAGCCTGGTCGTAAATGTTGAAACTGGTTCCACTGATGCCGCCCGCGCCGGAGCCTTGCCAGTTTTCCTGGAGGGCACACCCGTTTTGAATCGGGTGAACGGAGTTGGTCCCGGCCTGCTGGCCGTTGGAAGTCACATCCCAGTCACCGATCCAGAAGTCAAACTGGCGGTATTCATCGGCGATGCAGGCCGCCACGGGGGCTGGAACCGGGGCCTGGGTTTCGCCCGGGATTTCCTGGGCGGATCCCAACAGGGGCAGCAGAATCATCAAAGAAAGTAAGAACCTCATGTAGCATTCCTCTCTAAAACAGGCATCCATGCTACCATTCGCCGCTCGATTATTGTGGACATTTTAAAGCTGAAACTCATGCGAAATCCCCTTCTTGACCCGGGCCAGCCCTATTCTCTTCCTGATTTTCCCGCGATCGCGCCGGATCATGTTCTGCCGGCGCTGGACGTATTGCTGCAGGACTATCGTTTGGGTATCGAACAGTGGCTGGATGGCGCTGCCGAGCCTGGATGGTCAATGGTCGAATCAGAAATCACGTGGGCTGATGCACTGAGCCGGGCCTGGTCTCCGGTGTCCCACCTGAACTCAGTGACCGACAGCGATGAATTGAGGAAAGCCTATAACGCCGGGCTCGAAAAGCTGACCGAACATGAAAGCTGGCGTCAGCAGCACCCGGGTATTTACGAGGCATACCGCGATTTCAGGAAATCGGCGGGCTTTGACCACCTGGATTCGGCCCGTCAACGGATTGTGGAGCTTGAATTACGTGATTTTCACCTGGCAGGTGTCGATCTGCCGGCGCAGGAACAGGAGAAGTACCGGGAACTCGTGATGCGGCTGAGCAAGCTGGGCAGCAGGTTCTCGGAGAATGTGCAGGACGCCACCCATGCCTGGACCTTGCACTTCGACAATGCCGCTCCTCTCAAAGGCTTGCCGGATTCGGAATTGAACCTGCTGAAGGGGATCGCCAGGTCACAGGGTCAGGATGGCTGGCTGATCAACCTCAGCGCGCCATCTTTTCACGCGGTGATGACCCATGCGGACGATCGCGACCTGAGGCGAAAAATCTACCGGGCATACGTTACGCGCGCATCCGACCAGGGACCGGCAGCGGGACAATGGGACAATATGCTTCTCATTGAGGAGATGCTCTCTCTCAGGCACCGCCTGGCCAAATTGCTGGGTTTTGAAAATTACGTTGAGTATGCCCTGGCGCGCAGAATGGCCGATACTCCGGAGTCCATTCTTTCTTTTCTCAACGGCCTGGCCGGCCGTGCCCGCACGGCTGCACAAAAGCAGTACCGGGAATTACTGGACTTTGCGGCCGGTGGGGGCGCCCGCTTGCCGCTTGAAGCCTGGGATATCGCTTACTGGTCGGAGCGATTCCGCCAGGCGGAACTCAGGCTTTCGGACGAGGAACTGAAGCCCTATTTTGGACTGGAGCAGATGCTGGAGGCGCTGCTACACACGTCGCAGGAGGTGTTTGGCGTCCAGATGGTGTGGGATGAATCGATGGTCAGTTGGCACCCGGACGTTCGTTTCTACTGGCTGGAAGATCAAACCGGAGAGCGCTTTGCCGGTCTTTTCATGGACCTTTTCGTTCGCAAAGAAAAGCGGGGCGGGGCGTGGATGGACGTATGCCAGTCGCGCCGGAGGCTGGAGAAGGGCAGTCAGCTTCCGGTCGCGTACCTGACCTGCAACTTTGCGCCGCCTTCCGGCGAGCAACCCTGCCTGATGACCCACGATGATGTGCAAACGCTGTTCCATGAATTTGGGCACTGCCTGCATCATCTGCTGACCCGTATCGACTGGCCGCAGGTCAACGGCCTCAACAACGTGGAATGGGACGCAGTGGAGCTTCCCAGCCAACTGCTGGAAAACTGGTGCTGGGAGGAAGAAATCCTCGGTCGCTACGCCAGGCATTACAAGGACGGAAGCCCAATGCCGGATGAGCTGAAAGATCGCCTATTGAAATCAAGGACTTTTCACAAGGCGCTCTTCCTGGTCAGGCAACTGGAATATGCGATTTGTGACATTCGGCTGCACCTGGAGTACGATCCGGAAACCCCGGCAAACCCGTTGCAGGTCCTGGACCAGGTTCGCGAGAAGGTTGCCGTGGTGCCCGTGCCTGAATGGAACCGGTTCCTGAACAGTTTCGGCCATATTTTTGGTGGCGGATACGCAGCCGGCTACTACAGTTATCTCTGGGCCGAACAACTGGCTGCAGACGCCTGGGGCCGCTTCAGGGAGGACGGTGTGTTCGGAAGGGAAACCGGTAAGGCGCTGCGGGATGAAATACTGGCGGTTGGTGCTTCGCGAACCGCGATGGAATCATTCGTCGCGTTCCGCGGCCGGCCCCCCGAAGCCGGGCCGCTACTCGAAAGCTACGGATTGCCGCAGGAGCAGAGATAAAGCCATGTTCAAAATTGCCTCGTGGAATGTCAATTCACTGAATGTCCGCCTGCCGCATGTTCTGGCCTGGAGTGATTATGCCCAGCCGGATGTGCTCGCCCTGCAGGAAACCAAGCTCACCGATGACCGGTTTCCGGCGGCGGAGTTGCTGGAAGCGGGCTATCACAGCGTATTTTCCGGCCAGAAAACCTATAACGGCGTGGCCATTCTGAGCCGCGAGCAGCCTGCCGACCCAATGACCGATATTCCCGGGCTGGATGATCCACAACGCCGTATCCTGGCGGCGACCGTGGGCGATGTCCGGGTGATTGACCTCTACGTGGTCAACGGCAGCGAGGTGGGTTCAGAGAAATTCGACTACAAGCTGCACTGGCTGGAAAAGGTGACGGCCTGGCTGGCCCTGGAAATGGAACGGCACGAAAATGTAATCGTGCTCGGCGATTTCAACATCGCCCCAGACGACCGGGATGTTCATGACCCGGAGGCGTGGAAGGAGAAAATCCTTTGCAGCACGCCAGAGCGGGATGCCCTGGGCAGGATTCTCGGCCTGGGGCTGACCGACACCTTCAGATTGTTCGAGCAGGAAGAACGGACCTGGAGCTGGTGGGATTACCGGATGAACATGTTCCGCCGCAAGCTGGGACTGAGGATAGACCTGGTCCTGGCCTCGGCGTCGATGGCCCAGCGCTGCACCGCCAGCTACATCGACATCGAGCCGCGCCGCCAGGAACGGCCCTCTGACCACGCACCGGCCATCGCTGAATTTGAGTAGGGGTCAGAGTAAAGTGCCAGAGTAAATCAAAACGAAAATCAAGCGCTCTGACTATTTACTCTGACCCCACTCTCCTGTCAGTAAGTGGGAACCGAGGGATCAATCTCCATCGACCAGGCGTGAATGCCGCCGGCCACGTTGCTGACCTGGGTGAAACCCTGCTTGCGGAAATATTCCGCGGCGCCCATGCTGGAGTTGCCGTGATGGCAGATAAAGGCGAGTTCCGTTTCTTTGGGCAAGCCTTCCAGCTCTTCCATGGTTTTCTTGTCCAGTACCAGTGAACCTTCGATCACTGCGCGGGCCCGGTCATCGGCCCCGCGCACGTCCACCAGGGTCATTTCACCGGCTTTGAGTTTCTCAGACAGCTCCTGTACGGTCATTTGCTTAACTGGCGGAGGCGCTTGCGGCAGATCGATGGCGAGACCTTCACCCTGCATGGTCGAGACCCAGTCGATGACAGCGCCGCGGGCGCGCTGGGCGGTCGCAATGTCCATCAGGACCCGGACACCGCCTGATTCACTGGAAATTTCGTTTCCCTGGGGTGGCGCCAGGTTGAACTGCGCATCCCAGTTGGCATCGACCTGGAAGTGCAGGGCAATCCCTTCATGACCTTCCATGGCTTCGAGAATTTTCTCCGCTGCAGCTGGCGTCAGCGTAATTTCCGGTGGTGAGCGGTCGGGTGCATCGAGCCCCAGGTGCTGGTGCAGCTCACCGCTGTTGAGCATGTTGAGGATGATATCGCAGCCGCCCACCAACTCACCGTCGATATATAGTTGTGGGATGGTAGGCCAGTTGCCATAAACCTTTATGCCTTCCCTTATGTCAGGGTCGTCGAGCACATTAACATCGACGTAATCCGGCACCACGCTATCGAGCGCTGCGACAGTCTTCGCGGAGAAACCACACATGGGCTGCTGGCGGGTTCCTTTCATGAACAGAACCACCTTGTGGTTGTTGACAAAATTTTCGATCTTGCCTTTTACTGCGTCGGTCATTTCCATAAGATTTTCCATTTACCCGGTATGCGGTTGGTGCGGTTACAGCATAAATGAGGTTAAAAATGCCGAAATCAAGAATCATTCCCATCCATAGTCGATGGTAATTTCGTCACCGAGGTCTATGTTTTCCAGGGCATAGCAGTTCAATCCATCCATTTCAGCATTGGGTTGGTCAGCATGATTCATGAAGCGCATTTCGTTTTGGCCGTCATAACCAATCCAGCCATCACCCTCGTCGTTTTCAATCCAGAGCACGTGGGCGCCGTCTTCTTCCACCACGGGGCCCCGGTAAATGCCGATCAATTGCCCGGCAGCCAGGGCGCGGGCAGCAAACAGACCACGGCCATGAATAGGTGAACTTTCAACGAAAACCAGTTCGTTGTGATATTCATCGTTCATGATTTCAGTTCGATGGTGGGTGGGTACTGGAATCGGGCACCAACCTGCGTGTTTTTTCGTCATAGAGAATGCTGCCGGGAAAGGCGACGGTTTGCGTCCCCGGCAGGTGCTCTCTCAGGTAGGAATGCACATCGTTCAGGCCTTGCGGGCACAGGGGGTAATAGTTCTCGATGCAATCTCCGTTGACGGACGTTATGGCAATCGTGCCGAGCTCTCCGTAGCTGTGTTCCGTTATGGTTGCGTCGCCGCCACCCTGGGTCGTGCCGCTCGGTTCAGCGAAAAAAGATCCTGCCAGCGGTTGTTCGTCGTCGGGCAGGTGAAAGACCACTTCCAGACCATGTGCCCGCAACGTGGTCAGGTACTGCCTGACTTCCCGCGTCCAGGCGCCATAACCTTCCGCCAGCGCCTGGCGCGTTGCGATACACTGCGACCCGCTTCCGGCGGTTGCCCAATAATCAAAAGTCTCGTACAGAGTGTGAACCGCGCCGTCTTTCCACTCAAATTCCATGCCACCGGGGGATTTGACCAATAACGAATCCCTGCGGTCGGTCAGGGCCGCATCCAGCAACTCCCACATCGGGAAAAAACCGAAATGTTCGAGCTGCATTTGCAGCATGGCGTTCAGGTCAGTCAGCGTCATCCACCGGGCGTGATTGATGCGGATGCCGAAGGCGCTTTCCAGCCAGGCGGCCGAATGGGCGGATAGCTGCCCTTCTTCCATAAAGCGGTATTCCATGGCCTGGCCAACATCAGATACGAGGTCGGATGGCCCGTGTACCACCACCGGGAGTAATTGCAGCAAGCCGAGCGGGATCTCTTCCAGTGGCTGCAGTTCATCCAGCGGCATGGAACCGTCTGCAGCACCGATGCTGACAAGCCCCGCCTTGAAGTTGCCGGTGTCGCCGGTGGAAACTGACTCGAGCGCTCCGAATATGGGGTAGCCCGGCCTCAGCACCTGGGTCTGGTCAAACAGGGCGCCTGCGGTAATCAGGGTGCAGCTGGAAATATCAGGTAACAGAGATTTCAGATCGGTGGCGAGGTGCGCCAGAAGGGTCTCGGAGTCCGTCGGTCCCAACAAGCCCGGGCGCCTGGCCCTCGGCCCATAATAGCGGGTTGCATCTGTTTCTATCGCTACCAGAATCCGGTAGAAGCTGGTATCGGCAGGGTGTTGCGACATCAGAATAGCGAGAAAGGAGATGAGCCTCCGCCGCTGCCTTTCCCCCTGGAGCGGCGGCGGCGCATCCGGGAATGCAATTGTTTACGACGTTCCTCAAGCCAATCGGATTTTTCGGTATGCACGGTTTCCTGGCCCAGACGATTGGATTCGGCGGCACGGAACACGCAAAAATCACGATAAGCCTGGACTTCATGCTTGAGTTCCCTGCAGACCATCTCGATCATGATGGCATCGTCCAGAAAACCCAGCCCCGGAATGTCATCCGGGATCAGATCCTCGGGTTCGGAGAAATAGGCGAGCGCTTCCGACACGCGCTTGCGGTCTTCATTCTCCATGCCCCAGCCGTTGTCCACGACCATACCGATCAGCGTTTCGAGCCGGTTCATCCGTTCGCGGATGAAATCCGAAGTTTCAGAATGCGAGATTTCGTGCAGGAGCTTGCGCGCATTCTCGATGACCGTTGCTTCGTCAAGGTCACCCGCTTTTTCCCGTGCATTCAACATGACCTTTCTGAAATGCGCCAGGTCGTCGTCGCTGAGTTCGAAAGTAATTTCCATGGACATGATGTTCTCCAGGCCTTACGCCGCCATCACAGGTAGCCTAAAACGCCCTTGGTCTTGCGTCAATGAAACGCGGGCGGCTTCAGAAGTCCTCCTCGCGCCTTAACTCCCTGGACTGCGTGACTGCTGATCTGAAAAACCCGGGTTTTCCGGGAACCGGGTACAGGTAGCCTTTCTGCTCGAACGAGAGGTAGCCATCTTCCACGGTATTGACCCTGCCATCCAGATCGAAAGCCAGGCTTTTCAGTTCACCACTACCCAGGGAGTTGAGCAGGTTTCGAGTGAAATCATCCGGTAGTTCTTCCACGTGTACTTCTTCAGTAGAGTTTGCACTGATGGCAAGATGGAATTCACGGTTTTCACGGGTGAGTTCCACATCGTTGATTCTGACCCTGATGTCGATCATGCTGATCGTCATCGGCACACCATTCTGGTTGCTGATGTCAAAATCAGCGGAAAGTTTTTCATCCACCAGGCTCATACCGGAGATGCGGATAAAGGGGGGACGTCCGCTAATCACCTGCGGCCCGCAGGATACACAACAGATAACAACCGCGAGTGCCAGCGCGAAGGCTCGCGCCCAGACTCTGCTCCCTATGCGTTTGGAGTTCTCCATAATAAACACCTCACCCGGTGGTTCGCGTTGATCGCACCCTTACTTTTAGGAGGGTAGCCGTCCGGCTCGCCCAACTCAATTTCCTCCGGCACTACTGACGAACACGGCTCAATCATTTCTGTACAACGCTTATGAAACACGCAGCCGGTAGGTGGAGTCAAGGGTGATGGTGGTTCGCCTTTCAATACGACCGGCGCAGGACGCCGGGGGTCCGGGGCCGCCACGGCATTCAGCAGGGACCGGGTATAGGGATGCGCCGGCCGGGAAAATACTTCTCCGGCAGGGGCGCACTCTACGATCCGGCCGAGATACATCACGGCCACGGTATCCGCTAACTGGCGGACAACGGAAAGATCATGCGACACGAACAGGAACGCTACGCTCAGCTTGTCGCGCAGGTCGCTGATCAAATCGAGGATCTTCGCCTGGACCCGCACGTCCAGAGAAGACAGCGGTTCGTCGGCGATGATCAGCTCGGGTTCAACGACCAGTGCACGGGCCAGTGCAACCCGTTGCCGCTGCCCCCCGGACAAGGCATGTGGATAACGATTACCGTCTTCGGCAGTCAGGCCGACCGTCTCCAGCATGGCAATGGCTCTACTCTCCCGGTCGGCTGCCGCACCTATGCGAAAGTGGTTCAGTGGTTCTGTCAATGTCTGCAGAACGGTCCGCCTGGGGCTCAGGGAAGCCAGTGGGTCCTGGAAAACAATCTGTATGTTTTTTCTTGCTTTTTTCATTCCCGATTTGCTGATGTTGGCCAGGTCTTCGCCGTGGAACAGAACGCTTCCGGATTCCGCTGTTCGCGGCCGGAGGATTGTTTGCGCCAGCGAAGATTTACCGGACCCGGATTCGCCCACCAGGGCAAAAATATTCCCGGCTTCGATCTCCAGGCTGACATTCCGGACAGCGGTGAGTTCAGCGCCGCGATGTTTTCCGGTCCGGTAACGGACCACGAGATCGCGGACGCTCAGCAAGCTGGAGTTCTCCCGGTTCACAAGACTGCTGCACCTGGGCACGCGGCCAGCAGTTCCCGGGTATACGGATGCTGGGGTCGGCTAAACAGCTCAGTGACCCCGGCCTCTTCGACTATCTGCCCGTGAAGCATGACCATTGCACGATCACAATATTGCGCAACGATGCCGAGATCATGAGTAATCAACAGGATGGAAGTGCCGGATTCATGGCCCAGCCCGACCAGCTGCGAAAGCACCTGGGCCTGGGTAGTCACATCCAGGGCCGTGGTCGGTTCATCCGCGATCAGGACTCGCGGCTGGCAGGCCATGGCCATTGAGACCATCACTCGCTGCCGCATTCCCCCCGACAGTTGGTGCGGGTAGGTTTTCATGATCCGCCTGGAATCGGCAATGCCTACCCGGTCCAGCATATCAACAGACGAAGCGCGCGCCTTCCGCTTTGATTGTCCGCGGTGACGCCGGTAGACCGAAGAAAGCTGGCTCCCGATCGTAAAAACCGGGTCGAGCGCGGTCAGAGGCTCCTGGAAAACCATCGAGATTTTCCGCCCCCTGATGTCACGCATCCGTTTCTCCGGCAGCGCTTCCAGGTTTACGCCGTTCAACTCGATCGTATCCGCCTGTGCTTGCCCGATATCGTGTGGAATCAATCTCATGATGGCTTCGGCAGTCTTGGTCTTACCACAACCCGATTCGCCCACCAGCGCCAGCACCTCGCCGGCTGCCAGATCGAAACTGACCGACTTAACCACGTTGACCGTTCCGCTTGCGGACCGGACCGATACATTCAGCTTGTGTACGGATAAGGCAGCCTGTTTCACAGGGTCACCTGCTTTGGATCGAATGCATCCTGTAGCGCATCGGCGAACAGATTGAATCCCAGCAACAGAACAAACAACATGAGTGAAGCGGCCATGAAATTATTGAAATGCCCGGCCAATACTTCCTGGGTGCTCTCAGCCAGCATCAAGCCCCAGCTGACTCCGTCCTGGATACCCAGGCCGAGAAAACTGAGGATCACTTCGGTCTTGATAGCTGCCACGAATGTGATGCTGACCTGAATCAACAGGATGTGAAGCGTGTTGGGGAGCACATGGCGTGACAGGATGAGCAGGTCCGGTAAACCGATGGCCTGTGACGCTGCGATGAATTCTCGGGATTTGATTTTCATCACTTCGGCCCGCACCAATCGGCCCGTGGTGGTCCAGAACGTGGCGATCATGGCCACGTGCATCGCCCAGGGTTTTCCATGCAGTGCAAAGGCTACGGCGGCAACGAGGAGATAGAAAGGAATCGAATCCAGCACGCCTTTGAGCCAAAGGATGGCCCCATCCATCCAGGTCCCGTGGTACCAGCCCGCCAGGGCGCCGAGGATTGCGCCCAGCACGGTCGAGGCCAGCGCCACCACCAGGCCGATTTCGAAAGCCGTGCGGATGCTGTAGATCGAGCGCTGAAAAATGTCCTGCCCCAGGATGTTTGTCCCAAACCAGTATTCAGCACTGGCTGATTCCCAGCGCCCTCCATTGGCTGCGGACCAGTTCTGCCCCAGCCAGCCCGCCCAGACACCTGCCGCGACCAGGAAAAACAATGAGACAATCAGCAGTCCCGCCAGGCCGGCCCGGTCGTTGCGTAATTGACTCCATAAACGCCCGGGACCCATCACGCAATCCTCGGGTCAACCAGCTTGTACATCATGTCGGTCAGCACCTGGATGACTACAAAGGAGACAGCCGTTAAGCCCACCACAGCCTTCAGAACCGGCTGGTCACCGTTGGTAATGGCGTCGAATGTAATCTTGCCTACCCCCGGAATTCCAAAATAGCTCTCGATCAGCAGGCTTCCGGAGATAACCACCAGGGGAATGGAAAACATGAAGCGTGTAATGATCGGAATCATGCTGTTTTTCAGAATGTGCTTCCAAAGTATGGTGGCCGGTGACGCGCCATAGGCCCGGGCAGTGCGAATGTGATCCTTGCCGGATTCTTCGACGAAAACGGCCCGGTAAAAACGTGTGTTGTAGCCCACCGTCACCAGAATCAGCGAAATCGTAGGTACAGTGACAAATTGCAGGTAGGATCCAAGGCCCGTTACCTGCCAGCCCCGAACCGGAAACAGGTTGACGCCGAAAGGCGTGCTTAGAAGAACCTGCAGGGCGATGATGATGATCAGGAAGCTGAGGCTCATGCCGGTCACTGAGAATCCGGTAATCAGCCGGTCAATCCATTGCCCGCGGTGTTGTACCGCCACCAGGCCCAAAGCAATCCCAACCAGGTTGCCGAGCACAAATCCGGGAATCATCAGCGCCAGTGAAACCGGAATGGTTCTTTTCAGGATGCTGCCGACCTGTTCGCCGGACGAATGGGAGGCGCCGAGGTCGAGAGTGAACAGTTCCACCAGGTAGTCGGTGTATCGCTTCAAAAAAGGCTGGTCGTAACCCAGTTGGCTGCGCACCTCTTCAATCTGTTCCACTGTCGCGTTTTTTCCGATCAGCGTATAGGTCTGGTCCGGCCCGAACCAGACCATCAACATGAAACTGATCAGCGTTACGCCCAGAATGAGCAGCATGCCGTGCAGGATTTTATGCAGCGCGTACTGCACTAATCAGTCCCGTCCCCGGCGCTGGGCGCGTTGGTTTCCACGAAGCGGAAAAAGAACCCGCCAACAAATGAGCGGTCCGGCAACATGGCAAGATCGCGATTCCAAACCAGGATCAGGGTACGGGATATTCCGCTGATGGTCGCACAGTCGCTGATCAGAATCCGGTTCATATTACGGTACATGGCTGTGCGCATCGGTGAGGGCTGCATTGTGGAACTGGCGCGGTAGAGGCGATTGAACTCAGTGTTGTTGTAGTTCGCACTGTTCGTCCCGGGTGCAGCGTTTGGTCCGAAAAACAATTGGATCGTATTTTCCGCATCGGGGTAATCCATGGTCCAGCCGATGGTCGCCAACATGACTTCCCGGTTCAGATAGGCCCTGGCGTAATCACCATAAGTCGCGAAGGTCAGGGGCCTGATTTTCTCCGCCGGATAACCGATGTCCGTCATGAAACTTCTGAATTGTTCGAACATCTGACGATCGGTAACGCCGGCGGCAAATCCATATTCCAGAACCGGAAGGTTGCTTGCATTCCAACCGTGACTGCTCAGCAATTCTTGTGCGCCGTCCAGGTCGCGGCTGATCAAATCCTGGTCCTGCTCTGTATCGAACTCGGGTGAAACCGGCGGTATGATCCCCGCGAATACCCTGCCGATTCCGTAATAAAAAATCTCGTTTCTCTTGTGCCAGTCAAAGGCCTTTATGATCGCGCACCGCAAAGCCTTATTGCGGGCATCCCGGTCCGGGTCGGGGTGGTAACCAATTCTCTCGTCATCCATGTTGAAATCGGTGTGAACGAACCCTGACTCCATGTTGGCAATGAGCCGGTATTTTTCGGCCATCAGGGGCACCAGAGACGGCGGATTACGGTTTGCCAGAACCTGGTCAAACTGCGTGACCGGCACTTTTACGAAATCCAGTTCACCGGCCACGAATGCATTCCAGCGGGCGGCGTCTTCTGCTATGAACTCGATTTCAATCCGGTCAGTAAATGGGGCCATCCGGCCCTCGAGCGGTTCCAGGCCGAGCCCGGACTGGGTGGCAGGGTCAAACCCCTCGGCCGCCAGGCTGAAAGGCTCTTGCCTAAAGCGCGTGTTTCTGACCAGCACTGCGCTCGCGTTGTTGAACGACTGCAAGCGGTAAGGCCCTGAACCGACCGGGTGAATCGCAAATTCCTGCCCGTAGTGGTCCACGGCCTCCCTGGGGACTATGGCTGAATGGCCCTGGACCAACGTGTGAGTGAGCTGAGGGAACGGCGCTATCAATTGTATCTGGATAGTCCGGTCATCCAGAGCGCGTAATCCGGAAACCTCCTGGCCGTAATCCGCACCGTTCTTTTTCCATTCATCCAGACCAACGATTCTGCCCTGCCAGAGCCAGCTGCCCTGGGCACGCATTTCAGGATCAAATTGCCTTTTGATGGAATAAACGAAGTCCTCTGCCCGGACAGCACGGCCCTTTGAGTCCGGAAACGAAGGGTCATCGATAAAATGAACGCCCGGTTTGATACGTATGGTGTAAATCAGCCCATCGGCGGAGATCAGCGGCAGGCCTTCAGCCAGGTTG
Source organism: uncultured Lysobacterales bacterium (assembly GCA_937924405.1). Taxonomy (GTDB): domain Bacteria; phylum Pseudomonadota; class Gammaproteobacteria; order Xanthomonadales; family SZUA-36; genus JAHEFT01. Next base: position 30,655 of record CALDVW010000006.1, read on the forward strand.
GGTTCCAGTTGATAGGGGCGGGCCAGGTATTTATAGCGATAGAGCGTGTCGAACAGGTTTACCACCAGGAAATTGGAATAGATATTGGACGCATGGACCGGGTCGAGGCTGCTTGGCGCCCCGTCCATCGAATGCCGGTAGGTGGTGAAAGCGTTGGCTGAGTCTCCGTCTTCCGGTTGCAGGTCACAGGCCGTCGATGCCAACAAAAGGGTCAACGAAAGGAAAATCGAAACCGGCTTTGATTTCTGGGTAGCCACGGCTACTCAGCTTAGCCGATTACTCAATACTCCTCTAGCAGCGCGTCATAGTCAGGTGCAGGCGGATCTCCGTCATAAATTTTATATTGGCGATTCTGCAACCAGACATCCCGAATCAGGACGTAGGGATCGGCGGCTGATTCCATTTCTTCCTGAAAGGGTAACAACTCGGCGCGTAACGTAATCAGGTCAACAACCAGCGGTACATAGTTGTTGTATTCACGCGCAACGTAACTGATCGGATGAAAATAGCCGTAAAAGCCGCGGCCCAGGAAATCCCTTGCGGTGTAAGGGCCGAAAAAAGGCATCACCAGGTAGCGGCTGTCCTTCCATCCCCAGACGGCAAGTGTCTGGCCCATGTCCTCGTCGAATTTGGGGATATCCGCCTTGGTGGCGACATCGAAAAATCCCAGAACACCAAAAGTAGAGTTCGCCAGGAACCTGCCGGTCGCGGTCAGGGAATCTTCGAACTTGCCCTGCAGTATCAGGTTGAGGAATGTAACGGGGTAGGCGAGGTTCCTGAAGAAATTTCTGACCCCGCGCTGTGGGGCATCCGGCATGATCACGTCATAGCCCTTGGCCACCGGCCTGAAAATGGCACGGTCAAATCCCATGTTGAATGCATGGATTTTCCGGTTATAGGCCTCCCAGGGGTCGCGTTCCGGATCGGTCAGCGTAACGGGTTGGCTGGAGCAGCCCGTCACAACGCCACCAAGTGACAGGACAAGTATTATCAGCCGGGCTCGTACCTGCTTCATTTGACCGGAGTTCTCGCCGTCATGCTTAGCAGATCAGCCGCTTCACAGAGCTGCGCCAGGCTGAGCAGGCTGACCGGGGCTTTGCTGAATTGTAATTTCTGGCCGTTTGCGGTCCGGATTGCCTGCCATTCGAGCATCAGGGCCAGGCCCGCACTGTCAACGCGGGTGATCCCGGCAAGGTCGATCGCCCGGATGGAATCATTTTCGCGAATTATGGCTTCTGCCTGACGGTACAAATCCGGCGTGGATTCGAACGTGAGCTCACCTGAAAGGTAGGCGCATCCATCTTCTGCCACCTCGATACTACAATTTTCACTCATCGATTTTCAGATTTCCGGCCGTGATGTCTGCGGTGACTTTATCAATTCCATCAGCCTGGACCCGTGGGGAAATCTGGTTACGGAAAGTGATCACATAGGAAATGCCTTCCACGGTCACATCGAATGCTTTCCACCCCTGGTCGGTTTTGTGGAATGCATAGTCCACCGGGGCAAAGCCTCCATTTTCAAGTTTGATTCGAGTCCGGACCCGGGTCAACTTGTCAGTGTTTTTGCCTTTTGCCGGTAGCACTTCCACCTGTTCATCAGATCTGAATCTGAGCAGGCCATCAGAATAGCGGTTGACCAGCACATTGCTCATGGCTTCCGCAAAGGCTGCCAATTGTTCGGGGCTGATACCCCGCCCGGCTTTACCCAGTATCAAACGGGCGGAATACTCAAGATCCAGCAAGGGAAGGAGGTCTTCACGCACCAGGGGCCTGAGGGTTGCAGGGTCTGCGGCGAATTCCTCGCGGCGTTCTTCCAGCGTGGCCAGGGTGTGGGTGATGGCGTCTCCGACAATTTGCTGCGGGTCTCTTTGATCGGCCTCCTGCGCCCAGGCGAAATTGCCCCCGGACAGAATCAGCACCAGCAATGTGTAGAGCAACTTCCTCATTCTTTTTCGTCCACTATTCCTGTTTGTCTTCATTGGTGTTGAACAGGTATTTGCCAATAATCTGCTCGAGTACAAGTGCCGACTGTGTGATAAAAATTTCGTCGCCCTCTTCCAGCATGTCCGGTGCGCCGCCCGGTTCCAATCCGATGTAACGGTCCCCCAATACGCCTGACGTCAGTACCGAGGCGCCGGTATCAGAGGGTATTTCATTAAACCTGGAAGCCAGGTTCATGTGCACCACCGCTTCAAATGAGACAGGATCCAGCGAGATAGATTCAACCATACCCACGGTAACACCGCCAATTTTGACCGGGGCGCGATCGCGTAAATCGCCGACATTGGCGAAACGGGCGGTTATGGCGTAGGTTTCCTTGCCGATATCCTGCCCATAGTCGGTGGCGCGTGTCGCCAGCCAGACCAGGGCCGCGATACCCAGTAGCAGAAATATTCCGGATGCGAGTTCAACTTTATAGTTTGCGCGCATTTTTTTACCTCAAGTCAGGAATGACGTCATGATGAAGTCGAAAATCAGGATCAGCACGGAGCTCAGGACGACCGTGTTGGTTGTCGCGGTACCCACACCCTCACCGGTAGGCCTGGCAGAATAGCCGAAGTAAACCGCGACCAGGCTGACGACTCCGCCAAATACCAGGCTCTTCCATAAGCCTCCGACAAAGTCCTTGTAAAAATATATTCCGGTCTGCAGTTTGCTCCAGTAAATTCCGGAGTCAAGATCCATTACGCCGATGGAAAAAACAACGCTGCCGAGAATGGCCAATGCATTGAACATGGCTGTCAACAGCGGTACAGAAATAACACCTGCCATGAAGCGGGGCAGGGCGATTCGCTGGACCGGATCAATGGCCATCAATTCCATTGCTTCAATCTGGTTGGTGGCCTTCATCAAGCCGATTTCGGCTGTCACCGAGGTGCCGGCCCGGCCGGCAAACAGCAACGCGGTCAACACCGGGCCCAGCTCGCGAAAAAGTGATTTTCCAACCAGCAAGCTGACCTGGTCGGAGGCACCGAACTGCTCAAGGGCATTGATGGCTTGCAGAGAGAGGACCATGCCGACGAAAAATCCGCAAATCATGATGATGACCAGCGACCGGGCGCCGATCAGGTAGGTTTGCTGCAAGATCGCCTGGATCACGGAGAGGTTTAGCCGGATTCCGGCGAGCATGCGGAAAAGGAACATCAGGCATTGCCCCGCTTCCCGCACCGGGCCTGTCAGCCTGTTCAATGTCGTCTCTGCTGAGGCCATGTCAGTCGAGCAGACCCCAGGGCGTGTCCGGCGGTTGATAATGAAATGGAATAGGCCCCTCGACTTTACCGTTCATGAACTGGTCCACACTGGGTTGACTGCTGTTTTTCAACTCCCCGGGAGGCCCTTCTCCGGCTATTCTTCCTGAAGCGATAATGTAGCAATAGTCGACGAGTTGGCTCATCTGGTTCACATTGTGCGTTACCACGATACTGGTCAGGCCCAGCGCATCGTTGGTCTCCCGCATCAGGGTCCGCACGGTCGAAACGGCGATTGGATCCAGGCCGGTCATAGGTTCGTCGTAGAGCATGATGGCCGGGTCGAGCACCACGGCCCGGGCGAATGCCACACGGCGCGCCATGCCGCCGGATAATTCATGCGGCATCCGGTCTTCGATACCTCCGAGTCCAACCGCATTGAGCTTGCTCATTACCAGGCGGCGAACCAGGGGTTCTGGAAGCTCTGTATGCTCACGGACCGGAGTGGCGATATTTTCGAATACCGTCAGATCGGTGAAGAGTGCACCATCCTGTAACAGAACTCCGATATTGCGCCGAAACCTCTTCAATTCCCGCCAGGGCATGGATGAGATCTGCCGGCCATTGATCTCGATACTGCCTTCATCAGGTTGCAGCTGACCTGAAATCAGCCTGAGTATGGTAGTTTTTCCCACGCCACTGGGCCCCATGAATGCAACGATGGAACCGCGACGGATATTCATGCTGACGCCGTCGAGTATGGTCCGCCGGCCACGACGGAACACCAGATCCCTGATCCGGATGATGGGTGCATCGCTATGGCTGCCTGATGTTGCTGTGTCTTCCATGTTGTTCCCGGTTGGGCGTGGAGGACAATTGTATTACGAATGGGAATGAATTGAGGAGTGAAAAAAAAAGAGAGGAGGCGTAAGCCTCCTCTCTCGTGTAGAAGTATCGGAACTCCGCTTATGGTGGACTGCAGATCCGCCTAGGCCTTTCCAACTCCGTCCGGTTCCTCAGTTCTCTGCCCCTGGGCTCCGGTCGCGGGACTTCTACTCCCGCCTTATTTCTCGACGTCTTTCGGTCTTCCGATTCCACAGGGTTGCGCCCGTTTCGTCGTCGGCTTCCGGAACTTGCGCTCCTTCTGCCTGTCGGCTCTTCCGGCTTGCGCCTTCCGAACTCTGGACCTTCCGCTGCCGAAGCTGCTTCCGGTCCGGATCTTCCAGAGCCGAAGCTCTTTCTGACCCCGATCTTCCGCTGCCGAAGCTGCTTCCGATCTTTCGACCTTCACCAGCCTAAGCTGTTTCCGGTCTATGACCTGGTGAGGCTTGCGCCTCCTGGCGTCTATCTCAAGGGATCGCGTCTCCCTTTCGAGTCACCCTTCAATGGCACGACCGGCTTTTTACAGAGCCCGGTCCGGGCGACGTGTTCAGTACCATGTGAACACTTATCCGTTGTCCGTTGCCTTCCTTGGTGCCTTCCGGCGGGTCGGCCGTCCGGCAGGTAGGTTTCATCTAACGGGGGATTTAAATTACTCTCGCGAGGGAAGGTTGTCAACGGAGATTTACGTGAGTTTATGAGCGTTCTTTCAAGATCAATCTCACGCGAAAATTGCAAGTTGCTGAATTTAAAAAACACTGTCATTTTTCCGTAAAAATTATTTTGCGACGAAGCGAATCAGTTGCTCAAAATTCGATCAGAACAGGAATTGGTTTGAGATTACCATTCGAGCCATGAACAAAAAAATCCTGTTTCTGGCGGCTGGCCTGGTGCTCGCTGCCTGCGGTGAATCCGGCACCGCTGAATCGACAGTGGCTGAAGATTCTTCCGTGCCGGAAACGGTGAGCCAGGCTGAAAACGCGGAAATTTCGCCGCAAGCCGTAGCACCTGAACCTGCCGCAGCCCCGGCCGCACGGCAATCGCTGGAGCAACTGCAGCAGGACCTCGACATTCCAGGGCTCTCCAGGCCATGGACCGGGGATCTCGATGGCATGGAAGAACGGCGCGTCATCCGGGTCCTGACGGTTTACGGCCTCGGGCGCTATTTTCTGGATGGGCCTGAAGAAAAGGGAATCACCTACGAATTGTTCAAACTGTTCGAAGAACAGGTCAACAAGCGGTTGGGGAAAAAGCACTTGAGGGTGCACGTGGTATTCATGCCGGTTGCCCGGGACGAGCTGATCCCCGGGCTGCTCGCAGGCCGCGGGGACATAGCGGCCGCCAGTTTGACGATCACCCCGGAACGCCAGGAGTTGATCGACTTCACCAACCCGGTCACCCGGCCGCTTTCCGAAATACTGGTGACCGGTCCGTCCGCTCCGGCGGTCAATTCGATCGAAGACCTTTCCGGGCGCGAGATTTTCGTGCGGGCGTCCAGCAGTTATCGTGTGAGCCTGGATGCATTGAGCGATCGGTTCTGGTGGGAGGGAAGGGCGGAAATGTCGATCAACGACATCTCTGAATTCCTCGAGGACGAGGATCTGCTGGAAATGGTGAACGCCGGCCTGCTCGACTGGGCGGTGGTCGACGACTACAAGGCGGAAATCTGGTCTGATGTGTTCGACAACCTGGTTGTGCGCAAAGACATCGTCTTCCGCGAGGGCGGGCAGATGGGTTTCGCCATGCGCAAGAACAGCCCGAAGCTGCAGGCCGAGCTGAACAGGTTCCTGAAATCGCACCGGCAGGGTACCCTGAAGGGAAATATTCTGATCAACCGCTACTTCAGGGATTTCGACTGGGCCAGCAACGCCCTGTCGGCCAATGACTTCGAACGCTTCGAAGGCGTGATCAGCGTTTTTGAGAAGTACGGGAATCAGTACGGATTCGATTTCCTGATCGTCGCTGCGCAGGGGTACCAGGAATCACGCCTCGACCAGAGCGCGCGCAGCCACGCCGGCGCCATAGGGATCATGCAGCTTCTGCCCAGCACCGCCGCTGACCCTAACGTCGGCATCCCGGATATCACGACCGTAGAGAACAATATCCACGCCGGCGTGAGATACCTGAATTTCATCAGGGAACGGTATTTCAATGATCCCGCGATAGATTCCTTCAATCAGACACTATTTGCACTTGCTGCCTACAATGCCGGCCCGGCGCGCATCAGGAACCTGCGCAACAAGGCGGCAAAGCAGGGCTACGATCCCAACGTTTGGTTCGATAACGTGGAAGTGATCTCCGCCAGGGAGACCGGGCGTGAAACCGTGCAGTACGTGTCCAACATCCTCAAATACTACGTGGCCTACCGCATGAGCGTCATCCGCCAGGTTCAGCGGGTCGAGCAGCGCCAGGAACAGGGTGTTCAATAACTGTCCCGGGTCATTGACTCCCGGCGATCTGCCCTCATAATTGTCATATTAACTATTTCTAATACGAGGGTTCGGAAATGTCTGGAATGGCTTTTGAAGTAATTGTGAACGCATCTTACGCCGAGGCGGTGGAGCGCGTGATTGATGCGTTGCAAGAGGAGGGATTCGGCGTCCTGACCCGGATCGATGTGCATGACACGCTGAAAGCCAAGTTGGATGTCGACTTCAGGAACTACAGTATTCTCGGCGCCTGCAATCCGCCCCTGGCCCATAAGGCGCTGAGCAATCGTCCGGATGCCGGCCTGATGTTACCCTGCAACGTGATTGTAGAGGAGGTCGGGGACCACACGCTGGTGCGCATTGTCGATCCGGCCGCCATGATGCAGGCAGGCGGACTGGCCGGTGACCCGGTGATGGAGGAAGTCGGCGGTGAAGCTGGTGCACGCCTGAGGCGCGTGGCGGACGCATTACAGCACTGAATGAGGCATACTATGCGGCCGGCCCGGAGTGATCCGCGCCGGCTTTTTTTATCGTGGAGTTTTTGCACATGTCAAAGTGGTTGAAAGAGCCGCTGGTCCATTTCCTCCTGCTGGGGGGAATCATATTTTTCGCCTATAGCTGGCTGGCCGTGAAAGGCAGTGCCCCGGATGAAATCTTCATCAGTCGGGGTCAGCAGGAAAACCTCCTGAATACCTTCTCACGTACCTGGCAGCGTCCGCCGACGCCGCAGGAATTCCAGGGCCTGCTGAAGGATTACCTCAGGCAGGAAATTGCCTATCGTGAAAGTAAAAAGATGGGTCTGGACCAGGACGACATCGTGATCCGCCGGCGCTTGCGGCAGAAACTGGAGCTGCTGGCCGAAGACGTGGCGTCGCTCGTCGCACCTACAGAGGAACAACTCTTCAGCTATCTGGATGAACATGCCGAAGACTTCATGATCGAGCCGCGCCTGACATTGCGCCAAGTCTATTTCAGCACAGATCGTCGGGGCGATGCGGCCATGCAGGATGCGCTGGATTTATTAGAGCGGATTCAGCCGGATGGGTTGGAACAGGATTTCGACAGCATCGGCGACCCTCTGCCATTGCCCGCCCAGCTGAGCGACCTGCGTGAAAGTGAAATTGCGCGCCTGTTCGGCACGGTTTTTACCGATGGATTGAAAGGCATTGAAACGGGCAGCTGGGCGGGTCCGGTCGAATCCGGCTTCGGGCTGCACCTGGTATTCATTCAACAGCGTGAGGCAGGTCGTGTACCCGAACTCGAAGAGGTGCGCGACGCCGTCCAAAGGGATTGGCTGAGTAAGCGGCGTACTGAATCCGTTGATGGTTTGTATGAACGCCTCGCTGAGAGCTACACCATCGATATCGAAAGCCTGCTGATCGAGGAGCCCGCCGGCAGCCCATGAAAAGGTCAGTCCTGATCATTCTCACGGCACTTCTGTTTTCGGTTTCCGTTGAATCGCACGAAGTACGCCCGGCCTATCTGCGCATTCAGCAGACCACGGCAGAACAGTTCGAACTGCTCTGGCGCGTGCCGGCGAGGGGCGACTTGCGTCTGGGTGTTTATGTCGAAATGCCCCGCCATTGCAAGAAATCCGATTCACCGCTGGCCTGGCAGGAAGGCGGAACCTACATCGAGCGCTGGTCCGCACATTGCCCCGGTGGAATTACTGGAGACCGCGTCGTGATTACCGGCTTGTCATCTACCGTCATCGATGCACTGGCCCGGTTCGAACGGCTCGACGGCACGACCCAGGTGGAGCGTCTGACACCGGCGAATCCCGGATTTGAAGTCAGCGACTCGGAGTCACTGGCCGAGGTGGCTGCTACCTACTCCATGCTTGGAATCGAGCACATTCTGAAGGGCATCGACCACCTCCTGTTTGTGCTGGCGCTATTGATACTGGTTCCGAACACTCGCAAGCTGATCTGGACCATAACGTCTTTCACACTGGCTCACAGCTTGACGCTGGCGGCCGCCACGCTGGGCTGGGTGCACATTCCCCAAAGTCCGGTCGAAGCGGTCATTGCACTCAGCATCCTTTTCGTCGCCATGGAAATCGTTCACTGGCGCCAGGGGAGGCCTGGGATCACCCGCCGCTGGCCCTGGCTGGTTGCGTTCACCTTCGGCCTGTTGCACGGATTCGGCTTCGCCGGCGCACTGAGCGAGATCGGCCTGCCTGAGCATGCCATTCCCATGGCCCTGTTGTTCTTCAACCTGGGGGTCGAAGCCGGTCAACTGGTGTTTATCGGAGCGGTGCTGTTGGTATGGTCAGCGCTGAAATTGATCAACTGGCCGCAGTGGGCCTGGCGGGTGCCGGTGTATGCGATTGGCTCGATGGCTGCCTTCTGGACTCTGGACAGGTTGGCCGGATTCACTTGACGCACCGCCGCCCAGCATCAAAGATATGACGTTCAGATTCACTCTGGACCCATGACATGAACGATTCTCGCAAGAACCGGCTCCTGCTTCGTGCAGTGGGCCTCAGCCTTTTTGTCCTCTTTTTGCCCGCACTGGCGCTGGCCGCGACCGAGGGCGCGCTGGAAATGGTCGACCTGACCGGGCACTGGGCCGGCATCCTTTCCCTGGTGATTTTTGTCGCCGCCTATTCCCTGGTGATCGGTGAAGAAGTCCTGCACATGAGGAAATCCAAACCGGTGATCGTGGCTGCGGGCCTGATCTGGGTCCTGGTGGCGATTGCATTCCAGCAGGCCGGTGATCTGGACCGCGCCCACATCGAAATTCGTGGGGATTTACTGGAATTCGTCGAGTTGTTCCTGTTCCTGTTGGCCGCGATGACTTTCATCAATACGATGGAAGAGCGTGGCGTGTTCGATGTGTTGAGGGTTTGGCTGGTTACCCAGGGATTTTCACTGAGGAAAATATTCTGGATTACCGGTGGTCTTGCGTTCGTGATGTCACCCATCGCGGATAATCTAACCACCGCCCTGCTGATGGCGGCCGTGGTAGTTGCTGTGGGAGGAAGCAACAAAAAATTCGTTGCTATCGCCTGCATCAACATCGTGGTGTCCGCCAATGCAGGCGGCGCCTTCAGCCCGTTTGGCGACATCACGACCCTGATGGTCTGGCAAAAGGGGGTGGTCCAGTTTCAACAGTTTTTTGCCCTGTTCATTCCATCGGTTGTGAACTGGGTGGTCACTGCGGCCATTCTCAGTTTCGCCGTGGGCAAGGAGCAACCCGAAGCGGTTACCGACAAGGCGGAGCTTCAGTATGGCGCCTGGGTTGTGGTTGGCCTTTTCATCGCCACGATCGCCATGGCCGTCTCGATGCACAATGTGCTGCACCTTCCACCGGTGGTTGGCATGATGACCGGCCTTGGATTTCTGAAGCTTTACGGCTGGTACCTGGCACGGCGCGATGTGCGGATCGCCAGGGGCCATGAACTGGAAAAAGTCGAAGCGACCCCGCTGGGCGTCGAAGCCGTGCATGAGGGCGAACACGCCAGCAATAAGAATACTTTCGATATTTTCGATAATCTGCAACGGGCCGAGTGGGATACCCTGATGTTTTTCTACGGCGTCATCATGTGCGTGGGCGGATTGGGCGCATTCGGATACCTGGCGATTGGATCAGAATTGATGTACGAGGGGCTGGGCGCCACCACAGCCAATATCATCGTCGGATTTGCCTCCGCGATCGTCGACAACATACCCGTGATGTTCGCCGTTCTGGAGATGAACCCGGACATGTCGCTGGGCCAGTGGCTGCTGGTTACGCTGACAGCGGGTGTTGGCGGCTCCATGCTGTCGATCGGGTCGGCGGCCGGCGTTGCCGTAATGGGCACGGCACGAGGAATCTACACCTTTTTCGGACACCTTAAGTGGGCCTGGGCAATCGCTCTCGGATACGCAGCCAGTATCGCGACTCACTTTGCCGTGAATGGCTCGCTGTTCACCTGATGCCGCTCCGGTTTATCCTGTGCCTGTGCCTGGCTCTGCCCGCCGCGGCGCTGGCCTGCAGCAAGCACGGGACCAATGCCGGCACTGAAATCACCGTCGATTACCAGGGCGATGCCGATGGTGACGGCAATTTTCTTTTTGTCATTGGAATCGAAGACGAAATCGTTGAACCGGTAGAGTCTACGACCTGCGTGACCGGGATCGGCCTGGGCAGCGCTAACATTCCACTTCCTGCCGGAGTGCAGGCGGTGTCTGCACATATCGACAGGGTGAACCGTTCAACCGGCGAGGCGATCCGCCTCGAGAATTTTCGCTTCACAGCGGACGCCGAAACGAGCGATGGCATGGAGCAGGGCGGGGGTTCGGCCGCAGGTGATCCGCGTCCGATCATAGAGGGTGCAAGCTGGTTCGGGTTCTCGTCCGCTGTAGAGCCTTTCATACTGGAAACCGGGCCGGATGAATACATACGCATGACTTTCGAGGTCCTGGTTCCCGAGGCAGCGGTTCCCCTGATCACCGACGTCCAGTTTGCCTCCGGCGAGGGTATGCCCGACGGGACGCCGATTTTCACCGGGGAACACCCGGTGCAGTATTACTCTGGCGCCAGCACGTCGGCCGAGTTGAGGAAATTCCAGATCAATGCCGGGCTCAATGACGCCTGGTTCAATCCGGGGACTTCCGGGCAGGGATTCCTGATCTCGGTCTTTCCGGATACCGCCACGATGTTTATCGCGTGGTTTACATTCGACCTGGAAAGGCCTGGTGAGGATGTCGAGGCCCAGTTGGGCGATCCCGGCCATCGCTGGCTGACCGCCCAGGGCAGCTATGCCGATGACCAGGCGGCTCTGGATGTCTGGATGGTCAGCGGAGGGGTGTTCGACTCACCGCTTCCCGAAGTGTCGCGCATTCGCGACGGTACCATGCTCATCCGCTTCAACGACTGCAACGAAGGATTCATCGATTACGATATCGAGTCCGTCGATCGCCAGGGTGAAATTCCCATAGAGCGTATCGTGCTGGACAACGTAGCCCTTTGCGAGGAACTGGACCAGGCCACGGCTGGACAATCGCCCGGGGCCGGCCCGGAGCAACAGGCATCGATGTGAGCGCGGGCGAGACCGGAAAAACCGGGCTGAGAAAAGAGATCGGTCGCCTGGGTTTCGGCGCCATCGCGCTGAATGGCACCATCGGCGCCGGCATCTTTGCGTTACCGGCGATAGCGATCGAACGCGCCGGCCTGTTCAGTCCCTGGGTTTACGTCGGCTGCGGCCTGCTGATCATGGCTATCGTGCTGGTTTTCGCGCGGGTTGCGAGCTACATATCCGATACCGGTGGGCCGGTCACCTATGCCACGGTGGCATTCGGGCCTTTCGCGGGCTTCCAGACCGGGTGGGTGCTGACGCTCTCCCGAGCGGCGTCATTCGCCGCCAATGCCCACCTGATGGTGACTTATGCCGGGTGGTTCTGGGCGCCGCTGGCCGAAGGGATGGTGCACATGGCCGCGGTTCTTCTGGTCTGCGTTGTACTGATGGTGATCAACATCATTGGAATCCGGCAGGGCATGCTGGCCATTTTTGCGCTGACCTTGCTCAAATTGCTGCCCCTTGTACTGCTTGTATTCCTCGGGATCAGCCAGACCAACCCCGAAATCTTCACCGGAGCGATCATTCCACCGCTGGAATCGCTGGGGGGCACGATGCTGATCGTTTTCTATGCCTTTGTCGGTTTTGAAAGCGCCGTGATCCCTGCCGGCGAAGCTCGCAACGCCAAACGCGATATTCAGCTGGCCCTGGTGCGAACCATCCTCGTAATTACGGTCTTTTACTTCCTGATCCAGGTCGTCACTGTTTCCGTCGCCCCGGAAATAGCGGGAAGCAGGACACCGCTGGCGGACGTCGCCCTGATCCTGATGGGCGCGGCGGGCGCCGGGTTCCTCACCCTGGGTGCGGTTTTTTCGATTACCGGCAACCTGACCGCCAGCGTGCTGTCGGCGCCCCGGATGCTCTATGCCATGGGGCAACAGGGCAGCCTGCCGGCTTGGTTCGGCCGGGTCCACCCGCGATTCCACACTCCGGCGAACGCAATTTTGCTCTACGGCGGATTTTCGCTCCTGCTGGCATTGAGCGGCGGATTCGTGTTCCTGGCGGCAATGAGCACCGTTGTGCGGTTGATGGTCTACGTCATGTGCATTTCCACCCTGCCGATTCTGCAACGCAAACTGGGGGAATACGAGGGCCAGTTTCGTCTCTGGGGTGGCATGGCCATACCCCTTCTGGCCCTGTTTGTAAGCATCTGGCTGATGACGCACGCCAGGGCTGAATCCTGGCTATATACCGGTGCATTCATGGTGCTGGGTGGCGTGCTTTACCTATTTACCGGGCGTAAAACGTAGGTCGGTGAATACGGGAATTTTGCGGTAGAATCCCGGCTGTTTCGCGCTGTGAAATGAATTATTTTGAGAAACGGAGAAAGTTCATGAATCGATTTTTAACAAGTCTGCGCGCAAGCGCGCTGGTTTTCCTGTTTACATCACTGACGACCCCACTCGCCGCCCAGATTCCCGATAAGCAGGATCCTTCGAGTAAGGAGGACATCCAGAATGCGCTGACGGGAGGCGTTCCCCTGGGCCGTTGGAAAGAGGGACTACTGTTTGAAGGCATCAGCCCGCAGCCCTGGCTGAAGAGCGCGGCCAACTACTTCCCCGGCACCGAGCCGATTCAGCCTGAAGAAATGCGCATTACCTTCATGGGTACCTCGCCAATGGTGCGTCCGGGCCAGGCAGCAACGTCTATCCTCGTCGAACTGGGCAATGGCGATAAACTCGTTTTCGACCTGGGAGAAGGATCGATCGCAAATTATATCGCCGGAGGACATGCGCTGAATGAACTCAAACATGTATTCATCACGCACCTTCACGTCGATCACTACGGCGCTTTGCCATACCTGTGGGCGTTCGGAACCTGGGGCGGCGGCTGGCACGAAAACCTGAACGTTTACGGACCCTCGGGGCGTACCCCTGAGTACGGAACTGAAAAATTGGTGGAAGGCATGAAGATGATGATGGGCTGGCACACGGATGCGTTCAGCGTGTTTCCGGTGGGCAAGGGTTGGGACATCAAGGTTCACGAATTCGATTTTCGCGACAACGGCGGCGTTGTCTACGACAGGAATGGCGCGAAAGTCATTCACTGGCAGCGTTCCCATGCGAAGGACGGCGCCTCGGGCTACCGGCTCGACTGGAACGGTCTCTGCTTCGTTTGGACCGGCGACGGCAGGCCAAACAAGCTGGACATCGAGTATGCCAAGGGCTGTGACGTTTACGTCACCGAAATGCAGGTGGAACTGATGTCCATCAGCTCTGGTGTGCAGGGTGTTCCACCATTCCTGGGCCGCTACACCATCGACACGCATCACACGGTCGGCTATGGCGCCGGTTATATGGCCAGCAAGATCGAGCCGCGACTGCTGATGACCACCCACCAGGCTTTCGATCCTTACCAGAACGAGGAAGCCACCGCCCAGATCCGGCACCACTGGAAAGGTCCTTATCACTTCGGCGCGCCGGACGGTGTCACGGTTAACGTGACCAGGGAAAGCATCTGGGTACGGGATGGTATTCTCCCCGACTTCCCAAATGCCAGGTCGCCACAATTCGATTTCAGCAACGGTCAGCTTGTGGTGCCGCATCCGCCGACCAGCCGGAAGGAAATCCAGGAGCCCTTCGTGCGGGAAAACGAAATCGACCCGGCCCTGTACTATCCCGAGGGCTACATGCCTGAATTGCTGCCCGAATGGCCCGTGGAGGGCGACCTGGTCGTGCCGCTCGAGGCCGCGCCCGATGATTTGGTTGACGGTATGGGCGAATCCTGGCGCTTGCGGGAAGCCAACAGGAAGGCGCTCGAAGAGCAGAACAAATAAGCTTAGGTAATTTTGATGGACCCCTGTTATTTCGTGATTTTCGGCGCCGCGGGCCACCTGGCCAGCGAGAAACTGCTGCCTTCGCTGTACAGCCTGGAGCAGGCCGGCTGTCTCGGTGAGTCGCTGGGCATTATCGCTTTCGCACGGCGCGACTGGTCGACAGATGACTGGAACACGCGGCTTGAAGAACGGCTGCGTGAAGAGCCCGGTGACGAGGAAGTTTTGGCCCGATTTGTAAAAAGGTTCGAATTCGTACAAGGTGACCACAACGACCCGGCCGCCTACGGGAAATTGCATGAAGCCATCAGCCGGCCGCGGCAGGGCGTCTGTGAAAGCGTTGTCTTCTACCTGGCGGTTCCGCCCGCGGATTTTTTGCCGGTCGTCGAACGCCTCGATGAGGCCGGGCTGAACAGCGCCGGCGGCAACCACCGAATCGTGGTCGAAAAGCCGTTCGGCACGGACCTGGCCAGCGCACGGCGGCTGAATGCAGAGCTTCACCGCCACTATCGCGAGGAGCAGATCTTCAGGATCGACCATTTCCTCGGCAAGGAAACCGTGCAGAACCTGCTGGTGTTCCGCTTCGCCAACGCGGTGATCGAACCGCTGTGGAACCGTAACTACATCGACAACGTGCAGATCACGATGGCCGAGGACGCGGGCATCGGTAGCAGGGCTGGCTATTTCGACCGTTCCGGCACGCTGCGGGACATGGTTCAAAACCACCTGTTGCAAGTCATGTCCATTGTGGCAATGGAGCCGCCGGTCAGCCTCGCGGCCGGGGATCTGCACGCAGAGAAAATCAAAGTCCTCAAATCGATTTGTGCGGTTGAAGCGGACAAACTCGACCGGATGGCAGTGCGTGCGCAATACAGCGCCGGACACGTCAATGGAATGGACGCTCCGGCTTACCGGGACGAGGATGGGGTGCCGGACGATTCCAACACCGAAACTTTCGTTGCCCTGAAACTGAACATCGACAACTGGCGCTGGAGCGGTGTGCCATTCTATTTGCGCAGCGGTAAGCGCATGGGCGCGAAGCAATCCATGGTCACTATCCGCTTTCGCGATCCCCCCCACCAGATTTTCGCGGACACACCCTGTGCGGGCGCCGAAGCCAACCGCCTGGTGCTTTCGATCCAGCCGCGCGAGACGATTCATTTCGAATTGCAGGCGCGCAAGCCCGGTCTTGACATGTCTTCACGGTTGTTGCGCATCGATACCGATTACCGCAGCGGAGATGAGCCCGCGCTGGACGCTTATGCTACGCTGCTGCTCGATGTGATTGAAAACGACCGGGGCTTGTTTATCGGCTTTGACGAGGTCGAAAAGTCCTGGGAAATCGTACAGCCGCTGTTGGATAAATGGCAGGGAAACGGCGATGGGCTGTGCTATTACCCGGCGGGAAGCAATGGTCCCGCCGAGAGCATGCGCCTGTTGGAACGCAAAGATCAGGCCTGGCGGGACACAGTATGAAAGATTATCAAATCAGGTGGCATATCCATGCCGACAGCGGCAAGTTGGCTGACGCCGCTACGCGAAGCATCTTGGAGCAGTCAGAGCAGGCAATCCGGGACCGGGGTGCATTCCTGATCGTACTGGCCGGTGGCTCGACACCCGCGGCCATTTACCGTCTGTTGTCACAGGCCCCTTGCGAATGGAATAAGTGGCACATCTATTTTGGTGACGAACGCTGCGTGCCACGTGGCGCGAAAGACCGCAACGACAGCATGGCCCGCAACCTGTGGCTGGATCACGTTGGCATACCTCCCGAGCAGATTTACCCGATTCCGGCTGAACTGGGCGCCCGGGCAGGCGCAGATTCCTATGCCGAAACCCTTGCTGGAGTTGGTGATTTCGACCTGACACTGCTTGGGATGGGCGAAGATGGGCATACGGCCAGCCTCTTTCCCGGCGATCCCACAGGCGCCGGACCGCAGGCGCCGGACGTACTAGCCGTAATGAATGCCCCCAAACCACCGCCGGAGCGCATCAGCCTGAGCGCGAACCGCCTGAACCGCTCGAAGTCGGTCAAGGTGCTGATCACCGGCGCAGGAAAAAGGGAAGCCGTGGCGGGCCTCAGGCGTGGCGATGACATCCCCATCCGCGCCATCGCCCCCGCGGCAGGCCTGGACCTGCTGTTGGACGAGGCGGCAGCCGCAACGGATCCCGGCGAACCTGGCTGATTTCCGAGAGCGGCCGGTATTTTTTCCGGTGAGACATGGCGTACAGTACCGGAACCAATCATCCCGAGGCAGAAAACCAGGGATGTGTGCCAAATGCATTTCTGGGCACTCGCTCATGCCGAACAACGTTCCACTCGAATCCTTGTATAACAGATTCGAGATAGTTCCTGAGTTGCGGACGAAGCCAGTACACGTGTGGAATCCAGCGAATAATTGCGGGAAAACCCTGAAGGGCCTGAGGGTATATGGTTATTCGAAGCGCACACTGGCTATCTTCCAGCGGTGTTATCCGCCACATAACTCGTGCCTTGGCGCCACCTTTCCCGACGATGTCGAGGTCATAGCCGACGCCATCGATCCAATCAATAAATCGCCGCTCGTAAACCAGACCACTCAGATAATGAATCGCATCCCGCGATTGGGGTCCGGGCCACTCATGGACCGGGTTCTTTCTGCAAAATGGGTGGCATAGCTCAAGGTTGCCCGGACGCGAAATTACACGCCACACCTCATTTGCAGGCGCAGCAATCTTTCTCTCGACACTGACAGGCCATTTGAAATCACTGTTGGTTGTCATTGCATATATCGTGTATCAGTCCAACTTTTGCAGCGGCCGGTACTTGATCCCGTGGAGCATCGCGTAAAGTACCGGAACCACGATCAGGGTAAGGATGGTCGCGAAGCCCAGTCCGAACATTATGGTGACCGCCATGCTCTCGAAAAACGCGTCCGCCAGCAGCGGCAGCATGCCCAGGATGGTGGTGATCGCGGCCATGGAGACCGGTCGCACGCGACTGACGCCCGAATCGATGATCGCCTGGTAGGGATCCTTGCCGGAATGCAGTTCCGTGTTGATCTGGTCCAGCAGCACGATGCCGTTCTTCAGCAGCATGCCCGACAGGCTGAGCAGGCCCAGCAGCGCCATGAAGCCGAACGGGCGGTTCATCAGCAGCAGGCCGATGGTCACGCCGATGATGGCCAGCGGAACCGTGGCCCAGATCACCAGCGGCCCGCGCACGGCGTTGAACAGCAGCACCGTGATCAGGAACATCGCAAGGAAACCCAGCGGAAGCGACGCGAACAGCGCATTCTGGGCCTTGGTCGAGCTTTCGAACTCGCCGCCCCAATCGAGTTCATAGCCTTCCGGTAGCTCTATCGCCTCGATCTTCGGCCTCAGGCGGGCGAACAGGTCGGCGGCCGTGTCGGTTCCGAAGACATCCGGGTCGGTCAGCACCGACAGCGTGCGCTTGCGGTCCATGCGCTGGATCAACGGGTCCTCCCACTCGGTGCGGAATTCGCTGACGACCTCATCGATCATCACGTAACGGCTGAATATAGTGCTCCACAGCTGCACATCGTGGATGGTGTCGATGCTCAGCCGCTCCTCGTCCGGCAAGCGGACCAAAATTGGCATCAGGTTGGTGCCGTCGCGGTACA
>CALDVW010000007.1 GCA_937924405.1 uncultured Lysobacterales bacterium
CAGGAGTGCGGCAGCAATAAACGACAGTGATTGATGTCTGCGCATGCTTTACTGCTTCACCAGTTCCACCCGCCGGTTCTTGGCCCGCCCGTCCGGTGTGTCGTTGCTTGCGACGGGCGCCAGGAAGCCCACGCCTTCGGCTCTCAGGCGGCCCTGATCAATGTTGTGGTGTTGTGCCAGATACCTGGCCACTGAGTTAGCGCGCTGACTCGAAAGACTGATGTTGTATTCGAAGGCGCCCTGGTTATCCGTATGGCCCACCACCAGGATGTTCAGTGACGGCCTGCCTTGCAGCAGTTTCGCTATTTCCGCCAGCACCGGAGCCGATTCGGGCTTGATTTTTGCGCTGTTGGTATCGAATTGAACGCCGTAAATGGCCATATGGCCGGTGGCGTCGATTCCTTTGCCGATGGCTTCCGCATCGACAGTGACCATGCCGGTATCCATGGCCCTTGACTCGATGATCTGGAGCAGGGTTACGGGCCGCTTACTCAATTTCCCAAAGCCGTTGTCAAATGCTGTCAGCAATGAAATGTGAACGGTGCGGCTTCCATCCACCATTTTAGCGGAGAGGTATCGAACGTCCTGCGGCAGGTCGAATGCGCTGCCACTGGTTTTTGTATTCTTGATGCGCATTTCCGATGGGCCGTAAAGGATTCCAGAGAAATTGTTGCCGCAATCGCTGCCACAGCTGTACAGAACTTCGAACCCTGCCGATTCCAGTGCCGACTGGTAATTGCGGAGAATTTCCAGGCTGGATCGCTCATCCGGGCCACGGTAGAGGATGCGGGTGATCCGCCCTTCCAGGACCGTCTTTTCCCGTGGGACTCTGACGCGATCGTCGTTCCAGACCGCCGGACCCAGCGGCAGGATGAACTCGTCGAATTCCCTGATTTCATAGCCGTCGATAAAGGATCCTTCGTAGCGGGTCACCATCGGGTGGTCTTCACTTCCAGGAGAATCAGGGTGTTGGGCCAGGGCGAATGGGGGGACAAGCCACAAAGCCAGCAGCGCGGTCATTAATGAAATTCTGGTTTTGAATGTGATGTTGTTCTCCTTGAGGGCTAATACCACCCGTGCCTGTTCATTGACATGGCATTAAAGGGTGCAAAAGGGCGTTTTTGCTTGAACCAAGCCAGTCCTGGCCATGGGGAAGGCAGTCCGGTAGCAACCGGACTGCCATTGCAATTAACCTGGGCACTGCCCTAAGGACAGGTACCCGGAACGATCTTCTCTACGTTCAGTTCGATATCGCTGAATTCCGGCAGTTCGGAATCCACCGTCGCCGTGAAATTATTGCAATCGCTGAAATCCACCGTGATCATGCCGAAGGTCTCGCGGATCACGTCATCAGCATCGAATTCCGAGCCAAATCCCGCACCACTGGTGATGATCATGTTGTCGAACACCAGGGTGTTGCCGTTGCGCGTGCCCGTTCCAATCATCCAGACCTGTGCACCATTGAAATAGGTATACCAGGTCATCACGAAGGTCGAGGCGTCATCGCCTTCCACTGCCAGTTGAAAGCCTTCGCCGTCGCGCGCCGGATCGAACCAGGCGCCCATCCAGGGCAACGCACTACCCATGGCCCCGCCGCCGCCGCAGGTGACGGGTACGACGCGGGTCATCTCAAGTGTCAGTTCCTCGTATCCCGGCAGTGCCGGCATCAATGCAAGATCGGCGTTGTTGCAGTCGTCCGTCCAGGTCATGGTTATGGAACCCCAGGACTCCCGTATGACGTCGTCGGCATCGAAATCCTCGCCATAGTCCGCTCCACTGGTTATGGTCATGTCCGGAAAAATTATCTGACCGTTAATGAGCGAACCGAGGCCGATCAGCCACATCTGCTCGCCCTGGTCATAGAAATAGCAGGTCAGGACGAAGAGGATCTCGCCCCGTTCCAGGGTGAGCTGACAGCCTTCGCCGTTGCGGGCAGGATTCCAGTAATTGCCTGACAGTTCCTCGGCGAAGATATCATTACCACCGCTACCCGGTGGACCACCGGGACTGCCTGTGATGGTGCCGTCGGTGCGGAACTCAAAGAGGGTTACATCACCTGACTTGGCGCCTGGCTGATTGACGATAGCCATTGCGATGTTGTCGATTGAAGACAGGTCCACACCACCAAATTGTGCCGGCGGAACCAGTTCATCGAACGGGATGGAGTTTTGGTTCATGGTGATATTTTCCACGCGCCCGATGCTGACATTCTTGTTGGTATCCACCAGGGTTACGAGCAGCGACATATCGCCCTGGATGTCTTGCACATCGAACTGGAACTCGGTCGATCCGCTCAGGTCGAAGGCGTCACCTTCGCCACGGTCGTATCCGGTGGTACACGCGCCATTATTATTCGTATTATCGGCACTGGGAAAACGCAGATTACAGGTGAAAACACCACTCATGATCCAATACGATGCCGTAGACCCGGATTCTGCAGCATCATCCACCCCGGGACCGCCCCCCCGAACGCCACCCAGAACACTGTCAGTAAAAACTACCGCATCTTCGTCGGATATTTTTTCGCCCGGGCCGACCGTGAACGGACCCTGGGCAGCCGTGTAGGAGTCAATAACATCCGCGTTTACAGTGAAAGTAATGGTCAGTAAAAGCGGGAACAGGAATAGCGGACGAAAGTTAATTCGAGTTTTCAAGATGACTCTCCAGATGGCTGGTTTTTATTGGGACTTAGAATCAGACTAGTACATTTATTCAGAAACTTCTTGGAGGAAAGGGATATTGAATCTGAGACATGTAGGGTTGGGTTAGGGCATTTCGAGCACAATTACCGTTTTGTGTTCGCACATCCGCCGCCCTCACGAAAATCATTCATTTTATGGGGTCTGTTCTCATCCCCCTGTTTGTACTGTGTAGGCGGACCATTGCTGCGCAAGGCTCAGGGCTTGCTGGCCGCGATGGCCATGACGATGCCATTGCTTCCATGGCGCCAGTGAAAAAACCGGATCACCAATTGGTCCAGGATTGAGGGAGGCATGTTTTGCGGCAGAATTTCCCAGCTTCTCGACTGCTTCTCGATCTGCAGACCGGCGGCAGAGATGGCGCCCAGCAGCAGGTCAGCGTCGATAGGCGCCTCATCCGGTTCGTCGATGGCTGTGGTGTACTGGGGAAGCCTGCCCATGGCCTTCTGGTTCCAGCGGGCAATCTCCGCCGGCTCGTCGTCGGCATCGACCATGATGGGTTCGGCCATGATGGCCAGGCCACCGCTGTTCAGTGCTCGCGCAATACCTTCCATCACTTCCGGAATGGTTTCCGGAATCAGGTGATGAAGGCAGCCCACGCACGAAACCAGGTCAAACTGTTGGTTGTTTCCGGCAAGGAAATCAAAAATATTCTGATGCTGAAAGTGTGCGTTGACCCCGGCATTCCCGCAGTTGACCCGGGCCGACTCGATCATTTTCGGGCTATGGTCCACTCCGGTAACGGATCGGAACTGCCGGCCGAAACGCAGCATCATATGCCCGGTGCCGCAGCCCAGGTCGAGCATGGAGTCGCCCGCCTTTACGATCTTTGCGATGGGCGCAAACAACATTTCATTCAGGTAACTGCGCGGATCCACCACGACTTTGTGATATTCGTCACCAATCGTTTCGTGGTACTCGATGTCTTTTTGAAAGTGGCTGTCCGCTTCTGGATTCATGGCCGTTCCCGGGAGGTGGAATGGTGGGCGATACTGGGCTTGAACCAGTGACCTCTGCAATGTGACTGCAGCGCTCTCCCAACTGAGCTAATCGCCCCCTGAAGGTACCCCGCGTTGAAACGCGATGGGGCGCCTAAAGTACTGATTTCAGACTCATACGTCAACCGTTGCCTGTCGGATTGGTCGTCACTGGCACGATCATTGGATATTATTCCGTGAATGAAACGTCTCCCACTCTTATTGCTGGCCCTGATGGCCGTTCTGTTTGCGGTTACGCTCGAGCGGCCGGAAGCCTGGGCCGGCTGGCTTCATGCCTTCGCCGAAGCCGGCATGGTGGGAGCATTTGCCGACTGGTTTGCCGTAGTCGCGCTGTTCCGCCATCCCATGGGGATACCCATCCCTCACACGGCGATCATTCCAAAAAGAAAGGACGAGATTGGTGAAAATCTGGCCAGTTTTGTAGCGGAGCATTTTTTGCACCCGGATGTCGTCAGGGTCAAGTTGGAGTCCGCAAACCTGGCCAAAAATACCGCACAATGGCTTAAATCGCCCCGTGGGCAAGAGCGCGTGCAGGATTTGAGCATACGCCTGGTCAACTGGATGCTGGGCGCACTGCACGAAGACCGCGTTCGGCAGTTCATCGGCCGGCTCGGCAGCCGGCAACTGGCGCAGCTGAATCTTGCGCCGTTGCTTGGGCGCACCGTGGACTGGCTGGTTCAGGACGGCCGCCACCAGGAGATCCTGACCCAGTCGCTGCGGTTTGCGCTGGTGATGCTGCATGACAACCGTGAGGTCATCCGGGGTAGCGTCCAGCAGGAGAGCCCCTGGTGGATGCCCGGATTCGTGGACGACAAGATCGTGGTGCAGATGCTGGACCGGATAGAAACGCTTCTGCTCGAAATGTCACTGGACCCTGATCACGTCATGCGCGGCAAATTCAACCGCTGGATGTTGCGCTGGGCGGATGACTTGCAACACTCGCCGGAGTACCAGCGCTGGGGTGAGCAGCTCAAGGAAAGCATGCTGGAAAACAGTGGCCTGCAGGATTATCTATACCGGCTGTGGACGGACCTGGTGTCCGGCCTGGAGGATGACCTCAATAATCCGGACTCACAGTTTCGCGCGCAATTGAACAACCTGGTGGCGGGGTTGGCGGATGAAATGGACCGGGATGAGGAAATGCAGTCCTGGGTCAATGCCTGGCTGGTTGAAGCCGCGGTATCCGTGGTTGATGAAAACCGGCATGCCATCGCCAGCCTGATCAGCGATACGGTGAAAAGCTGGGATGCCGCAGAGACCAGCGGCCGCATCGAGGCGGCCATTGGCCGCGACCTGCAGTTCATCCGCATCAATGGAACACTGGTGGGCGGCCTGGTGGGCCTGGTCATCCACGCGGTCACCTAGGGGTTCCACGGTACCCGGATTCGGTGAACGGGCCGCCAGCACCTGGGCGGCCCGAGCAATCGTATACAGCCTTAAGGTGGTAATCGCCTACTGAGATGGCTCAGCGACACTTTCGCTGAAACACATGCGTCCGTCCAGATCCTGGGCTTCATACACGCCGATATTGGCGGTTCCTTCTTGTGGGTCAAAAGTGATCTCGCCAATTCCGCCGGCTTCGTTAAGGCAGATCACCTGTTGAACCTCGATTCCTTGTTGTTCAACA
This sequence comes from uncultured Lysobacterales bacterium, assembly GCA_937924405.1. Taxonomy (GTDB): domain Bacteria; phylum Pseudomonadota; class Gammaproteobacteria; order Xanthomonadales; family SZUA-36; genus JAHEFT01. The sequence continues at coordinate 5,325 of CALDVW010000007.1, forward strand.
GTCTCAATGGGCCAGGCGTCAACACAAGCGACGTTGGCATCGCACTTATCTGCATCTATCACGCCGTTCAGATTGACCTGGATGCCGGGAACATCCGCTGCAAATGATTTCCCCTCATCACACAGTTCACTTTCGATGATACTGGTGCCGTCTGAATTGACAAAGAAACAAACGCCCAGACCCGTCCACAGCCCGGGGGTGATGCCCCCATCTGGCGGTGGTGGAGCCGGTGGTGGCGGTTCCGTGCAGTCAATACCCACGAGGTCGGTCGCGCGAACCAGGGAGTAGTTGCCGCTCTCTAAACCTGCCACGTTGGATTGCACACTGAACAGGGCGGAATCGCAGGTCGGAAAGCGCACCAGGATGCTACCGAACTCGGTGGTGTTTTTGTCGGCGGGATCATACGCAGTACCCCAAACGGGCCCCTCGATCAGGAACACTGGGACCGTGGCTCCGGTGTCGCCGTCCTCGATCGCAATATTGCCTACGAGCCACAGCTGGCTACCCGCATCGTCGTAGCTGTACATGGCCACCGCGACCTGCAGGTTGCCGCCGGTGTCGATGATTTCGACGTAGAAGCCCTCGCCGTCACGCGCCGGGTTCCACCATTGGCCAGATGCCGAGCCGTTTGCAAGGTTCAGGTCAGCCATTGCCCCCATGCTGTAGAGAAAAAGCGTAGATAGAATAAAAAAACGCATTGCACTTGATTTTATAAACACGAAATTCACCTCCGCAAATCGTTGCTACCGATTGGTTAGTTTACGCGATGATGCATGGTCCGTAATATTGGATGGCAGCATATGACAAAATATAATGAGGTGTCGCGGAAGCAATGATGCTGATGAAGCGCGCGTAGCCCGACCCTTCGCATCTGAAAGGCGATGATCCCGCCGACAGGCCGAAACATCGGGGTGAAATTCTCATGGCTGCACCCAGGGATTCCTAAAGATATTCGAAACGGTTCTGCCGGACGTTTTTCCGAACGTGTTTCGGGTCCCACACCTTGCCGTTCATGGCGATGTATACCCCCGGAGACAGGGCCTGTACGGCGCCGACTGCGCAGCCGATGTTGAAGATGGCGTCGGAGTCCCTGAAGCGAGCCGGGTTTAGCGCGCCGGTCAGCACAATCGTTTTTCCAGGGATATCACTCAATACCTCGGCGGTTTCAACCATTGAATCGGTACCGTGTGTGATCAGGATGTGGCCGGTTTCGGATGCCTCGGCGGTGGCGCGGATCAATTGCCGATCCGACTCGCCCAGGTGCAGGCTGTCTTTCCGCATCAGGGCCGTAACTTCGAAATCGAAAGCAACATGCATGGCGTGCAGAATCTGGCTGATCTGTGGTTCGCCTACCTGGTAATCGCTCTTGTCATCGAAATAGATCTTGTCGATGGTGCCGCCGGTTGTAATGATGAGCAGTTTTGAGATCATTCGCGTAGTATATCGTGCCTGAGGACACAGGAATTAGTCGCTGTATTGATGTGATTTATCCCAATTTCAAATTCCGTTCCCGGCTGACAGGTCAGTGGCGCCGTTGTCAGTCGGCCCTGTTGCTCGCAGCTGTCCTGACGTTCAGTCTCCAGGCACAGGAATCAGATTCCGTCGGCCTGGTAGGCACCGAGCATCTGGCGGCCGCCCTCTCGGAACCCGCTTTGCGTACCGATACTCTGCTGACCTTGATCGCCGTTGAGCGAATGCTGGATTATGCGGCCTTGTCACATAAATCGGACGTGATGGCCTGGGATGCCCGGTTTCGCAACGAGCGGGCCTGGCTGGACCGGCTTGCAAAACAATACCTGGAATTGCCGTCCCGCGGGTCTCAGCTCGACCCGGCGGCATGGTTCGTTTTGCTGGAGCTGGATCAGCATCAGATGTCTCCCGGCCTTTCCACTTCACCCCTCGGTCCGGAGGATTCGAGTCTGCTGAGGCAGTTGTTCGACCGGACGGATGAGCGGCTGGCGGCCGCGGTCCTTCCCGAGGTCCTGCACCGCATGGAGTATCGCTCAGCCGGGATATGGCAAAAGCTGCTGGAAGAGGCCTCGTCAAACGAGACATTGCATACGCTCGTTACCGGCCTGAATGCGGACTGGTTCCTTCCCTGGTCTGCAGCAGAAGCGCCCCCTTCTAAGGAGCAGCAGGAAACAGTTGATGTTATCAGTGAATCCCTGGCCAGCCTGGTGACATTGGCGGACTCAACCATGTTGTCAGGCCCACCGGATAGTCAGCGCCTGAAGCGCCTCAGGTTCGACCTGTACTCCGCTTTACCCGGGCTGGAAGGTGTACAGGCCAGGGATGCGGCTTATCTGTTGACCCTCGCGACTGCGGTTGACGGATTGAGACAGGGAAAGTATCTGGCTTTTACCGAGTCATTGCTGTGGGTGGTTTCCGACCTGTTGCTGGCGAATCTTCCTGCGCTGCCGGCAGAACCGGATCAGCCGCCAGCTTTGGAGCCGCCGCCGCAAGCACAGGCGGAACCTGTGGCTGAAGCGGCCGTGGTTCCGGGAGAGGAACCGGCGGGCGAAGAGGAGGCAGCGCAGTCGCTTATTCCACGGGCGCTGTCGGATGTCTTGCCGGGCCTATCGAATTCGTTCGCAAATGATTTTTCCGGGGTGGATCCGCGTATCAACGCAAACCTGGCGACTGTGTTCGATGCCGCCCAGTATCTTCAAAGCGGACAGGCAGATCCGGCCAGGCTGTCTGCACTTCGCATAGACATGGCAAATGCCGTGGCTCAGTTTGTGCTCCTGCTTCCGGAAATGGTCCATTACTACGAGCAACCGGTGCGCAGGCGCATCTCTGAAGAGATCAATATCTGTATCAGCATCATGGCGAACCGCGACCCCGGCGGCGCCACAAAGCTGACTCGCGAGCAATTTGACGCCTGCCTGGAAAGCATGGTCGAACTGACGGAAGCTCTGGTCAGCCGCGAGGATCTGGCCGGGGACATGGAAGGACCGTTCGGCACCGACCAACTACGCAGGGAATTGAGGGTGCCGCCCTGGCAGCGCATCAATTTCGCTCTCGGTTATTTGCACGAGCAATATCCCACTGCCTGTGAATTACCGGCAAGCCCATTGCCGAATCCCCTGGAATGGGCGAGCCTGGCGAACCTGATGGTCTGGTTTGCAAGCCAGTCACCGGTTTATTTTCAGACGCCTGAGAATGAGGCGCTGATCGTTCGAATGCGGCAACAGGGCATGGGCTTGTTGCAGGGTATGTTCGAGCAGGTTGATTGCATCAGCGGTGTCGGCACAGGTATCGGCGACCCCGTCGTCAGAAGCATGGCTGGCTACCGTGACGCTCTGGATAACCTGGTGGCGGCATTGCGTGAAGCTGAGCTCGGATTCAGGGAATCACGCCTGAAGACTGGCGCTGACGTTGTTTTGCATGGTGACGCTTCGCAGCAAACGGCATATCGGCCGGAAGATCTGATCATCGGGCCCTGTAACATGGACACGGTCTGCGAGATGGCCGGAGAATTGGAAGCGACCAGGGCACTGATCGGTCTGTTTCCCGATCCCTACCTGATTGCAGACCAGGCCGGGTTGGGCGAAATCGAAATTTGCTACGACAACATGCTGTGGGTCAATCGCCGGGCTGAACCCGTGCGCGATGGTGATTCCCATGTAGCCAATTATTTTGGCCATCTGAGTTTCGACCTTATTGGCAGGTACCGGGAGAAGGGAGAGGTCAGAAACGTTTTCGGTTCCAATTTTATGAGCCCGGATGAATATCACTATCTATTTGCGGGGGCAACGGACGAAGTCCGGGAAGACAGTTGTCCAACCGAGTGGATCGGTACGAAAATCGTGACCGGGCTGAACAGCAAAAACGGTATCCGGGTTGTTCCCGATCGTTTGACTTACCTCGCCAGTGCGCGCAACCAGCCTTCGACGATCATGAGCGCCAACTGGGACCGGGGGGCGGAATGGCGCGACTGGTTTGTCACGGGATTGGGTATCACCCCGCATGAATATGAAAAGGAAGAGGGGATTTATGACCGGGTCAATCAGTATCTGCAGGCGCAGTACCAGGCGCAGCAGTCGGAGCTTTACACTGCTTTGCTCAGACCCCAGACACGTGCCGGCCGAAGTGCGCCCGACTCACTATTCGATCTGCAACAGGAACTCACCGCGCGTAAGGCTCTGGTGAGGACCTACATCAGCTTGTTTTATCCCGAATTCATTATTGATTCGGATGAAATTCGGGGTTCGATGGAAGGTTATGGGTCGTTGCTCGATACCATGGTGCTGCGCCGTTTTCGTGAAGCCAACGTGGCCGTGTCGTCGATCAACGAAGCAGGCCTGTCAAGACTGGAGCAATTCCAGGCAAACTGGAGCCGTCAGCCCGAAACGGTTCGGCGCTCAGGTTCCATCGCCACCAGCATTGCGCATGCACTCATGCGGCTGAATGATCTGTACATTGAGTTTTTCATGGAAAATGAAATCATGACGCCGGCCGGTCTGCGCGGCTGAACACCAGCACGCTGGCAACAAAAACAACGACCAACAGAGTCTGAATGAGGGCCGGAATCCGCTGTGGCGGATTGCTCCAGGCCTCCATGATGCCGATCACGAGATAAAGCATAACCAGGTAGCCGGCCCAGGTCATGGATCGCAGCGAACCGGCCAGCAGCCCTTTGAGTGGTAAAAGCAAAGGAACTGTTGCCAGCAGGGCGAGTGTCCAATTGGCGGCTCCCATTGGCGCAGGCAGTAAGGCATGCCAGACCGGTTGCAGGATAAGCAAAGCCAGGTAAGAACCCGAGGTCAGCGACCGGCTATTCACTTTCCGGTTCAAACGATGTCCAGTACGGATTCCGGCGGACGGCCGATGGCGGCCCGGCCGTTGGCGAGTACGATCGGGCGCTCAATCAGGCGCGGGCTGTTCACCATCGCGGCGATCAGGGCATCCTCGGAAAGCGTTTCGTCATCCAGGCCCTGGTCGAGATATTCACTCTCCCCGGCGCGCATCAATTCCCGGGCGGTCAGGCCCAGCTTGTTCAGGATCGCGCGCAACTCGCCGGCATCCGGCGGTGTTTCAAGGTAGAGCGTTATTTCGGGTTCCAGGCCGCGTTCCTGAAGCAGCGCCAGCGTGGCCCGGGATTTGGAGCAGCGTGGATTATGGAAGATTCTGATGGTCATGGGGATACTCTTGGTTAGAATGGTACACATAGATCGAAAGCATGCATTCTATGCAGAGAATCATGATGGGTAAACAATCCGGACATACGCAATGGACAAGGAAGCAGAATCAACGCTCGAAATCGGGCATCACCTGAGACGTGGCAAGAGGCTGGCGCGGCATGTCTGGAATCATTTTCTGGAAGATCGCTGTTTCGAAGAAGCGGCCTCCCTGGGTTATACCAGCCTGCTGGCCATGGTGCCGCTGCTGGCGGTTGTTTTCGGAATCGTTGCGGCGTTCCCCGTTTTCAACGAATGGTCAGAGCGCTTGCAGTCTTTCATTTTTGACAATTTCATGCCCGCTACCGGTGAGCAGATTGTCCCTTATCTCAATACTTTTCTGGACAGCATCAGCAGCCTGACGCTGCCGGGAACCGTCATGTTGATCGTGACGGCTTTGTTGTTGATGGTGCGGATCGAGGTGGCTTTCAACCGGATCTGGCGGGTAGACCGCAACCGGACGCTGATCAACCGGGTCGTAATGTACTGGGCCGTCCTGACCCTGGGGCCGATCCTGATTGCGGCAGCGGTTGCGATCAGCGCGCAGAAAGTGTTCAGTACGTTGGGCCTCGAAGAGGGCATGTCGCCCGGAGTGTATCGCCTGGGAATCTTTTTCATTACCTGGCTGGTGTTTGCGTTGATGTTTCTGCTGGTTCCGAACCGCCGGGTGCAAATAAAGCATGCCCTGATCGGTGCATTTCTCAGCACGATCCTGTTTGAAGCGGCCAAGGCGGGATTTGTGGCGTATGTCAGTAACGCCAACTACACGGTGATTTACGGCGCGCTGGCGACGGTGCCGATCTTTCTGTTCTGGCTGTACCTGGTCTGGATTGTCACATTGTTCGGCGCATCCCTGGCCGCATCGCTGACGACCTTCTCCGACTTCAGCAAGTACGACACCGACTGGCCCGTTCGCTGGGAATTCCAGTTGGCTTATCGCCTGGTCCATCACTTGTGGAGCGCGCAGAGGGAGGGTGCTTCACTGTCGCAAAAACAGCTGCTCGGACTCGAATTGCAGGCCAGTGAGTTGCAAATCCTGAAATTGTTGCACGACCTGCGGGATCAGAAGGTTGTCACCACGGACGAGGAAGGCAACTGGTTGCTCAATCGCGATCTAGAGGAAATTTCACTAGGGAATTTATACGGTTACGGAAACTACTACCTGCCATTGGGGGAGATTGGTGAACTGCCTAGCGAATCGGAAATTGACCGGGCTTTTGTCGATTGCCTGGAATACGTTCGCGCGCATGGAGAATCTTCCTGGAACCAATCGCTCAGGAGCATGTACCAGTCCAGTGAGCAGGAAAGGAGCGCTTCATGATGCTCAGCCGGAATATGTTTCTCGGAGCTTTGATACTGGCGCTCATGCTATACGCTGCGCTCGGCAGAGCGGTTTACGAAACACGGGAACCCGTGGATTTCACTTTGCCGCAACTGGGCGGTGGGGAGGTGTCGCTGAGTGATTATCTCGGCGAATGGGTGGTGGTGAACTATTGGGCGACCTGGTGTGCTCCCTGCCGTGCCGAGATGCCTGAACTTTCCGAATTACATGATGAGCGTGGCGATGTCACGGTGCTTGGCCTGGCTTTCGAAGACGTCGATGACAGCGCATTCGACGAATTTCTCAATGACGCGGCAGTCAGCTACCCGATTCTGAAAGTGGACGTTTATGAGCCTCCGGAGCCCTTTGGCGCACCCAAGGTTCTTCCGACGACCATCATCCTGGATCAACAGGGCAGGGCAGTAAAAACCTTCCTTGGGCCGGTGACACGCAGCGCGATCGAGCGGTTCCTGGACGGCGAGTGATCCCGGGTCAGGCCCGGGATGGAGTGGGTCTATAGGGGATGACGAGGGTCGGAGCGCAGTGCGTCACCCCGGACTTGATCCGGGGTCTACCGGCTATAAAAGTCCCTTCTGCATTGCGTTCCGCACGGGCGCGAATGATCTGCGGTGCAATACGCAGGGGCCATGCTCAGCGAGCCGGCTCAGATGCTCGCGGGTGGGGTATCCTTTGTGCCGGTCAAAGCCGTATTGCGGATACTGCAGGTGCATCGCCGTCATCAGCCGATCGCGCGTTACCTTGGCCAGAATCGAAGCCGCGGATATGGCCGGTTCGAGGCTGTCGCCATGGATGATGGTCCTGACTTCGCAGCCCAGCTGCGGGGCGCGATTCCCATCGATCAATGCAAGTGCGGGAGCAGGAGAAAGGCATTCAACCGCTCTTTTCATGCCCAGCATCGTTGCCTGCAGGATATTGATCCGGTCAATTTCCTCGGCATGGACCTCCACCACGGAATAAGCCAGGGCCTTCTTCATGATCCGGGGAAACAGGGCTTCGCGCTGCTTCTCGCTGAGTTTTTTCGAGTCATCGAGGCGGTCGATGGGTTTATCCGTGTCGAGAATCACAGCGGCCACGACAACGGGCCCTGCGAGCGGCCCGCGGCCCGCTTCGTCAACACCTGCCATTAGGCTCTTCATCTAAGAACTCCGGGGCTCTTCCAGTAAGCGGCTCACGGCCGCCGCCGCCCTGCCACTGGCATCGCATTTCAGCCTGGTGTGGATTTCCAGGAAACGCTCCTGCAGCCCTTCCCTTAAATTATCATCATCCAGCATGCGGCCCACTTCGAACACCAGGTTTTCGCTGTTAGCCTGCTGCTGGACCAATTCCGGAATCAATGGCTCTCCCGCGAGGATATTGGGAAGAGAGAATAGCTGTGGCTTCACCCGCAGCACGTATTTCAACAGGTTGTAGCTCGCGGGGGATATCTGGTAAATCATGACCATGGGGCGGTTGACCAGCATGGTTTCCAGGGTGGCAGTGCCGGATGCGCACATCACCACGTCTGCCGCGGCCATCACGGTTCGGGGATCGAGGTCCACCAGCGTGATGTCTTCAAATCCAACGCTCGCCATGGCCTCCCGGAACACAAGGCTCACGCGATCGCTGGCCATCGCAGCGACGAATTGCAGGCCCGGCTGCCGGGATGACAGGAGGCGGGCGGCTTCAACCATCGGCACCGCAAGCCGGGTCAGCTCGCTGACCCGGCTTCCCGGCAACAGTGAGACCGTTGTGGCATGTGGATCGAGACCCAGTTTTGTCCGCGCGGAGGCCGGATCGTGATCCGGCGCAATCTGGTCTGCGAGCGGGTGACCTACGTAGGTGGCCGATACTCCGAAACCTTCATAAAATTCCGGTTCAAATGGAAACAGGCACATGACCAGGTCGGCAGCCCGGGCAATTTTGTGAACGCGTTTTTGACGCCAGAACCAGACGGTGGGGCTGACGTAATGAATGGTGCGCAAGCCCTGCCGGCGCAGCTTGATCTCCAGCCCCAGGTTAAAATCGGGTGCGTCGATGCCGATGAAAACATCGGGCTTCAGGTCTACCAGCCGCCGGTACAATTCGCGGCGCAAGCGGAGCAATCGCGGAAAATGGGAAAGCACTTCAAACAGGCCAAAAACTGCCAGCTCTTCGGCGTCCCACCAGATTTCCATGCCGGCAGCCTTAATTTTTCTGCCGCCAATGCCGATAAAAAGGGCCTGGGGGTAGTGCTCTCGCAGCCGCTCGATCAGCGCGGCTCCAAGCTGGTCGCCTGAGGCCTCACCCGCAACCAGGGCAATAGTGGGTTTGTGCTGCTTCATTTCGGGGCTACCCGCCCGGTCAGCGAATGAAACTCTTCACGGTAGTATTGAGAAATTCGATCCAGGGCTTAATTTCATCGTGTTCTTCAGCCATCTCGTTGAGTCGCTCCCTGGCTTCTTCCAGCGGTAGCCCGGAACGGTAAAGAAGTTTGTAAGCCCGCCGCACCTGCTGAACCTGCTCAGGGGTATATCCGCGTCGTTTCAACCCCTCCGTGTTGACTCCTTTGGCCCTCGCTTTTTCACCGGAAACGGTCACGTAGGGAGGGATGCTCTGATTCACGTGGCTGGCAAAAGAGGTGAAACTGTGTTCGCCGACATTGCAAAACTGGTGAATCAGGGAGTAGCCGGAAAGGATGGCCCAGTCGCCTACCGTGACGTGTCCGGCCAGCGATGCGTTATTGGCCATGATGATGTTGTCGCCCAGCTTGCAATCGTGGGCGATGTGAACACATGCCATGATCCAGTTGTTGTTGCCTATGATGGTTTTACCGCCACCCTGAATGGTGCCACGGCTGAAGGTACAGAGCTCACGGATGGTGTTATTGTCGCCGATAACCAGCTCGGTATCCTCGCCATCGTATTTCTTGTCCTGGGGTTCCTCGCCGATCGATGCGAACTGGAAAATACGGGTGTTCGTTCCAATGGTGGTGCGACCGGTCACCACCACGTGGGGGCCAATGCGGCTGCCCTGGCCGATGGTGACATCCGGTCCGACAATACTGAAAGCGCCAATCTCCACGTTATCGGCCAGCCTGGCCGCCGGGTCGACAAGGGCCTTTTCGTGAACTCCACTCATACCTATTGACCCGCGCAAAGAATTTCGCAGCTGGCCACCCGGTTGCCATCGACAGAAGCCTGGCATTCGTACAGCCCCATCATGCGAATGATCCGCTTCTGAACGACTTCGAGCACCAACTGGTCGCCCGGTATGACCTTTTGACTGAATCTCGCCTTATCGATCTTGACCAGGTAATACATATCACCGGTTTTGCCTTGAAGCTCTGCGTCCAGGTTGGCCAGCATCCCGCACGCCTGCGCCATGGATTCGATGATCAGCACACCCGGCATGACTGGGTCGCCTGGAAAGTGGCCCTCGAAAAACGGTTCGTTTTTGGTCACGTTTTTCAATCCTGTGAGTTTCTTTTGTGGCTCGACCTCCATGGAGACAACGCGATCAATGAGCAGGAAAGGGTATCGATGCGGAAGATACTTTTCGATTTCTCCGGCTTCAACCGGGCCAGGCAATATGTTGTTACTCATCTTCTGTCAGTTTCCCTAGTTTTTTTTCGAGAACGCTCACTTTCCGGGCCAGTTCGTCCAGCTTGCGCAGGCGGGACAAGTTACGGTGCCACTCCGCTATGGGTTGCGCCGGCACCAGTGAAGCCCAGGTCGTTCCAGGCTCAGAGATGGACCTCATGACTTTACTGTCAGCGCCAAGAGTTGTCCTGTCGGCTATTTCCGTGTGGCCCGCTAGCGCTGCAGCCCCTGCAAACAGGCAATATTTGCCTATTTTCGCGCTGCCGGCGGCCCCGCCCGTCGCCGCAATGGCCGTGTGGGCGCCCACCGTCACGTTATGAGCGATCTGGCACAGGTTATCCAGCCTGCAGTCTTCTTCCAGCACGGTGTCGCCAACCGCTCCACGATCGATACAGGTGTTGGCGCCAATCTCACAGTCGTCTCCGATAATGACGGTTCCGAGTTGCGGGACCTTTTCCCAGTGGTCCGTGGCGAAAGCAATTCCAAAACCATCGGCGCCGATAACGGCACCCGGGTGAATAATTACCCGCTTGCCAATTTGTACGCCGTATCCAATGGAGACATTGGCGTACAAATGGCATCCTTCGCCCAGCCGGCTGGTCGCCTCCAGCACGGTTCCGGGTGCGATGGTACAGCCGTCACCAATTTCGCACTCATCGCCAATCACCGCTTGAGCCCCGATACTTACGTTTTTGCCGATCCGCGCCGATTTGGAAACAGTAGCCGCGGGATGAATGCCCGGCTCGGCTGCCGGCCGGGAATCAAATAGGGCGGCCACTCGTGCATAGGCAAGATAGGGATCATCCGCGACCAGGCAATTCACGGGGCATCTGGAGGAATCTTCCTCTTTTAGTATGACCGCACCGGCCCGGGTTTGTTTTAACTCCTTGCGGTAAGAGGGGTTGGCAAGAAACGAGACCTGGTTGGAGCCTGCTGCCATCAGTGTCCCGACTCCAGCGATCATCTGGTCACCGTCACCGCGCAATTCCAGTTTGAACCGGGCACTCAGGTCCGACAGGCTATGCATGCTATTGGAAGTGGCCATTCGTTAAGACTAAAGAGCTCAGTTGGATCCCAACTCCAGTTGGTCGGCGGCATACTCAACCTCCAGCTGTTCGAGAATCAGGTCCGTAATATCCAGGTTGGGGTTGGCGTAAATCACAGGGCTGGAAATGATCAGGTCAAAGCCGTTTCGCTGGGCTATTTCCTGCACGGCAATATTGATTTGCTCTTCCAGCCGCTGCACTTCCTCGGTGCGGCGAAAAGAAAGCTCATCTCTGAGGTCTTCCTTACGGCGGCTCACGTTGCGGCGCAGCTCCCGCACTTCCCGTTCGGTCTGGATGCGGCTGTCAGAAGAAATATCGGCCTGTTGCAGGCGCAGGTCGAGTGCTTCGGCCCGCATTTCATCCATTTCGATAGCGTCATTCCGGGATCGGAATTCCTGGTCCAGTTTGGCGCGCCCGGAAATTACCTGTGGCGCATTATCCAGCACCTGCTTCATATCGACATAGCCGATGCGCAACTGCTGGGCAGCGGCCGATGCGCTTAGCGCAAGGCCTAGCAACAGGACACAGATTGTCCGGGCGTAATACCACATGCTCCGTATTGTACATCAATTGACTCTCGCGTAGCCAACGCGTAATCGCCTTGGGTTTGGCGGTTAAAACGTTGTTCCAAAAGAGAATTGGAGGTCTTCCGTACGGTCCCCGGGGCGGTCGTTGAAGGGGAAGGCATAGGAAATGACGATGGGTCCAATGGGGGCCTCCCAGGTCACCGAAAGGCCAAAGGATCCTCTCAGCTTGTCTGCCTCGAACGCGCTGATGTCTTCATACACATAGCCGGTATCCACGAATAGCGCAATACGCGTGCCGCTCTGGCTGCCAACAAAGGGTGTGGGGATAGCCAGTTCCAGGCCACCGGCGACTTTGAAGTCCCCACCGACAGATCGGCAGAAAGCATCCTTGGGGCCAAGGGTGTTGTCGTCGTAGCCGCGCAAATCCCGGACACCACCACTGTAAAAATGCTCATAAAACGGCAAGCCGGTGTCGAGTTTCATCAAATCCGTTGGATCACATTCTCCTAAAGGCGCGTCGATTTCGATGGGTGTCGCCTGGCTGTCCTTATCGTAGCTATCGTAGGAATCGCCGTAGCCGAGATTACCCTTGATGGCAAAAACCAACCCACCCCAAATCGGCCAGTACTTAGCGCCGCGATAATACAATTTGTAGTATTGACGCGAGCTTCCCGGCAGGGCAGTCTGCAAGGTCAGGGATTGAGCTGAACCCCTGGAAGGATTGAGAAAGTGGTTCCTGCTGTCCCGGTTCCAGCTCACGTTCCAGTCGAAAATGTCGAACTGGCGCTCGGAAGGCGATATGACGCCATCGCCATTGAAATCGAGCGAGTGAGACAGCGGGTCGCCGGCCCGGGGCACGAGGCCGAATTCAAGACAGATTGTTGGCTCTTCCGGGTCTACTTCGATACAGGTGAATTGACCGATATTGAGCTGTGAATTGCGGTAACCCACGCCCGATCTCAAGTAATCTATTTCGGTCACAGGCACGCCAAAATTCATGCCAAGCGCCCACTCGCTGCTGGTAAAGGTCGAGATGTTGGCGGCACCCTGGTCAAATTTCTGGTAGCGGGCATAAAATCCGCGGCTGACGCCGTCTTCTGTCCAGTATGGATTGTCATAGGACAGGTTGATGCTGCTGATAATGCTGCTGTGGGACAGGCCCAGGCCGAGTCTCTTACCGCTGCCAAGGAAGTTATCCTGCTGCACGCTGAGCGATGCAATCAGGCCCTGTACCTGGGAATAACCCAACCCGACTGTGAAACTGCCGGCAGGCCTCTCGCTGACGGTCACGATGACATCTACCTGGTCGTCGGTGCCCTGCACTGCGGGTGTTTCTACTTCGACGGTTTCAAAGTAGGTCAGGCGCTGCATCCGAATCTTGGACCGGTCGATGGCTGATTGCGAGAACCAGGCGCCTTCCATCTGGCGCATCTCGCGCCGCAGGACCTCATCCTTGGTCTTGTTGTTGCCTACAAACTGAATCCGGCGGATATAGACCCGCTTACCCGGATCCACGAAAAAATTAATCGAGACCAGACGATTATCCCGGTCAACATCCGTGATCGGATTCACATTGGCGAACGCGTACCCGATGTTGGACAGAATGGCGTTGATATTTTCGACACTCTGCTCAATTTTTTTGCGGGAGAAAATCTCGCCAGGCTGCACTATGATCATCCGTTGCAGCGTTCCTTCATCGATCACCAGATCGCCGGTGATGGATATTTCATCCACACCGTACACATCTCCCTCCACGACGTTTGCCGTGATATAGATGTCTTCCTTGTTCGGCGAAATGGAGACCTGGGTTGATTCCACGCTGAAATCCACATAGCCGCGGTCAAGGTAATAGGACCTGAGCTTTTCCATATCCCCCGAGAGCTTTTCCCGGGAGTATTGCCCGTCTTTCGACCAGAACTTCCAGAAGGGCTTCACATCCGCTTCGAATTCCTTGAGGATTTCCTTGTCAGTGAACGTTTCATTGCCCACGATGTTGATGTGCCGGATTTCCGCGACATCGCCTTCATCGATGACGATGGCGACCCGAACGCGGTTGCGGTCCAGTTCCGTCACCCGGGTGTCTACGTCTACTGAGTAACGGCCCTGCGAAAAATATTGCTTGACCAGTTCCTGTTTGAGGCGGTCGAGCACCAGCCGGTCAAACACTTCGCCCTCGGAAAGGCCGATGTCGAACAGCACCCTCCTGAGTTCTTCTTCCTTGATGGCTTTGTTGCCGCTCAGGGAGACATTGGCTATGGCAGGTCGTTCCAGCACCGTGATGACCAGGATATTACCCTCCCTGCTCAATGCGACATCCGCGAAAAACCCGGTCCGATACAGTTCGCGGATAGCCGAGCGGGAGTTGGAAGGCGTCAGTTCATCACCGGGATTGAGTGGAAGATAGCTATAGATAGTGCCTTCGGAAATTCGTTGCAGGCCATCTACACGAATATCCGAGACGATGAATGAGTCAGCCCCCTGGGCAGCATTTGTCCACAAAAGGCAGCTCAGAATCAGAGCTAAAATTCTTATCATTGGTTCTGAAAGTCTATCCGACCAGCCGTAAAATATCGTTAACAAATGCAAGGCTCATCAGCCCTGCGAGAGCGATGAGCCCAAAATATTGGCCCGCTATCTGAGCTTGATCAGATACCGGGCTTCCTTTGACCAATTCTATCAGGTAATAGAGCAAATGACCGCCATCGAGTACCGGTATTGGTAATAGATTGAGAATGCCCAGGCTGAGGCTGATGGCGCCCAGAAAAAACAGAAAGTGCGATAGCCCGGCCGATGCCGAAGTGTTCGCGAATTGTGCGATGCTGATAGGCCCTGAAAGATTTTTGACGGAAGCCTTACCTGTGATCATCCGGCCCAGCAGGCCCAGGGTCGATCCGGTCAGACGCCAGGTCTCCTTTACGGCCGCCTGCAATCCCTCCAGCGGGCCGAGTCGTAAAACGATAGCTGCCCGATCCAGCGACGCCCTTTGCTCGCTGCTGATTTCCGCGTTTCTGATACCAAGCAACAGGCGGCTTGAAAACCAGCCGGACTTTTCCTTCCGGGGCCGCACTTCAAGCTCCAGTTGAGTTCCGTCCCGATCCACAGTAATGGACAATGGCTCACCTTCGATGCCGTGAGTTTGCACGAGGTGGCCGATCCAGGACCAGCTCAATACTTCCTCACCGGCGATACTCAAGATACGGTCGCCCTCATAGAGACCGGCCTGGTACGCGGGACTCGGGTTGGTGACCTCACCAATGACCGGTGGAATTTCCAGCCGCCAGGGCTCCAGCCCGATGGCTTCAAGGGTTTTTTCTTCGCTGAAATCTGCACCCAGCGCGGCCAGTTCCAGGGTGTGTTCCGAACGGATTCCATCAGCGTTTTCGACGGTGACATCCACGTTGTTGCGATCCAGTGCGTGTGTCACCAGCTCGAGCATCGCATGTGACCAGGTACGGGTATCGCTTTCGTCAACCGCCACGATGGCGTCGCCCGGCTCAATACCAGCTTCCAGTGCGATTCCGGATACCCCACCGATGACCGGCCGGGACTCGGGTATTCCAACCAGGAACATCAGCCAAAAAGCCAGCACGGCGAATACCAGATTGAAAATCGGACCGGCTGCAACGATGGCTATTCGGGCCCATACCGGCTTGCGGTTGAATGCCTGATCGAGCTGATCAGGGGGTACTTCACCCTCGCGCTCGTCCAGCATTTTTACGTAGCCGCCGAGGGGAATCGCCGCCACGGCATATTCAGTATCGTCAGATCCCCGCCGCGACCAGATCGGTTTGCCAAAGCCGACGGAAAAACGCAAGACACGGACACCGAGTCTTCGCGCGACCCAGAAATGGCCGAATTCGTGAAATGTGATCAGCAAGCCGAGCGCAACCAGCAACCACCAGATTGAACCGATTACTTCACCCATTAGACTGATCTACCCATTGTTTCGCCATATGTCTCGCCTTGCGGTCGCATTCCTTTACGTCTTCAAGATTTTGGACGGCTGATACTTCGATCCGTTCCATCACGCTGCCAACCAGTTGTGGAATCCGGTCAAATCCGATCCGGTTGTCGAGAAACGCATCCACTGCAACTTCGTTGGCGGCATTCAATGTTGCCGGCGCACTTGCACCCGCTTTCATTGCCTCGAAGGCCAGCCCGAGGCAGGGGAAGCGCTCCAGGTCAGGCGCTTCAAAACTGAGGTCGTTCATTTGAGAAAGATTGAGGCGGTCGACGCCTGCTTCAATGCGGTCGGGCCAGGCCAGGGCGTGGGCTATGGGCGTGCGCATGTCCGGCGTACCCATTTGGGCCAGCACGGAACCGTCCCGGTAGGCTACCATCGAATGCACGATGCTTTGGGGGTGGACCAGCACTTCAATCTGGTCAGGTCTCGCGTTGAATAGCCAGCGTGCTTCGATCACTTCGAGTCCCTTGTTCATCAAGGTGGCTGAATCGACCGAGATTTTTCTACCCATACTCCAGTTGGGATGATTGCAGGCTTGCGCCGGCGTCACAAGGTGAAATTGATCAGCGGGCATTTCACGGAATGGTCCGCCTGAAGCGGTCAGGATGATTTTGCGGACGCCGGCCGCCTCCAGCCCGTCTTCGAATTGAGGGGGTAAAGCCTGGAAAATGGCGTTGTGTTCTGAATCGACAGGCAGGATTTTTGCCTCGTTCCGATTCGCCTCCGCAACAAAGACTTCTCCGGCGATCACCAGCGATTCCTTGTTTGCGAGCAGGATTTTTTTTCCGCACCGGGCAGCGTGAAAAGTGGATTCCAGCCCCGCAGCCCCGACGATGGCGGCCATCACGATATCGGTCCGCGTCATCCCGGCCGCCTCGTTCAGGCCGGCACTCCCCGACATGACATCGGCCCTGGCTTCCAGTCGCCGCAACGCTTCTACAAGATCATCTTCCAGCAAAGGGTCAGCGATCACGGCAAGCCCGACGTCAAAACGTGCACATTGCTCAGCCAGGCGGTCAACATTCCTGTTGGCGGAAAGAGCGGAAATCCGGTAGCGGTCCGGGTTGCGTTCAATCACGTCCAGGGTGTTCCTGCCGATGGAGCCGGTTGATCCCAGCACGGAGACGTTTTGCTGTGTCATGAACCCAGAACCTGGTAAGCCAGGGCAAAAAACGGAGCGCCGGTGAGCAGGCTGTCGTAACGGTCGAGCACCCCGCCATGTCCCGGAAAAATGGCTCCGGTATCCTTCAAACCCACGGTTCTTTTGTGGATGCTGATGAACAGGTCCCCACCGATCGAAGCGAGCGCCGTGATTACGGTCATAATGACCAGTGTACTCACGGGAATGGCCAGGCCGGCGATGAGGTTCGCCCACACGAATGCAGCAAGTAGGGCCAATGCAATGCCTCCATATACGCCTTCCCAGGTTTTCTTGGGGCTGATGACCGGCGCCAGTTTGTTTTTGCCGAATTGCCGGCCACTGAAGTAAGCGCCCACGTCCGAGGCCCAGATGATGAGAAGCAGCAGAAATACGATGAAGGGGCCGTCCGGGCGGTCGTGCAGCCAGGCCAGCCCAAACCAGCAGAAGGTAATGGCGCCAAGGGCTGACAGAAACCCCAGCCACTGAAAGCCGCTGCCGGGTGTTGCACCAGCGCGGTAAAAGAACAGGCGGCCGAGCATCAGCAGCCAAAAAACGCAGGCAACACTCAGCAAGCCCGGGGCCTGCGCCATGACTGCCGGCCAGTAATACATCATGAACCCGATTATGAAAGCCTGCAGCGCCAACAATAAATAGCCGGTAACGGTGGGGAGCTTTGCAAGCTTTCTGAATTCCCAGCAGCCGGTCATCAGCAGCAGGGCCAGCAGCCCCCTGAAAAGCGAGGAAGGCGCCAGGAATACCGCTGCGACAGTAGCGGCGAAAATGATCAGGGCAGTGATGATCCTTGTTTTAAGCACTGATCAAGATCCTCAGGTCGACTGCTGTCTGATTTGTTCGCCCGTGAGCCCGTATCGCCGCTCCCTTGAACGGTAAATTGAAATGGCCTCGTCAAGTGCTTTCGGACTGAATTCCGGCCACAATAATGGGGTGAAAAAGAATTCCGTGTAGGCCGAGTCCCATAACAGGAAGTTACTGATTCTCATCTCTCCGCCAGTCCGGATGAACAGGTCCGGATCTCCGTTTTCTCCGAGAGCCAGCCGGCGGGCAAACTCGCTCTCATCGATCTGCTCAGGTTTGATCTTGCCCGCAACCGCTGCTTCGGCAATTTTTCGGGCCGCATTCACAATGTCCCATCTTCCGCCATAATTTGCCGCGACATTGAGCGTCATACGCTCATTATTTGCGGTGCGCAGCATGGCGCTTTCAATTTTTTTCTGCAATTCCGGAGAGAATGCGGTCAGATCGCCGATAAATTTGACCTGTACACCATTTTCATTGAGTTCTTTGACTTCGCGGTCGAGCGCGCGCATGAAAAGATCCATCAGGCGGTTGACTTCCTTTTGCGGGCGCTTCCAGTTTTCGCTGGAAAAAGCGAAAACGGTCAGATTTCTGATCCCAATCCGGCCGCTGTGCTCAACGATCTTTCGCAGGGCCTTGACGCCGGCCTGGTGGCCAAATGTCCGCGGTCGGTTTTTTTTCTCCGCCCAACGGCCGTTGCCATCCATCACGATGGCTACATGGGCCGGAAGATCCGATGCGATGGTCATACCCTGATACGCCCTGGAAGTTGTTTTCTGGACTGGTCCGCTAAGCGGCCAGCTCAGATTTCCAGAAGTTCCTTTTCTTTCTCGGCCACTATCTCGTCAACTTTAGCGACCGCCAGGTCAGTGATATTCTGGATATCCAGTTCAGCCTTGCGTTCGTCGTCTTCGGAAATTTGTTTTTCCTTGAGCAGTTCCTTGATGTGATGATTGGCGTCGCGGCGTATATTCCGGATGGCGATTTTCGCATTCTCGCCCTCGTGGTGAACGATTTTACCCAGTTCTTTGCGGCGCTCTTCGGTCAGCGGCGGAAGCGGTATCCGGATGACCTGGCCCGCCGTACTGGGATTCAGGCCAAGGTCCGATGTCAGGATTGCCTTTTCAATGACCTTTACCATGGATTTGTCCCACGCGGTGACACTCAATGTGCGGGCGTCCTCGACAGCTACGCTTGCCGCCTGCCCGATGGGCACTTCGCTGCCGTAGTAATCCACATGAACATGTTCCAGCAGGCTGGGGTGAGCCCGGCCGGTCCTGATTTTGGCCAGTTCGTGACGCAGGGATTCCAGACTCTTGTTCATGCGAGTCCGGCCGTCTTGCTTGATTTCGGCGAGCATGAAATTCTCCTGTTATGGATTCAGATTCAGTAATTCTAATCAGAAAACCAGCGTGCCGATGGCTTCGCCTTGCATAATACTTACCAGATTGCCTTCTTCGAATACATTGAATACGCGGATCGGCATTCCCTGGTCGCGGCAAAGAACGATGGCATTGGCGTCCATTACACCCAGTTTGCTTTCAATAACGCGATCGTAATCGAGTTGATCAAAAAGTACAGCCGATTTGTCCTTGACCGGATCTGCCGAATAGACCCCATCGACCTTGGTGGCCTTGAGCACCAGATCGGCTCCGATCTCGATGGCCCGCAAAGCGGCTGCAGTATCCGTAGTGAAAAATGGATTACCCGTGCCACCGGCACAGATGACGACGCGGCCCTTTTCCAGGTGCCTGATGGCCCGGCGGCGGATGTAATCCTCACAAACATCGTGCACTGAGACGGCTGACATCACGCGCGCATGGATCTGTACACTCTCGAGGGCGTCCTGCAAGGCAAGGGCGTTCAACACCGTCGCCAGCATACCCATGTGATCACCGGTGACGCGGTCTATGCCTGATTCGGCCAGGCCGGCGCCGCGGAAGATGTTACCGCCGCCTATCACCACGGCAATCTGGATGCCAAGCCGGGTTACGTCACCAATCTCGGTTGCGATCCGGTGGATGATGTCCGGATCGATACCGTAGTCTTCTTTGCCCAGCAGCGCCTCGCCGCTAAGCTTCAGGAGGATTCTCTGATAGGCTTCTTCAGCCACCACTTACCTGCTGCATAACTTCATCCGCAAAGTTTTCCTGTTTCTTCTCGATGCCTTCGCCGACAGCAAGTCTGCTGAAGCCATTGACGGTGGCGGATTTCTGATCCAGCAACTTGGCTACCGTCATATCGCCGTCTTTCACGAAAGGCTGTCCAAGAAGTGTGATACCTGAAAGATGTTTGCGCAAGCGTCCGGTTACCATTTTTTCGATGATTTCGGCTGGTTTGCCACTGCTTTCGGCCTGCGCAACCAGGATGTCCTTCTCACGTGCAATGACATCCGCGGGAACATCTTCAGCCGATACAAATTCCGGATTCAATGCGGCAATGTGCATGGCAAGGTCACGGGCCAACTCTTCATCGCCACCCGAAACGTCAACCAGTACGCCGATCTTGCCGCCGTGAACGTAAGCGCCGATTGTTCCATCGGTAGAAGTCCGGACGAAGCGGCGAACCTGGACGTTTTCTCCGATCTTGGTCACCAGAGCCTGGCGGGCTTCTTCTACCGTACCGCCATTGGTGCGGGTGTTCATCAGGGCGTCCACGTCAGCAGGTGATTCGTTCAGCGTGTTGAGCGCAACCTCGCCGGCGAAACGGTTGAAGCTGTCGTCTTTGGCAACGAAGTCGGTTTCGCAATTGACTTCGACCATCACAGCCTCTTTACCGCTCTGTGCCACTGCCTGGGCGATTCTACCTTCAGCTGCTACGCGGCTGGCTTTCTTGTCAGCCTGTGCCAATCCGGATTTGCGCAAAAATTCGACCGCTGCATCGAGGTCGCCATTGGTTTCCACCAACGCTTTTTTGCATTCCATCATTCCGGCGCCTGTGCGCTCACGAAGTTCTTTTACCATTGCAGCTGTTACTGCCATGAGATGTTCCTCTTTCCAATTCAGATTCAGTGGGTATTCTTACTTGTCGTCAGCCTTTTCAGCCTTGACCTTTTTTACGGCCTTTTTTTTGCTGGCTTTCTTTTTCGCCGTTTTCTTTTTCGGCTTTTCACCGGCATCGGCTTTTTTCTTTTCGGCTTCCGCCTCGTCAGGTGCTTCTTCGACCGCGGCTTCTTCAGCGGCTTCGACCGCGGCTTCTTCAACGGCTTTGGTCGCAGCTTCGGCGGGGACTGGCGCCGGTGCAGGGGCTTTGCGGGCTACCACTTTTTTACTGACTTTCTTGCGGGCGCCTTTCTTGTCTTCCGGTTTGCCCTTGGATGCCTTGCGCTTGACCGGCTTGCCTTCTGCGTCAAGCTCGACGAATTCGTCGTCAACTTCTACCTGGGGAGCTGAAGCACGGCCTTCCAGGACCGCTTCGGCGGCAAGTTCCGCATATAAACGGATTGAGCGGATGGCATCGTCGTTACCCGGAATGACATAGTCGATATTTTCCGGCGAACAGTTAGTGTCCACGATGGCGATCACGGGTATGCCAAGCTTGCGGGCTTCCTTCACTGCGATGTCTTCGTGGCTCACGTCCACCACGAACAAGGCGTCGGGAAGGTGCTTCATATCCTTGATGCCGCCGAGGCTGCGTTCCAGTTTGTCCCTCTCGCGGGTCAGTTGCAGTACTTCCTTCTTGACCAGGTGCTCAATGCTGCCGTCTTCGTGCATGCCTTCCAGTTGCTTGAGGCGTTTTACGGATGCGCGAATCGTCCGGTAGTTGGTAAGCATTCCTCCCAGCCAGCGGTGTGAAACGTAAGGCATGCCGCAACGTGCTGCTTCGTCAGCAATTGCCGCACTGGCTGCCCGCTTGGTGCCCACGAACATGATGGACCCGCGTTTTGACGCAAGCTTGCTGATGAAATTCATTGCGTCATTCAGAAGCGGAAGTGATTTTTCGAGGTTGATAATGTGAATCTTGCCGCGGGCTCCAAATATATAGGGAGCCATTTTGGGGTTCCAGTAACGGGTCTGGTGACCGAAATGTACGCCTGCTTCAAGCATTTGGCGCATGGTGACGTTAGCCATTGGTATGTCCTTTAAATACAGGAAACCCAGCGGCTTCTATGCTGCTGGTTTCCGGGGTTAGTCCTCCACTCACCCGTTACAGAGACTCTCCGGCCTTTACCGGGAGCACCCCTCTGAACCGTTGCGGTGAGTGTGCGTATTTGACGTGCAGCCATGGTCTTTATATGAAGGCCATATGACACGCCGGTTTTACTTTTCAACCGAAAGTGGTCAAAAAAGCCGGAGAAATGTACCAGAACCCCTCCGCCAAAGCAATAGAAACAGATGCCTTTCAGACCCGGTGCCTGATTCAGCGGGGTGAAACAGGCGAAGCCGAAAAAGCGACTGCGGAAAGTCGCGGGGTGTTTCTAACAAAAGGCCGTACCAAACTGACGCAAATTGTCACTTTTTCGAAACTTCTACGCGGGAAAGTTCGCGACTAACAGTCATAACTATCAGTAAATAAAGAACAATATTTCAGAATTTGGCTTTTGGTACGAAATATGCATTATAAATAGTGGAAATTTCAAGTAACAAGGAGGTTACTGAAATGATCAGGATGATCAATTATCAGGTCACAGCATCCGCTGTACGCCATTTCGAAACCGAGTATCCGGAATATTGCTACCGCACTGTGCGCGGTGGTGGTACGGGTTGATCTGTTGTTGAACAAGGAGCCAGCCCTCCCTGGCTAATAGCTCAGGCGCTTTGCACCTCGCCTTTCCACGTGCGAAGCGAATTTGGCTCCTCTAGGCTCGCCTTCTCACATTCCCTGTGCCGGCGGGCCTCCAGCGAGACATCCCGAACTCCCTTCTGTCGGGATGTTTAGAAGCCGGGAGTGCTGCTACTCCCGGCTTCTTTTTAATGGGACATTGCCAGACGTTGAGGAATCACGCTTCCCCCGGTAATTGCTCCCGGCATTGCTCTGCCTCCTGCATCCCTGCAGTCTTGCTCCCGTCTGCGGCTCCTTTGCGGATGCCGGGTGAGACGTTACTATTGACCCACTTCAGGCTTAAATTGGATATGCATCATGTCTCGAAACTGGATTTCACTCCCTCGGACGGAAGGAGAAGCCTCACGCCAGGCACATTGTGACCTTCCGCAAGGCAGCTATGAGCGCGAACTCGGCAGAGAAGGCTTTTTTGGCCCCGCCACTCACATGTATCACCGGCATCGGCCAACCGATTGGATCCGCTTCGAAGGTGACTTGAAGCCGCGTGCGTTCGATACCACCCACCTCGGAGTATTTGGCCCTACTCCCTGGGGTGCCTGCGGCCTGATGCACAACGCCCAGATGAAATTCCGGTTCTGGCGCATGCAAAGTTCAATGGAGCAGTTGGCACGCAATGCCGATGGTGATGAGTTGATTTTTATCCACGAGGGGGCAGGGCACCTGTTCTGCGATTATGGCCACCTGGAAGTTCGGGAAGGTGATTATGTCGTTATTCCGCGTGGCACGATGTGGCGCCTGGAATCCAATGCGCCGATGGCCATGCTATTGATAGAAGCGACGGGCGGAAGCTACATGTTGCCGGACAAGGGCATGTTGGGGCCGCATGCCATATTCGACCCGGCCATTCTCGATGTGCCGGCACTCGATGAGCGCTTCTTTGCACAGCAGGATGACTCAGAATGGGAGATCCAGGTAAAAAGCAGGGGTAACATCAGTAAAATCATCTACCCGTTCAACCCGCTGGATGCGATTGGATGGAAAGGGGACCTTGTTCCCGTGAGAGTAAACTGGCGTGACATTCGGCCGGTTCTGAGTGACCGTTATCATCTGCCCCCTTCCGCGCATACAACCTTTATCGCAAAAGGTTTCGTGGTTTGCACCTTCGCACCCAGGCCCTTCGAAACGGACCCGGGAGCTTTGAAAGTGCCCTTTTACCACAATAATGACGACTACGATGAGGTCATTTTTTATCATCGGGGAGAGTTTTTCAGCCGCGATAATATTCATCCGGGCATGATCACCTGCCACCCGGCGGGGTTTACCCATGGGCCTCACCCCAAGGCCATGAGCAACGCCTTTGAGCAAAAATCACGGGGAACGGATGAAGTCGCCGTGATGATTGATACCCGGGATTCACTGACAATTGATGAGCAGGCCGAACCGATAGAATGGGGCGGGTACGTGGATTCATGGAAAACCTCTTAGATGGCTGATTGGAAACACATCTGCAACAGGAGTTGAGACATTGAAATTGGCATCACTGAAAAGCGGCGGCCGCGACGGCACGTTGATTGTAGTAAACAGAGCCCTGACACATTTCGCCACCGCCGGGGATGTGGCGGCAACCTTGCAGGAGGCGATCGATGACTGGTCGAACACCGCGCCGTTGCTGAACACCCTGTCTGAGGCCCTGAACGGTGAAAATTGTGCAGATGCCCGGTTATTGGACTTCACTGCACTGGCGTCGCCATTTCCGCGCGCTTATGAGTTCGTCGACGGCAGCGCCTACCTCCCTCACGTGGAACGCGTGAGGCGCGCACGCGGCGCTGAAGTACCTGCATCATTCTATGAGGATCCGTTGATGTACCAGGCGACTTCAGCCGGATTTCTCGGGCCTCGCGACCCGGTCCCCGTTACCAGCGAAGACTACGGTATTGATTTCGAGGCTGAAGTCGTCGTGGTGACCGATGATGTGCCCATGGCTGTTGACGTAAAACAGGCAGCTTCCCACATACAGTTGATCGGCCTGGTGAATGATGTCAGCCTGCGCAACCTGATTCCTGCCGAACTCGCCAAGGGATTCGGGTTCGTCCATTCCAAACCCCGTTCCGCACTGTCGCCCGTGCTGGTCACGCCGGACGAACTGGGAACGGCCTGGCGGGACAGCGTCGTGCATTTGCCGCTCCGCTCCTGGTTGAACCAGGAGCGCTTCGGTCAACCCGAGGCAGGGGTTGACATGCAGTTCAATTTTGCCCAGCTGATCGCACATGCAGCCCATACCCGCCCGCTGGCCGCAGGTGCAATCGTCGGGTCCGGAACCATAGCCAACGAAGATGAAAGTCTCGGTGCATCCTGCCTGGCGGAGCGGCGTATGCTTGAAATTATTTCTGGCGGTAAACCGATAACACCGTTCATGAGCTTCGGCGACACGATTCGAATCGAAATGCTTGACGAAAACGGCGCCTCGATCTTCGGGGCGATCGAGCAGGTGATCCAACCCTATGGCAACTGATCGATCCGCGAACCCGGTGCTTTACAGTTACTGGCGGAGTTCGTCCGCCTACCGGGTTCGAATTGCCCTGAATCTGAAAGGCATCGAGTACCGCCAGGAAGCGGTTCACCTGGTCAGAGAAGGGGGCGAACAGTATCGACCCGAATACCGTCAGCTCAACCCGCTCGGCCTGGTGCCTGCACTGGTTCACGGTGACCGGGTGGTGGTGCAGTCGATGGCTATTTGCGAGTACCTTGAGGAGTCTTTCGCAGCCTGTCCCCTGCTTCCGCCGGGACCCGCTGAAAGGGCTCGGATTCGTGGCATGGCACAATCCATAGCCAGCGAAATTCAGCCGCTCAATAACCTGGCGGTCATGAAATATCTGAAAAGCGAAATGAGCCAGGATAGCGACGCGGTGAAAAGCTGGTATGGACACTGGATTGAACGTGGTTTCACAGCCATTGAAACCTGGCTGTCCGCACCTGCCAGCGGCCTTTATTGCCACGGTGACCGGCCCACTCTGGCCGATTGTTTCCTGGTCCCCCAGGTATATAACGCTGAGCGGTTTTCCTGCGACCTGGGCCCGTACCCCAACCTCAGGCGAATCACGGAGCAGTGTCGCGGCCTGAGTGCATTTCAAAAAGCCGCCCCCGAAAACCAGGCGGACGCGGAAATTTGAATACTGCGGTCGCATTTGCGGCATGCCCGACTAAATAAGGGCTTAACTCGGATGCCGGCATGAGTCATAATCTTCTGTTGAGTCTATAGATGCTGTGAATTCATGCGAAATCTGCTGATTGTCTTTGCCACCCTGATACTGGTGTCCTGCGCCACTGCGAAACCAGCCCCGGACGCTTTCAATGATGCTGAAGAAGCGATAGAGGCTGCAATACGGGCCGGTGCCGAAGAACACTCCCCTGTGGAGTTGCGCTTTGCCCGTGAAAAGCTGGAAGAAGCGCACAAGGGCATGGAATACAAGCAGTACGACAAATCGATCTACCTGATAGAACAATCTGAAATAAATTCCGAACTTGCAATCGAGAAGTCCCGCGCGGCCATCATCCGCGCCAAGGTAACAGAACGGGCGCGTGAAAATGAAATTCTGCGGGAAGATTTTGAATCGACCTTCGGGGAGGATTTCAAATGACAGCCCAGAGCTTGAAGATCGCGCTGATGGCGCTGCTGATTCTGGCGCTGATGGCCTGCAGTGCTGCTCCCAAGAAAGACCTCGCGCTTGAGCAGGTTCGCACGCAGCTGGAAGAATTGAAGGCAAACGAGGATCTGGCCGGTTATGCCCCGGTTGCGCTGGGTGAAGCCGAACGGGCTCTGCGCCAGGCAGAAACCGCTACTGGCGATGATACCTATAGAATTCACCTTGTTTACATGGCGGATCGAAAGATTCAGATCGCCCGTGCGGTCGCCCAGAGTGAGCAAATGGAAGTCGAATACAATCATCTCAACGAAGAACGCAGTGCCATGCTGGTCAAGGCGAGTCAGCTGGAGGCCGAACGGGCCAGGCTGGAGGCTGAACAGGCCCGGATCATGTCGCAGGCAACGGCGGAGGATGCCCAAAGGGCCCGCGAAGAGGCCATGGAAGCGCAGCAACGTGAAGCGGAGTCGATGCGTAACGCCGAGCAGGCCATTGAAGAAGCAACACAGGCCAAAGCCCTGGCGGCTTCCAGCGCAACGGCCGCTCAACTGGCGCGGCGCGAAGCCGACCTGGCCGTAGAGCAGGCGGATACGCTGCGCAGGCAACTGGAAAATTTACAGTTGCGCCAAACAGAGAGCGGTGTCGTTGTAACCCTGGGTGACGTACTTTTTGAAAGCGGCCAGACCGATTTGCGCGAAGAAGCGATGGCCAGCCTGGTCGAGGTCGTGGATCTGTTGCAAAGCGAGCCTGACAAGAACATTCGCATCGAAGGCCACACGGATTCCACCGGCGATAGTGAAACCAACCTGCAGATTTCAGAGCGGCGCGCCAATTCGGTGTTTAACGCCCTGGTCTCACTGGGCGTGGACCAGGAGCGATTTGCGGTTGCTGGTATGGGTGAGGATTTTCCCATTGCCAGTAATGAGACAGACGAGGGCCGGGCCCAGAACCGGCGGGTGGATGTCATCCTGCTGGATGATTGATATCACTAGAGAGGCTTGCCGTTCTGGCCGGATTGCGATAGATTTAACCCTGCAATATGGTTTTTTTCTCTAAAATCGGAGTTCGCGGATAATGGCTGTTCATGCCTTGTCCTGCCGCATGGCACGTCCAGAACTCCTGTTAAACCCCACAAAAATTCAAGCGAAGCGAAGGCGCGGATTTACCGCCGAAGCGCTTGGCTTTTTCTATGTCGAAATTGAATCGGAGGATTCCTATGTTTGAAAACCGCGTGGAGCAAATGGAAAAGCTGATGAAGGAAAATGAAGATTTTCTTCGTATCTACAATCGCCACCAGGAACTGGACAAAAGGGTGACTGCAGCCGAAGTCGGCACCGCTCCTATGGAAGACCTTGCACTGAATCAACTGAAGAAAGAAAAGCTTTGGGCCAAAGATCAGCTGGCCCGCATCATGGACGCGAACAGGGCCTGACCAGGGATAATAAAAGATAAGCGGCCGGGTGCAAAGTCCCGGCCGTTTTTTTTGGCAGAAATAAGTGGTTCAACCCCAACGACGTATGAGAAAACTCTGATGGCAGTCGCAAGCAACATTCTGGAATTGATCGGGGAAACACCGGTGGTGCGCATCAACCACATGAACACCGGGCCCTGTGATCTTTACATGAAACTTGAAAGTCAGAATCCCGGTGGCTCCATCAAAGACCGGATTGGACTGAAAATGATCGAAGACGCGGAGGCGGCCGGGCGGATCAGTCCGGGCTCCATTCTGGTCGAAGGCACAGCCGGGAATACCGGGTTGGGTTTGGCCCTGGTCGCGGCTCAGAAAGGCTATCGGCTGATTCTCGTCATTCCCGACAAGATGAGTAGGGAAAAAATCTCGAATCTCAAGGCGATGGGTGCGGAAGTGGTGCTAACCAGGTCGGATGTAGCCAAGGGCCATCCCGAGTACTACCAGGACCTGGCGCAGCGGCTGGCGTCTGAGATGGACGGTGCGTTCTTTATCAACCAGTTTGGAAACCCCTCGAATCCGAAGGCGCACGAAGAAGTAACCGGCCCGGAAATCTGGCATCAAATGGAGGAGAATCTCGATGCGATTGTCCTCGGGGTCGGTTCAAGCGGAACGGTGACAGGGCTATCCCGGTATTTTGCCCGCCAGTCGCCCGGGCTGGAACTTGTCCTGGCAGACCCGGAAGGCTCCATCCTGGCCCAGTACATCAATGAAGGAAGTCTTGCGACCAAAAGCAGCAGCTGGATGGTGGAGGGAATCGGTGAAGATTTTCTGCCCACCATCAGCGATTTTACCCGGGTGAAAAAGGCCTATTGCATCAGCGACAGTGAAAGCTTCCGGGTGGGCCGGGAACTTCTGACCCGGGAAGGCATACTGGCAGGATCATCGACCGGCACCCTGCTGGCCGCTGCGTTGCGCTATTGCCAGGAGCAGACGGAGCCGAAAAGAGTGCTGACCTTTGCCTGTGATACCGGCAACCGTTACCTGTCAAAAATGTTCAATGATTTCTGGATGCGTGACCAGGGCTTCATGGAAGTGGAGAGCCACGGTGACCTGCGAGATTTGATCGCCCGTCCTTACCAGTCGCACGACACGGTAACGGTCAGCCCTGACGAACCGCTGGCTAACGCATACAAGCGTATGAAACTGTACGATGTTTCCCAGTTGCCGGTCATGGCAGATGAAAAGCTCGTAGGTATTCTTGATGAATCCGACCTGTTGCTTGCGGTCGCGGAAAATCCCGGCCGATTCGACGACCCAGTGAGCGAAGCCATGGAAACCGACTTGACCGAAATCGATGTCGGGGCTCCGATTGAAAACCTCATGCCTATTTTTAACCAGGATTTCGTCGCGATCGTCAAGCAAGACGACCGATTCCTGGGGCTGATTACACGCGTGGACCTGCTGAATTACCTGAGAAGGAAAGCGGATCGTTGATGGATGATGTGAAAAAAAAGAAGAGGCGACTGGCTACCCGCGCAATCCATGCCGGCCAGGAGCCCGATCCCGCAACGGGTGCGATCATGACGCCGATATTCGCGAGCTCAACCTATGTGCAGCGCAGTCCGGGCGAGCATCAGGGCTGGGAGTATTCGCGCAGCCATAACCCGACTCGTGACGCCTATGAAAAGTGCGTGGCGGATCTTGAAGGTGGCATGCGGGGCTTTGCTTTTGCCTCCGGCATGGCAGCCACGGCCACCATTCTGGAACTCCTCGATGCGGGCGATCATATTGTTGCCGGTGATGACCTTTACGGCGGGACATTCCGCCTGTTTCATGGTGTCAGGGAAAGATCGGCCAACCAGAAATTCACCTTCGCCCGTCTCGAAGACCTGGATGAACTGCGTAAAGCGATCAGGCCGGACACCCGCATGGTATGGGTGGAAACACCGACCAACCCAATGCTGAAAGTCGTGGATATCGAGGCGGCTGCTGAAATTGCCCACGAAAATGATGCTCTGCTCGTGGTCGATAACACGTTCGCATCACCCATGTTGCAGCAGCCACTTGCACTCGGTGCGGATATTGTCATGCACTCGGCAACCAAATACCTGAACGGGCATTCCGACATGATTGGCGGAGTCGCGGTGGTTCGCGACGACCAGGAACTGGCCGAAAACCTCTGGTTCCTTTTGAACTCAGCCGGTGCAATCCAGGGGCCTTTCGACAGCTTCCTGGCGCTGCGTGGTCTGAAGACGCTCGCGCTCAGGATGCAGGCGCATTGCGACAATGCACTGCAAATAGCGCGGTGGCTGAAACAGCATCCGGCAGTCGATCGTGTCATTTACCCGGGACTGCCGGATCATCCTGATCATGATCTTGTCATGCGCCAGATGAACGGCCTGGGTGGTGGCATCATCAGTATCGATATCAAGGGCGGGCTGGAGAAAGCGCGCCGGATGCTGGAACGCTGTGAAGTTTTTTCATTGGCGGAAAGCCTGGGTGGAGTCGAAAGTCTGATTAATCATCCCGCCATCATGACGCATGCGTCCGTTCCTGAAGAGATCCGGGCAAGGCTGGGCATCAGCGACACGCTGATTCGGCTTTCAGTCGGGGTAGAGCATGTCGAGGATCTTATCGAAGATCTGGATTTTGCCCTTGGCGATGGCAGCTGACGATACCATCGATTTCCGTTAACAGGCTTTCCCGGCAGATATCGCCCTGCAGGTAAATTCGGGGAATTTCCGCCGGGGCTTCCGTGTCCAGGGTGTTTTTGATCAGTTCAAAGTCAGCTGGGTCCCGAATGTAGACCTTCAGAATGCCATTGCTATCGAGTTGGGCGCTTGTATTCCCCATCAGCCGGTGGCCCTCGTCCAGCAGGCTGTGAACATTCCGCAGTGACTCACTGAGCTGGTTTGCCACCTGGTCTTCGTGATGCGTCTGGTGGCCGACGATGCTGGCTGTCCCTGAAATCAGAAACTGGCTGGAACCGTTCATCCGCATGATGGTCGCACGCGAAAATAACGGGCTTTTCGGGCCATATTGACGGGGATATCGCCAGGCGCTGACCTGGCGGGGATTCTCTACGTCAAGTCCTGGCAGTGCCCCGGCCAGGAAATAGACCTGCAGGGCGGCCTCATCAGCGGGGGTTCCGATACCTGTTGCGGCGGGTAACGGCGGGCGATCGCCCGGTGCGATCAACACGGCCTCCGCCCGGCCCAGGCAGAACTGGCGGTAGAGCTCTTTATCGCCGGAACCCCGGTTGATGCCCGGAATGTAATTCCAGATTTTCAGCGGCCACTGGTGCGGTGATTGTTGCAGGTAGGATTGCAGAATATCGTAAGCCAGGCGGCTGGAATGCCGCATATCACCCGTTTTTTCCAGGTTCAGGGCGATATGCCCCATGGTCAGTTGTTCTCCCTGGGCAAACCGGAGCTGATCCCAGCTGCCCGTCTTGATCGGGCCTTCACTGCGCCAGACTTCCAACCGCTTCGGACTGTCCAGTTGGGTCAGTGCAACCGGAACATGCCTTGGGTCCGAAGAATCAAGCGGTGACCGGCCGAACTCGAACACTGCCAGTACATCCTCGGCTTGCTCCATCCAATGGTCAGGGGTGCCTTCTTCGTAAGAAGCACGCAATGCAAGGTCTTCATTCACGGTTCTGCACCCGTCAGTCCTTCAGTTCCGGCAATTCCCGGTAGGCTTCCAGCGATTCCGGGTTGGCCAGTGCATCCACATTGCTGACTGCCCGGCCGTGGATGATATTCCGCACAGCCAGCTCGACGATTTTGCCACTGATGGTGCGTGGAATTTCCGGTACCTGTATGATTTTGGCCGGCACATGCCGGGGCGTGGTGTTCTGCCGTATCGCCTTGCGAATCCGCTCCTGCAATTCCTCGTCCAGTTGCAGCCCTTCCCGCAAATGAACGAAAAGAATGACCCGCACATCGTCATCCCAGTCCTGGCCGACACAGATGCTTTCCAGAACTTCGTCGAGACCCTCCACCTGGCGATAAATCTCGGCCGTACCGATGCGGACACCGCCCGGATTTAGCGTGGCGTCGGAACGTCCCTGGATGATGTAGCCTTCATTTTTTGTCAGCAGCGCGAAGTCACCCTGGGCCCAGACTCCGGGAAAGGTCTCGAAATAAGCTGCTCGGTACTTGCTGCCATCCTCATCGCCCCAGAAGTACACCGGCATGGCGGGAAAGGGCAGTGTGCAGCAAAGCTCGCCGGTTTCGCCGGCGTCGGCAACGCTGCCGTCTTCACGCATGATCGCAACGGCCATGCCCAGGGCCGCGCATTGCAGCTCGCCCCGGTGCACCGGGAGGATCGGGCAGCCTGCAATGAAGCAGGAGACGATGTCAGTGCCGCCGGATATCGAGGAAAGGCAGAGGTTTTGCTTGATTTCGCGATACACGTAATCGAAGCTTTCAGGCGCCAGCGGCGAGCCGGTGGAAAGCAGTGTGACCAGCGTATTGAGCTGGTGGGATTCGCGCGGCTTGACACCGGCTTTCTCCCACCCCGAGATGGCTTTCGCACCGGTGCCGAATACCGTTATCCCGAACTCGTCGATCAGGTCAAACATCGCTGCAGGGTGAGGATAAAAGGGCGAACCTTCGTACAACACCAGGGTGGCGCCGGTCGCGAGTGTGGTCATCAACCAGTTCCACATCATCCAGCCACAGGTGGTGTAATAGCAGATCCGGTCGGATCGCCTGAGGTTTACATGCAGTGTCAATTCCTTCAGGTGCTGGATCAGGGTGCCACCGGCGCCATGTGTGATGCACTTGGGACTACCTGTCGTGCCCGAAGAATAGAGTATGTAAACCGGATGATCGAAGGGCAGGCGGTTGAATTCGATTTCGCTTGCGTCATTATCCGAAAACTCGCTAAACCAGACCGCGTTGGGGACTTTCGCGATCTCCGCTTTCGGCGTGAGATACGGAAACACAATCGTTTTTTCTATGGAAGGAATCGCTTTGACAATGCCCTTGATCTTGCCGAGGCAATCATGTGATTTACCGTTGTAGCTGTATGCAGCTGCGCAAAATAACACCTTGGGCTGTATTTGTCCCAACCGGTCCACGACGCCGTCGATGCCGAAATCCGGAGAACAGGAAGACC
This sequence comes from uncultured Lysobacterales bacterium, assembly GCA_937924405.1. Classification (GTDB taxonomy): domain Bacteria; phylum Pseudomonadota; class Gammaproteobacteria; order Xanthomonadales; family SZUA-36; genus JAHEFT01. The sequence goes on from CALDVW010000007.1 coordinate 37,796, forward strand.
AGATGGCGCCTATGCTTGTTGCCGCCAGCATGGCGATCGCCGTTTCCGGTAAATTCGGCGCGTAGGCAGCAACGATATCACCACTCACCACGCCGGCGGACCGGAGCGCCCGGGCGGTTCGCGCCACGGCGTCATGTAGCTCTGCGAAGCTGTATTTGGCGGTTTCGCCCGTTTCGGATTTGAACACGATCGCCGTTCGGTCGTCGCGATGACGCAGCAGGTTCTCTGCGAAATTCAGGCGCGCTTCCGGAAACCACCGGGCGCCCGGCATCAGATTGATGTTCTCTACAACCGTGTCGCCGGGTGTGCCGACAATCGCGCAGAAATCCCACACGGCACGCCAGAATTCGGCAGGGTTTTCTATCGAGTAACGATGAAGATCCCGGTATGTGTAAATACCGGGATCCAGTTCGCTTCGAGCCAGGTCGATAAACCGGCGGATGTTGGCCGTCTGGCGGCGTACCGGGCCAGGTGACCAGATCGGTTCAGCCATTCCGTCAGCCCAGCAGGCCTTCCATTTCCGGAATTACGGTGAACAGGTCACCAACCAGCCCGATATCTGAAATTTCGAAAATGGGTGCCTCCGAATCCTTGTTGACCGCCACGATGGTACCGGCGTCCTTGATGCCGGTAACGTGCTGAATGGCGCCGGAAATACCAAAAGCAAGGTACAGATCAGGCGAAATAATCTTGCCTGTCTGTCCTACCTGCATGTCGTTCGGGCAGTAACCTGCGTCAACGGCAGCCCTCGAGGCCCCGACTCCGGCGCCCAGTTTATCCGCCAGGCGGTAGATCAGTTCGAATTGTTCCTCGCTACCCAGAGCCCGCCCGCCCGAGACCACCCTGGGAGCGCTCTGCAGATCGGGTCTTTCCCCGCCTTCGACTTCCATACCGACAAAACGCGTGTGGCTTGCCTGAGTAGCGGCGGCTGAGCGCTGTTCCAATTCTGCGCTACCCGAGCCTGCGGCCGCCTTCCAGCTGGCGGTCCTGACCGTAGCTACGACCCGCGCTCCAGCTGCCGCGTCGACGTCGACAATGGCGTTACCGGCATAAATCGGGCGCTTGAACGAGGTCGCACTGTTCACTTCCATGATGTCGCTGACCTGGTTAACTCCGCACAGGGCGGCGATCCTTGGCATCAGGTCCTTGCCGAGCGTAGTGGATGGTCCGAATATATGGCTGTAATCGGCAGATATCGCCACGGCTTCCGTTGCCCAGTTGGCAGCTATGGGCGCTTCCAGGTGGGGGGCGTTCACAGCGATCACCTTGCTGACGGAGTCCAGCGCAGCGGCCTCGGCCGCGACGGCATCGATGCCGTTACCAAACACCGCGATGTCAATTTCAGCGCCGATGGCCTGGGCGCAGCTGACGCACTTCGCGGTGCTCATATTCAGTGAGGAGCCATCGTGTTCGGCAATTATCAATACTCTGCTCATATCAATCCCCTGTTCTTCAGTTCCTGAACCAGCTGTGCCGCATCTTCAACCATGATGCCTTTCTCCCGCTGGGCCGGAGGAGCATGGCGGGTGACGCTGAGGTTGCCTTCCACCGTTACCCCGAGTTCGTCCAGAGGTATGACATCGAGCGGTTTGCGCTTGGCCTTCATGATATCCGGCAATTTGACGAAACGGGGTTCGTTAAGGCGCAGATCGACCGTAATCACGGCCGGAAGGTCAATTTCTATCGTCTCGAGTCCGGCATCCACTTCACGGGTCACCGCTGCCGAGCTGCCGTTTAGGACGACGCGGGAAGCAAACGTCGCTTGCGGTCGATCCCACAAAGCGGCCAGCATTTGCCCTGTCTGGCTGTTGTCGTCATCGATGGCCTGCTTGCCGAGGATCACCAGGCCGGGCTCCTCACGTTCGATGACTTTCATGAATGCCCGGGCCAGGCTGAGCGGCTGCAGTGATTCGCCGGTCTGGATCTGAATGGCGCGGTCGGCCCCCATGGCCAGGCCGGTGCGCAGTTGCTGCTGACATTCATCACCGCCGGCCGAAACAACAATCACCTCGTCTGCATTGCCGGCTTCGCGGATTCGTAACGCTTCTTCCAGCGCAATTTCATCAAAGGGATTAACACTCATCTTGACGCCATCGGTGTCTACACCGCTGCCGTCCGGTAATACGCGGACACGGACGTTGTAATCCACTACGCGTTTGATGCCAACCAGTATTTTCATTGGATTTCCTTACTCGCCTATCGGGTTTACATGTTCTGGTAATTGGGGCCGCTGCCGCCTTCGGGCGTGACCCAGTTAATGATCTGGTACGGGTCCTTGATGTCACAGGTCTTGCAATGGACGCAGTTGGCCGAATTGATTTGCAACTGCCTGCTGTCACCGTCGCCGACCATTTCATAAACCTGTGCGGGACAAAACCGCGTGCAGGGGTTGTCGTATTCCTCGGTGCAGCGGGTAGTACAGATATCCGGTTCGAGAATTTTCAGGTGAACCGGCTGATCCTCATCATGTTCCGTAGCGGCAAAATAGACCGAGGCAAGCCGGTCGCGCGGCGCCAGGTCACGATCCACCCATTTGCGGTCAGGCGGGGTGTAATCGTCCAGTTTTTTCAGTGACGCGTCATCCGCATGGATTGACAGCGTGGTGGGCAGCTTGCCAGCTGTGACCGTTTCAATCGCAGCACGAAAGAAACCGCGCCAGAAGCCCTTGTAGAATGCAGGCCGGATGTTTCTGACCTTGTACAGTTCCCGGACGACTTCGGACTGACGCAGCCTGGCGTCAAAACCCTCGACAGCCGACGTTTCGGCAATGTGTTCCGCAGCCAGGATGCCGCAGCGCATGGCCTGGTGAGTGCCCTTGATCTTGGGTACGTTGAGCGTACCCGCTGCGTCTCCGATGATCAGGGCGCCGGGCATTTCGGTTTTGGGCAACGACTGGTAACCTCCTTCGGAAATGGCCCTTGCCCCGGTAGAGAGCACTTCACCCCCTTCCAGTAATTCATGCACCATGGGGTGGTGTTTCATCTGCTGAAACGCCTCGAAGGGTACGAATTTCGGGTCCTCGTAATCAAGGCCACAAACGAAGCCGATAGCGATGCGGTCCTTGTCCAGGTGGTAGATAAAGCTGCCACCATAGGTATGCGAGTCCAGCGGCCAGCCCGTGGTGTGTTGCACCAGGCCGGGTTTTGATTTGCCCGGTTGCACGCGCCACAATTCCTTCATGCCGATGCCGTAGGACTGTGGATCAGAATCCTTGTCCAGTTCAAATTTCCGGATCAACTGCTTGCTGAGATGACCACGAACACCTTCGCTCAATATCGTGACCGGCGCATGGATTTCGATGCCCTGCATGTAGCTGTCTTTCGGCTGGCCGTCGCGGTCGATGCCCATGTCGCCGATGATAACGCCACCTACCGAGCCCTCGCTGGTGAAGTGGATGTCCGAGGCGGCATAGCCCGGAAATATGTCGACTTCGAGCGCTTCAGCCCGGCTCGCCATCCAGGCGCACATCGCGCCGAGAGACACGATGTAATTGCCGTGATTCTTCTGCTGCGGCGGCGTTGGCAGTTTACGCCGCCCGGTCTGGCTCAACAGCCAGATCTCATCACCTTCGACCGGAATGCATATGGGCGGGGGATCGTTGCGCCAACCGGGCAGCAGCTGATCCAGCGGTTCCGGCTCGATGACTGCTCCGGACAGAATATGAGCGCCGATTTCAGAACTCTTCTCAATCACCGCAACCATCAGGTCTGATTTGAGCTGCTTCAGGCGAATGGCGCAAGACAGGCCGGCGGGCCCCGCCCCGACTATGATCACGTCGTATTCCATGATTTCGCGTTCAGTCATCCCGGTTTTCCCGTTTCGAAAGGCTGATATCCAAACGTAACATTATATAGGTATCCAACTTCTTGATGTATCGCATTTGATACCCGGACTCTCCCGTGGCGCGCCCACCGGAATCTTCTCACGACCGGAGAATTGACTTAGACTAGCCGCATGGCCAATCGCGGGAACCACCAATTGAAGCTGCGGCTTGCGCTCCTGCTCGGACTGCTGCTGGCCGCGCAAGGCCTGGCTTTTGCGCACCAGTTTGATCATCTGTCGGCAGGGGACTCTTACCCCTGTCTCATCTGCCCCATCGGATCGAACGTTGAAACCGCTGCGGCGAATCCGGTCGTTCCTGTAGCGACAGGCTCACTCGTTTCGGCGAAACCGGTCCAGGCTTGCCGGTTCCGGTGTGCTTCCCGTTTCATCCCCACGACTGCCCGAGGCCCACCGGCGTTCCTCTGAGTTTTGCAATAGAAGTTTCCAGGTCACTTCTGGACTGGTAGCAATTCTGAAGAGAGGAATTTAACGAATGTCGAATTTGAAAGGACTGGTAAGCGGGCTGCTGACCGCGGCCGCCGTGTTTGCCGCGCAGCAGGCCGGCGCGCAGCAGGAATCGCACGAAGAGCATTTACACCGAGAAGGCCACCAAGCCCATGACATAGAGGAAGTCATCGTTCGAGCCACGCCACTGGACCGGGACCTGGTCGAAATTTCCCAATCGGCAACCGTGCTGTCCGGTGAAGACCTGTATAGGGAAGTGGGCAACAACATCGGCGAGACCCTGACGCGGCAGGCTGGCCTGGCCAACGCCAGCTTCGGCCAAAACGTGGGGCGGCCTGTTATCCGGGGTCTGCAAGGCCAGCGGGTCGGGGTGCTGACCAATAACATGGCTGCCAGTGACGCCTCGGCCGTTAGCCAGGACCATGCGGTCGCGGTTGAGCCGTTTCTGGCCGACCAGGTGGAGGTGCTTCGCGGGCCCTCCACGTTGCTCTACGGATCGGGCGCTATCGGCGGCGTTGTCAACATCGTTTCGCACAGCATCCCGCAGGAGATCCCGGAGGAGGGGTTCGAAGGACGGGCGCTGGCTCAGGTCGACTCCGCAGCCGATCAGCGCTTCGCTGCCGGCCGTCTGGATTTCGGCGGTTCCTCATTCGCCTTTCACGCGGATATGTTCTATCGCCGTACCGATGACTATGAAATCCCGGGCCGGTCCGAGCTCTACCCCGAAGACGAGCACGAGGAACACGAGGAAGAGGCGACGAGCGGAATCCTCGAAAACAGCTTCCTTGACAACGAGGGCGGCGCACTGGGCGCCAGCTGGATCGGGGAGCGCTGGCGGGCAGGGCTGTCGTGGACGGCTTACGACGCCGATTACGGCATTCCGGGCGCCCACCACCATCATGAAGAGGAGGGCGGAGAAGAACACGACGAGGAACACGAAGGCGAAGAAGAGGAACTGGTGACGGTTGGCCTGGAGTCGCGTCGCTGGGATGCCGAGGTCGTCGGTTCGGATCCCTTCACCGGATTCGAGCAATTGAAGTTCAGGTACGCCAACACTGCCTACACCCACACCGAGTTCGAGGGCGAAGAAGTCGGTACATTATTCGACAGCGACACCGACGATGCCCGGCTGGAACTGCGGCACAATACCTGGGGCCGATGGGCAGGCGCCTTCGGTCTGCAGTACACGGACGTGGATTTCAGCGCATTCGGCGAAGAAGCCTTCGTCCCCCCCTCCAATACGGAGACCGGCGCCCTGTTCTGGATCGAAAGCGTGGAGTTCGAGCGCTGGCAGTTCGACCTGGGTTTGCGCTACGAGAGCATCGACGTGACCGCACTGGAGTTGCTCGCGCATCCGCATGAAGAAGAGGAAAGCGGCCACGAGGGGGAGTCCGCCCGGCGCAGTTTCAATCCCTTCTCGATCTCCGCCGGTGCGATCTGGCACGTCACCGAGGCCAGCCACCTGACGGCGAATCTCTCCCGGGCCGAGCGCGCTCCTACGGCGCAGGAACTATACTCCTTCGGCCCTCACGTCGCCAGCCAGACGTTCGAGATCGGCAATTCGCAGCTGCAGGAGGAAAGTAACCTGCATTTCGAGGCCGGTTACCGCATTCATGGTGAACGGCTGAGCGGATCGCTCATCCTTTACGCGGACCGGTTCGACGATTTCATCTACCAGCAGAACGCCGGGGAGGAGGAAGATGGATTTCCGGTTCGGTTGTGGTCGCAGCAAGACGCCGATTTCGTCGGTGCAGAGGTGGAACTGCGTTTTGACATTGGTCATTACGACAGCGGCCACTGGTGGGTCTTCGGTCTGTTCGATACCGTCAGCGGCGAACTGGACGATGGCCAGAACGTTCCGCTGATGCCGCCTACGCGCTTCGGCCTGGGGCTGGACTGGCACTTCCGAAGCTGGACCGCCAACCTGACCTGGATCCGGGCCGACGACCATACGGACGTGGCCGAGTACGAAACGCCGACGCCCGGCTACGACCTGTTGAACCTGGATGTCGCCTGGAGTCTGCCCTGGTTCGAGCGCTCATCGTGGGAACTGTTCCTGAAGGGTCACAACCTGCTGGACGAGGATATCCGGAACAGCACGTCCTACCTCAAGGATCAGGCGCCGCAGATCGGCCGCAACTTCCTGTTGGGCGTGCGCACGTCCTTCTGAACCGCCCGCTGGCCCGGGACAACCTGACGAAGCAGCCGGCGCGTCCCGGGTACGAGTGTGTTTGAGCGGCGCCGGCCCCCTCAATCGCCGGTCCGCTCCAGCCAGTCGGCGAGTTCGTTGCGGGCGTGGTCGTAACCGGCCTGGACGATTTTTTCGAAGGATTTCACTTCGGTCATGCCGTATTGTTTGACCGGCGGGCTGAGTAGAACATCGGCTTTCTTTCCCAGTGCCCTGACCCGCTCCTGTGTGCCGAGTATGGTCGCCTTGAGCATGATGGTTGACAGGCTCGGAACGCGTTGCCGGCGGGTGAAAGGCAGATATCGCCCGCGCCATACGGCCCAGGGTGAAGGCAGCTTCGAATACTCCACTTCTAACCGTTCGGAGGGTGAAAGATCGACCGCGATGATGCGGCTGACGGGCTTCTGTTGCATCACATCAACCGGCAAATTGTTGACCACCGCGCCGTCTATGGTCAGCCTCTGGCCGACCACGGTCGGGGGAATGATGCCGGGCAGTGCGGCGCTTGCCCGAAGCGCTCGTGACAGTCCGCCCCTTTCATGCACGTTCGTGGAACCGGTATCCAGGTTGCAGGAGATGCAAAAAAACGGCATGGGCAGGTCTTCGATTTGGTAGTCGAGGTGTTCATTCAACATATTGTCCATGCGACGGCCACGGATCAGCGACATCATCGGGATGGTGAAATCGCTGAAAGGTTTGCCATCAACGAACGATGTCTTGACCAATTTTTCCGATTCTTCGTCTGACATCGGGCTGGCAATGGCCGCGGCCATGATGGCGCCAATACTGGTTCCACCGATCCAGTCAATCGGAATATCCAGCTCTCGCATCGCGCGGTGCACGCCCAGGTGCGCAAAACCGCGGGCGGCGCCACCCGCCAGAACCAGGCCTATGGCATTACCCGACACGATGCGGGTTACACGGCTGAGGTCATCAGGCTGGTCTGCTCGTACATGGATGTGAAAATCGATGTTCCTGTCTGCGAGCCAGCGCGAAGTTCCAACAATCGGTGTAGCGGCTGGCGGCTGCAACAACACCAGTAATTGACGCGCAATGGTCGAACCGGATGATTCCAGCAATTCGGATTCCCACTGCCGGGGCTCAGGATCGGCCGAGGAATCGCCGACCAGCAGAACCATGTCCGAGTGCCTCAGTGCGAATCGTGACCAGTCTGAAATTCCTGCGCTGCAGTGATACACGACAAAACGGTATTGGCTCTCCTGGTCCTGCAGCCAGTTTTTCAGAGATTCGGGTACTGTTTCACGCGGCTGGAGCGCTTCAACCGGCGCTCCTTTTCGCCCCAAGTCACCGGCGGAAAGGCTGAGTGTGGAACCTTCATTTTCCAGTTCCAGAGTGAGCTCCCGGCAAAAATTTTCCAGCCTGGGTGACGCGTCCAGCGGCATGATGGTGATCGCGTTGAGATTACGGGTGGATGCGCCGGTCGCGGAGTGGCTGCTCTGCAACAGGCTGGCGACGTTAGCAGCCAGGCGCAAAACCAGGGCAGGGTGATCCTGCGCCAGCCGTTCGAATGATTCGTGGTCGAGCCTCAGCAACAGGCTGTCGCGGATGGCCTGAATGCCAACCGCGCGGGGAGCGCCGGTTAACAGGCTGAGCTCACCCACGCTGTCTCCGGGGACGATTTCGTTCAGAAATGAGCCCCGGTCTTTTCCTTCGGCATCACGGGCCCAGGCCTGCAGGCGGCCTCTGACCAGGAAATACAGCGCGTCTCCGGGATCGCCTTGATGCATCAGCCATTCACCGCCAGCCAGTTCTTTTACATCCAGCTCATCCAACAAGGAATTGTCCCGGCCCAGGTTCATCTTAAAATAGGCTCCTAGTGTCGCCAGGATTTTTTTGTTCAGTCCGGCAGACTGGATTTCAGAGACTTTCATCGTCAACGCCCTCCCAGCCCCAGTTGGGTTTCGAAAATCACACCAATAGACTGAATGAAGTGGGCGAATCGATGCTCATCAGCCTGGTCAAACGGCTGGCCATCCTTGCGGTTCAGCAGTTGCGCCACGGCGAAAACTTCACCGTTCAGATTCTTGACAGGAAGGCATAGAATCGAGCGTGTCCGGAAACCGGTTTGCCTGTCCACTTCGCGGTTAAAGCGCGGATCTGAATAGGCGTCATCGATGCGTATGGCCTCACGACCCTGGGCGACTGCACCGGCGATACCACTTCCCAGCGGTATGCGGACTTCGCCCATTTCTTCCAGGTTTTCCGCCACTTTCAGAACCAGTTCGTTTCCTTCCACGAGAAACAGGGAGGATCGCTCGGCATTGAGCAGGATCGCCAGCTTCCGGGTGAAGGCGAACAGGCCCTTGTCCAGCATGCTTCTGAAGGCCACGTTGTTGGCCAGTGCCGTCGTTTCCAGGAATCGCTCGGATTCGTCCGTGATGTCCTGCAGCAAATCCTGGAATTCATGTTCACTGAGCTTGTCGACGAGTTCGTCAACAGGTTGTTTCTGCCGGTTGTTCGCCAGCATTTCCATCATGTGGCGGTTGTTGGCGATGACGGCGTCGGTGAATGTCGAAATGCAACCATCCTCCAGGTGCACGATGCGATCGGCAATATCCAGAATCCGGTTGTCGTGCGTGACCAGTAAAATTGTGGTGCCGTGTTCCTTTGCCAGGAACTTCAGGCGGTCGACGACCTCCCGTCCGGAATCCTTGTCCAGAGAGGCAGTGGGTTCATCCGCCAGCACCATGGCGGGTTCAGACACCAGGGCGCGGGCGATCGCTACCCGCTGGCGTTGCCCGCCGGAGAGTTGATCCGGTTTGTGATCGATGCGCTCGCCCAGCCCAACGGCGCCCAGGATATCCCGGGCTCGTTCACGGTGTTCCGACCGCGGAAATTTTCCGCTGGCGCGGATGCCGAGTTCGACGTTCTGCAGGGCCGACAAGGCGCCCAGAAGATTGTGTTGCTGAAAGATGAACCCGATCTGCCGGCGCACCTTTTCCAGCGTGGCGGGTTTTGCATTACGAAGCTCCTCGCCCAGCACCTGCACACTGCCTTCCTGCGCCGATCGCAAGGCACCCACCAGGGTGAGCATGGTCGTTTTACCGGACCCCGAGGGACCGGTCACGATGACGATTTCACCCGCGCGGATTTCCACCGAGACGTCGAACAGAATCTGCTTTTTCAGCTCGCCTTTGCCGTAGGAATGGTTCAGCCCCTGGACGCTGATCGGGGGCGCGGAGTTCATCAAAATACCTCCGCCGGATCCAGCCGGCGCACTTTGCGCACGGCCATCAGGCCGGAGAGCGCGCACATGGTCAGGGTCATCAGGAATACGGTAAGAGCCCGCTCCTGAGTGATGTACAGCGGCAGATTGGTGGCAGCCGCAGCTTTTCCATAGAGCCAGTAAACGATGGCGACGCCGGGAAGATAGCCCAGCACCGCCAGGATCGCCGCCTGCTGCAGCACGATGCCGGAAACGAAGCGATTGCGGTAGCCGATGGCGCGCAGCGTCGCATATTCATTGAGATGTTCGGAGACATCGGCGAACAGGATCTGGTAAACAATGATCGCACCCACCACAAAGCCCATGATCGCTCCGAATGCGAATATATAGCCGATCGGTGTCGCCGAGTTCCAGTAATCTTTCTCACGCTGAACGAACTGTTGTTTGGTCAGCACCAGGACGTCGTCCGGCAAATACTCAGCCATGGCGTCACGCACCTGGATTGCCTGGGCCCCTTCCCGCAACCGGATCAGGCCCAGCTGAATCTCATTGCGGGGGCGGTCGGGGAACAGCCGCAACCAGTTGTCATCGCTGGTGATGACCGTACCGTCGATACCAAACGAGGTTCCCATCTCGAACACACCGACTACTTTGACCTCCCGGTCATTCAGTTCTGTAACGACGGCCTGGCCGCTATTGAACGAGTCCGCAACCGGGCCGAATTCCGGCCGTGATCCGCTGTCGAATAAAATGACATCCTGTTGGCGTAGCAGGATCCTGTTGTCTTCAAAACCATCGATTGCCAGCAAGGCATCGTCCGGGTGAAAGCCGATCGTATTGATACTGCGCCGCTGGTTGTTCCAGGGGTTTTTCCAGACCGAAGGGAAGATGTACACCGGCGTCACTTCCTCAACCTCCGCAAAGCCCAATGTCTGGTACAGCCGGCGTATGGAAAAAGGCTGGGGTCTCACGATAAAAACACTATCGGGGCTGAACAGCGCGATATCGTAGTCCAGCCGTTCATGGAAACGAACGGCGCTTTCAAACAATGCAGACCGGAATCCCAGTTGCATCATGATCAACAGAACGGCGAAGGCAATGCCGGACAGAGCGACCAATAGCCTCAGGGGTTTGTGCTTGAGTTGCAGCCAACCCAGCGGCATCAGCGATGAATCACGATGTCGACCTGGAGATTTGTCAGTTCGCTGGCCGGGCCGGGATCGTCCAGCAGGATCGCCACTTCGATGATCCGTGCGTCTTTGCGGGCCGCCGGGTCGGTGCCGATTTCATCCTGTTTTTGCACTTTCGGCCGGATTCGCTTGACTGTCCCCATCAGTTCTTCGTCCAGCACGGCGGTACGGATGGTGGCGCGCTGGCCTGCTTTGACGTGCCGGATATCGGTTTCATAGACTTCCGCGATCGCATACATGCGGTTGACCTGGCCCAGTTCCAGAATACCGGTCTCCCCGATCAGCTCGCCCGGCCGCACGATGTTATGAAGCACTTTGCCGTCCGTCGGGGCGCGGATGAAAGATCTTTGCATCTCGGCCTGCACGCGATTCAGGTGCGCGCGGGCCACATCGACCCCGGTTTCCGACAGGCGTACATTGGTTGATGCGCTTGCGCAGGACGCCTTTCTTGCCTCGGCTTCCCCCATCGCGCTGTCGGCTTCTTCTTCACCGGCCACGCCTTGCGCATGTAACCGTTCCCTGCGTTCAGCTTCCCGTGCTGCAACGTCTGCCCGCACACAGGCTTCCATGGCCCTGCCTTTGGCTGCTTCTACTTCGCGAATGGCGAACTCCACCCCGGCTTTCGCTTCGAGTTCAAAGGCCTGCATGACGGCGGCGGTGTCTGTGACCGCCAGCAAGTCGCCTTTTTTAACGTGCTCTCCTTCCTGCGCATGCAATTCAACCAAAACCGCACCGAGAATTGCTTCGGGGGTGGAAGACGCCGCTACGTTGATAATTCCGTGTTCAGGTTCAAGCCGGCCCAGTGCCGATACGGCCTGCTGATCCTGGGCCAGCACCTGACTGGCTGCCGTGAGCAGCGCGGAGCAAAGCAACATTCTGTACGTCATTCCGAGACATCCTCAAATCACTGGTTTTATTGGTTCCGAATTTCACAGGCTGGCAGAAAAGCCACTTCGGGAGAAACATTTTTTGATTGTATTCCCAATTTCGCATCAGAATAGCAGGCATGACCGTTGCTTCACAAATTCCGGATCGCCGTCTGAACGTTGCGCCAATGATGGACTGGACCGATCGCCATTGCAGATACTTCCACCGGATACTGGCGCCTTCCGCTTTGCTGTATACCGAGATGGTCACCACCGGCGCCGTCCTGCACGGTGACAGGGACCGGCTGATCGGGTTCAATCCGGAAGAACGACCCCTGGCCCTGCAACTGGGTGGAAGTGATCCAGGTGATCTGGCTGAATGTGCGCGTATTGCGGAAAAAAGGGGCTATGACGAGGTCAATCTCAATGTGGGCTGTCCCTCAGACCGGGTCCAGCGGGGCCGCTTCGGAGCCTGCCTGATGCGGGAACCGGCCCTGGTGCGTGATTGCGTCTCCGCCATGCATGATGCTGTCGATATCCCGGTCACCGTCAAGACCCGGCTTGGAGTGGACGAGTGTGACAGTTACGACTATTTCAGTGATTTCGTCGGGCAGGTTGCACAGTCAGGTTGCAACACTTTCATCGTCCACGCGCGCAAGGCCTGGCTTTCGGGGCTCAGCCCCAGGGAAAATCGCGACATACCCGAATTGAGGTACGAATGGGTCTATCGCCTGAAAGAGCAAGAACCCGGTCTGACCATCATTCTGAACGGTGGCATCAGGACGGTAGAAGACGCTTCGAAATATGTGGAAACCCTGGATGGCGTCATGCTGGGCCGGGCGGCCTACCATACACCCTGGCTGCTGGCTGAGTTACAGAAGGACTGGTTTGACACATGCGGGGTGAGCAGCCGTGAAGCAGCCGTGGAAATCATGTCACAGTACCTCAGCGACCAGGTCGAGCTGGGTGTTCCTGTCAAAAACATCAGCCGGCACCTGCTGGGCCTGTTCCAGGGACTCCCGGGCGCAAGGCGTTGGCGGCGATACATCAGCGAGCACGCGCACCTGGACAACAATAATGTGCAGCTGCTGCGCGACGCTCAGGCACAAATGAGACCCGCGGCAACGAATCATTCCGGTTCAGCCCGGGTTCATGGGGATGAACTAGAATGATTTTCGAACTACTCAAGAGAGTTGCAATGAAAAACGGGCTCACAGCCAAGGTGATTGCTTTCGCGCTTGCTTTGGCGGTCTCCATGAACGCCTGGGCGCAGACCCTGGACGAGGCGGCCCGCCAGGCGGCGGAACAGCATGACGCCAGGATTCTGTCTGCCCGCACAGTGCAACAGGGCAAGCAGGAAGTACATGTCATTAAACTGCTGACCAAAGACGGTGTGGTCAAAACGGTGCGGATCACCGTGAAGGGCAAGTGAACTGACTGGAGGGTAACGGCATGCGCGTGTTACTGGTTGAAGACGACCCCCGCCTGGTGGAAACGCTGGGCTCCCATCTGCGGGCGGCCGGCTACGCAGTCGATGTGTCGCTGGACGGCATCGAGGGCCTTTACGTAGGGGAGGAGTTTCCGGTTGACCTGGCCATCATCGACCTGGGCCTGCCCCAGCTTCCGGGGCTTGAAGTGATCCGGGAGCTTCGCAGCAGGGGGCGGGATTTTCCGATCCTGGTGCTGACGGCACGCTCGGAGTGGCAGGACAAAGTGGCCGGGCTGGAAGCCGGGGCCGATGATTACGTCACCAAACCATTCCAGATGGAAGAACTGATGGCGCGAATCAATGCCTTGATGCGCCGCGCCGGGGGCCATGCCAGGCCAACGGTTGAACTGGGTCCGATCACCGTTGATCTGACAGCACAGCGGGTGTATCTGGAAGGTGAGGAAGTCGACCTGACAACCTACGAGTACAAGGTGTTGAACTACCTGGTCATGCACCCCGACGAAGTCGTAAGCAAAACGGTTTTGTCTGAACACATCTATGAAGAGGACGCCGATCGTGACAGCAACGTGATCGAGGTGTTCATTGGCCGCTTGCGGCGCAAGTTGGACCCCGATGGAAAGCTCAATCCGATCGAGACGCTACGTGGCAGGGGGTACCGGCTTGCGCCCGTTCTCACTTCTTAGCCGCCTGGCCCTGACCGCCAGCCTGGTATTGGTCATTGCGCTGGGCCTGGTGGGTTTTGCACTCGATGCCGCCAACCATCGCGGTGCGGTATCTGCCCTGCAGATGCGCATGGAGTCCTATGTCTACCAGGTATTGGCCGCCATGGAGGTCACGGCTGGTGGTGGCTTTGAAATGGACGGTGATTTCGCCGACCCCCGTCTCACCCGGCCGGATTCCGGCATTTATATCCAGGTCAGAGGAGAACACGAATTGTGGCGCTCCGCCTCCACGCTCGGACAACCATTGAGCGATTGGGCCCAGGTATCTCCCGGGCAGGTCATGTTCAGTGAGCCAACAGGTGGCGCCGGTTTTTTCACACTGGTTTACGGGATTGGCTGGCAACTCGATGATGAAAGCATCGTTCCCATCAGCGTTGCCGTGCTGGTGGACCAGGGAGAACTGGAAACACAGACCAGCGCATTCCGCGGTGGACTGTGGCGCTCGCTGGGATCCGCGGGAGTCATTCTTCTTTTGGCCCAGGTCGTGATATTAATCTTCGGTTTCCGTCCCTTGCGTAACGTGGCCGCCGATGTCGCCCGCATCGAGTCCGGCCAGGCGCCCAGGCTTGAAGGCCATTACCCGATTGAACTGGAGCCCCTGGCCCGCAACGTGAACCGCTTGCTGGAAACAGAAAAATCGAACCAGGCCCGGATTCGTAATGCACTGGACTCGCTGGCCCATAGCCTTAAGACGCCTTTGGCCGTCATCCAGGCGGCTTTGCCATTGAAATCCGGCGAAGCCCCGGCCGATCGAAGCGCGATGATGCAAAACGCAGTCGACGAAATGTCCCATTTGATCGCCACGCGTCTCGAGCGAGCCGGGACGACGGCAAGGCGTTCGCTGGCGGAGCCAGTGGAAGTACAGAATCAGTTACAACGAATATTCGATTCATTGCAGAAGGTTTATTCTCACAAAATGATACGGTCCTGGTCCACACTGGAAAAAGAGTTGGTATTTTACGGTGAACAGCGCGATTTGCTCGAATTGATGGGTAACCTGGTGGACAATGCATTCAAATACGGAAAATATCAGGTGTTCGTTTCCGCTGGTGTGCTTGAATCAAGTGCCGCCAGGCCGGGTATTTGGTTGAAAGTAGAGGATGATGGCCCGGGCATCAGCGAATCAAAATGGGCAGGCCTGCTGCAACGCGGATCGCGGGGTGATGAGCGGGTGGAGGGTCACGGCCTGGGGTTGGCCATTGTCATGGAGTTGGTCACCGCCTATGGTGGTGAGGTATCCATCGGCCACAGTGACCTGGGTGGCGCCATGATCCGTGTGCAAATCCCCGCTTCGTGAGATCAATGAACAACAACAATCGAATTCAGAACCTGCTCGATATCATGGCTCAATTGCGTGATCCGGAAACAGGATGCCCTTGGGATCTGGAGCAGGACTTTTCCACCATCGCACCTTATACCATCGAGGAAGCGTACGAAGTGGCCGATGCGATACAGCATGGCCAGATGGATGAATTGAAGGACGAACTGGGCGACTTGCTTTTCCAGGTTGTATTTCATGCCAGGATGGCCGCTGAAATTGACGCCTTTGAATTTGGCGATATCGTTGCTGCCGTGTGCGACAAGATGATTCGCCGCCACCCGCACGTATTCGCCGATGGCGCGGTCGGGGATGCCGCTGAGCAGACTGAAGCCTGGGAGCACGCCAAGGCAAAGGAACGCGAAGCGCGCGGAGCGCAGAGCCTGCTGGATGACGTACCAAGGGGAATGGCGGAGTTGCAACGCGCAGTCAAGTTACAGAAACGTGCGGCCCGGGTTGGTTTCGACTGGGGTTCACCCGAGCCGGTGCTGGACAAATTCACCGAGGAAGCGCTTGAAATACGCGAGGCCATGGAGTCGGGAAACATCGAGGAAATGGAAGACGAGGTCGGTGACCTTCTGTTCGTCGTCGCCAATCTGGCCCGGCAACTGAAGATTGATCCCGCCAAAGCGCTGCGGCGCGCGAACGCCAAATTCGAGCTGAGGTTTCGTGCGGTGGAAGATGCCGCAGGCAGCAGGGAAGCCCTGGATAGCATGGACCTGGATGAAATGGAAACATTGTGGCAACAGGTTAAGCTGCACCATGCAAAAAATCATGGAAAAGAGAATGCCTGATGAATGAGTGGCTGATACAGCAAGGCATCGCAAACCCGCAAATGGGCCTGGTGCTGGGCCTGCTGCTTGGCTTGTTCGCAGCCGTGGTCATTGCCTGGGTGTTGTCACGCAAAAACGCAGTCCTCACAACCCGGATTGCTGACCGTGAGCAGCACTATCGGGAACAGATTCAGAAACTGGAAGAGGCGGAAAAGCGCCTGGCCGAAAACTTTGAGCGACTGGCTGGAAAAATATTTGAGGATCGTTCGGAAAAACTGAGTGATCTGAACACCAAACAACTTGATACCCTGCTCAAACCACTCAGCGAGAAGCTCTCAGAATTTCGTAACACCGTAGAAAGTGCCCATAAGCAGGAAACGGCCCAGCACGAAGTGATGAAAGAGAAAATCGATGACCTGGAAAAGTTGAACGAGCGGCTGCACACAGATGCCACGAATCTTTCACGCGCCCTGACTGCCGATGTTAAAACACAGGGCAATTGGGGAGAGCAGCAACTCGAACGCCTGCTGGAATTATCCGGCCTGCAAAAAGGGCGGGAGTACTCGACTCAGTACTCGGTTACCACGGAAGGCGGTCAACGTATTCAGCCTGACCTGGTGTTGCACCTGCCCGAGGGTAAGTCGATCGTGCTCGATTCCAAGGTATCCCTGCGGGCCTGGACCCGCTACCAGTCCTGCGAAAATAGCGAGGAAAGATTGGCCGTGCTGAAGGACCACATACAGTCCATTCGTCAGCACGTGAAGAGCCTGGGTGAAAAACGTTATGCCGAAATTCCGGAACTCAATTCACTGGATTTCGTATTGATGTTCGTGCCCATAGAATCGGCGCTGATCGCAGCCCTGCAGGCGGAACCGGAACTGGCCGAATTTGCGCTGCGCAACAAGGTGGCGTTGCTTTCACCCACCAATTTCCTCGCGACCATGCGCACGGTGGGTTCAGTCTGGGCGGTGCACAAGCAGAACAGGAACGCCCAGGAAATAGCAAATCGTGCCGGCTTGCTTTATGACAAATTTTACGGGTTTGTCGAAAACCTCAAGGGTGTCGGTGAGCGCTTGCGACAGGCCCAGAAAAGCTATGATGATGCATTCAGCCAGTTGTCCACCGGATCGGGTAACCTGCTCAGGCAAACTGACATGTTGAGGGAACTGGGCGCCCGCAACACAAAGCAGTTGGATCAGAAGCTGCTGGAAAAGTCAGCGGAAGAAAACGGCGACGACGATTCGCCGGCCGATCCGGCCTAGCATTGAGTTCCGGCAAGGTTGTATACGCTGTTTCTCCAGAATTTTGGCTTTACTTCGATCAGTCGCGCCGGTTGAGAGCGACCATGCTCCTTCCAGGACACGCCACGAGTACATCCCTGTAGGCTCGGATGCGTCATCCCTGACGCATACGGTCCTGAAACGAGCACGCTCACTCTTCCCGGCTTGTGCCACCCGGTTAGGCAAGCCTTTTGATCTGCTTTGTGGCGTGGCGTCCAGGACCTGGCCGGAGGCGGCGGATTCGGCGATTTCGAAGCGCCGAGTAGACAGGCGGAATAGGGGACGATTGGCCCGGATGGCCAATCGAGGTCATCCAGTATCAGGGATGTACTGTATGGCCGGCCCCGTTCATTCCGACTGGCCGCGAGGGGAGTCCCGCAGGGACCGCTGAGCCATGAGCCGAAGCTGTCGCCTTCGGCCGGGTCCTTCTGCCCAAGTCAAATGTTCCTGCTTAAAGGCTTTATTCAGCTTTGCTAACAACGTTGCTGTAACTCATGCCCGGCCCGCCAACTGCCCGGAGGTCACCCGGTCGTGGCCGCTCAGGTCTTTTCTCGTGACAACGTTCGCGTAAGAACGTTTTTCCAGGATTCGCCGCACATCCTCGCCCTGGTCGTAGCCATGCTCCACGATCAGCACCGCGCCGCTTTCGAGATAATCCGGTGACGCGCCGGCAATGTGCCTGATCGCGGCCAGCCCGTCAGAGCCGGGCGTCAGCGCCGTCCGAGGCTCAAAGCGGCAGTCGCCCCGGATCAAATGCGGGTCCTGCGCGGCGACGTAGGGTGGGTTGCTGATGATCAGGTCGAATTTGCCATCGAGTGGAGCAAGCCAGGAACCGGCGTGAAATTGAATTCGACCGGGAAGCAGATTTGCCTCGTTTTTCCTGGCCACATCGATTGCCAGCTGGCTGATGTCCGTGGCGTGCATTTCACAGTTCGGGCGTTCACTGGCGATGGCCAGGGCGATAGCGCCGCTGCCTGTGCCCAGGTCTGCAACCCGCCATTCAGCCTCCGCGGGAATGATTTCCAACGCAGTTTCGACAAGCAATTCCGACTCGGGCCGTGGAATCAGAACGTCGGGCGTAATCTCGAGTTCAAGAGACCAGAATTCGCAGGTGCCGGTCAGGTAGGCGACGGGCTCGCCGTTTTTGCGGCGTTCAATCTGCTGCAGGTATTCCGCTTCCGGCTTCGCTCCGACCGCGCTGTCCGGGTTGGCGTAGAGCCAGGCTCGCGTCACACCCAGCAGGTGGGCAAGCAACAATTCGGATTCCAGGCGTCCGAGATCCGGGTTGGCAAGCTGGTGGCGGCCCCTGCTTAGCAATTCCCCGATTTTCATCACCTGGTTTTCACATTTTCGAGTGCCTGCCGGCTGTATCGGCTTGGCTGTCAACGACTCCGGGGTGGGCGGTCGTCTTGCCGAATTTGCCGGGCAGCAGGTGGGCCCACGCTTCCCGCCACCAGGTCTGAAAATCATCCTGGATCAGGTACAGCGAAGGGATCAGGAACAGCGTGATCACCGTTGCGAACAGGATGCCGAAAGCCAGCGACGCGGCCATCGGAATGACGATCTGGGCCTGCAGGCTGGTCTCCAGCACGATCGGGATCAGGCCGAAGAAGGTCGTCAATGAAGTAAGCAATATGGCGCGGAATCGTTTCTTCGCCGCATCGTTCACAGCCTGGATCATGGGTATGCCCAGGCGCCGTTCCCGATTGACGAAATCGACCAGGATCAGGCTGTCATTCACGACCACGCCGGCCAGCGCGATGATACCGAAAAAGCTCATCATGCTGACCTGGATGTCGAGGATCCAGTGCCCGACCAGTGCGCCGATCGCCCCAAATGGGATGACCGACATGATGATCAGGGGCTGGGCGTAGGAGCGCAGCGGAATGGCCATCAGCGCGTAGATCAGGAAGACGGCGAACAGGGCGCCCTTGACCAGGTCCTGCTGTACTTCCTGCTGGGCCTGGCTGGCCCCGCTCAGGCGGTGTCTGACCCCGGGATAGAGCGCAAGCACTTCAGGCAGTTCCTTGTCGAGAATATCCTGGGTGATTTTGCCGGGCTCGTAATTTTCCTTGTCCACTTCGGCGGATACGCGAACGGCCCGTTCACGGTCGAAACGCTGGATCGTGGTCGGGCTTTCCGTCATTTCCACCTCGGCGACGGCATGAAACGGGACCCGTCCCCCATCCGGTGTCCTGATCCGCATATTGTCCAGGTAGCCGACCGAGTCGCGTTCATCGCGCGGAAAGCGGACCATGACTTTGACCTCGTCCTGTCCGCGTTGAATGCGCTGCACTTCCTCGCCATAGAATCCTGCGCGCACCTGCCGCGCCAGGTCGGCCAGCGTCAGGCCCAGGGCTTCGGCTTCGGGCTTGATATTGAGCTTGATTTCCGGGGTGCCGCGCTGGTAGGAATTGCGGACGTCGAATACACCCTCGTACTGGCGTATCCGGCTTTCAAGTTCGTCGGCAGCGCGGCCCACCTGGGAAATGTTGGTTCCGATGAGTTGCAAGGATATCGACGGTCCGCCGCCTGGTCCGGTGGCCCCTTCGAACCCCAGTGTCTTGACGCCGGGGATGTCGCCCACCTCTTCCCGCCACCGGCGCAGCACTTCGGGCCCGTCAATGATATCGTCGATATCCTTCACCAGTTCGGTGATGATCTGCCCGGAAATGTCGTCGCGCGCGAAAGCCAGGACAGTGGATACCACGGCGCCTGATTCGACGCCCTGTTCTTCACTCACCTTGCGGTCGACTTCCCACAGGCCGTCCTGGACTTTACGCAGGGCATCATGTGTCTGCCTGGCCGGCGTGCCTTCGTTCATTTGCAACTCGACCTGCAGAAAGTCCGCGGTGATGTCGGGGAAAAATACGAATCGGAGAATGCCGCCCACCAGCAGTCCGATCGACAGGATCAGCAGGGAAATGAAAATGGATAAGGTCAGGTATCTCCGCTGCAGCGCCTTGTTCAGCAGGGGAGAGTAGTAATCATCGACGAAATGATGCAGTCCTTCGCTGAAAAAGCGTTGGAAACGAACGAAAACGTTGTGCGTTTCCTTTTCATAGTGTTTAACCTTCATATGCGCAAGGTGGGCCGGCAGGATCAGCTTGGACTCCACCAGTGAAAACAGCAGGCACAGGATGACCACCCAGCCAATAGCGGAGAAAAAGTCTCCGGTCACGCCGCTTACCAGAAGAATGGGAAGAAACGCCGCGATGGTCGTCAGTACGCCGAACGTGGCGGGTACCGCTACATTGAGCACACCCTCGACCACATGGTCTACCGAGTGGCCCTTGGACCGCAAATTGGTATAGGCGCTTTCTCCGATGACGATGGCGTCATCGACGACGATACCCAGCACCAGGATGAATCCGAACAGGCTGAGCATATTGACGGTTACATCGACCATGGGCATCAGGAAAAAGGCGCCCATGAAGGCGATCGGAAGACCCACCATGACCCAGAATGCCAGTTTCAGTCGCAGGAACAGGGCCAGGATCAGGAACACCAGTGCGGCGCCCATCACCAGGTTCTTGACCATCATGTCGAGCCGGCCTTTCAGGTAGTAGCTGACGTCCGCCCAGGCGGCGACAGTAATGTCATCCGGCAGGTTGGCGGCTTTTTCCTCGACATATTTGTGCACTGTTTCAGAGATATCCAGTTCGCTCTGGTTGCCTACTGAAAGCACCTGGATGGATATTTCGGGTTTGCCGTTGTATTCAGAGAAGCGCTCACCCTCGATGAACTCATCCCGGATTTTCGCAACGTCCTTCAGCAGCACACGGGTGCCGTCCTGATTGGTGCGGACCACGATTTCTTCGAAATCCCGTCCGACGTAGGCCTGGCCCTTGGTGCGAACCAGGATGTCCCCGGAATCGGAACGGATCGCGCCTGCGGACAGGTCAAGGGAACCGCGGCGTACAGCCTGGGCCACCTCCGTCAGGGTCAGGCCGTAACCCTGCAGCGTGAATTCGCTGACCTCGATGCTGATTTCGTAAGGCCGGGTGGCGAAAAATTCAGCGCGGGTAACGCCGGGCAGGGTGACGATCTCGTTTCGTATCTGTTTGGCGAACTCTTTGAGCGTACGCTCATTCACGTCCCCGGATACGCTCACGATTACCGTTTGTTGCTGAAACTGGTTACGCGATATGCTCGGTTTCTCGGTGTTTGCGGGAAAAGTAGAGATCGCGTCCACCCGGTTTTTGACCTGGTCCATGATGTCGGAGACTTCATAGTCCGCGTCAACCTCCACCTGCACGTTGCCGAAGCCGCGCCTGGCCGTGGAAACGATTTCCTCAATTCCTTCGATGTCCTGGATCGCCTCTTCGATCTTGATGACGACCCCTTCTTCCACGTCGAGTGGCGTCGCGCCCAGGAAGGGCACGCCAACGGTGATCAAATTGGTCTCGACCCTGGGCTGAATCTCTTTCTTGATCGTGAGCACGGTGTAGAACCCACCCACCAGGAGGATGACCATCAACAGGTTAGCGGCAACCGAGTTACGGGCAAACCAGTTGATCAGCGCCGCATAAGGGCCGTAATTCACGGTTCAGCTCCTGCATTGGCGACCGCGTTGTCGGCGTCCGGGTCCTCTGCGGCGCCGGGCGCTTCTTCACCTGTTATGGCCAGCCTGGTTCCGGGAATGGGTGCATCCATCGTCGTCGTGATGACCAGTTCACCCCCGCTGATACCCTCGCTGATGTACACGGTTCGGGGTTCGGCCCGCAGCACGGTCACCGGTCTGATTTCCAGCTTGCGCTCCGCATTGGCAACCAGCACGGTGTCGTCCGCCTGCAGCAATGCGCGCGGCAGCACGATCACATCTTCTGCGCGCAGTCCCTGGATTTCGGCTCGCACAAAAGTACCCATTTTAAGTTCGTCCTGATCGCTCTGACCGAGGACACCATAAGGGTCGATGAATTCGGCGACCGCGTAAGTCACACGGCTGCTTTCATCCACCACGCCTTCGGTGCGAACGATTTCCGCCTGCCACTGCCGATTCACCCCGGCGCTTTCCGCGACCAGGGTCACGGGTACGCGGTGAGCCCTGTCCAGCCGCGTGGCGGACGGCAGGTCCAGGTAGGCAATGTCGCTGCCCGAGAGTGGCAGCCTGATTTCGGCGATGTCGATGGCAAAAGTGACGCCCAGCGGGGTTCCCGGAGAAACGAACTGCCCAACATCCACTTTCTTGCTCCTGACCAGGCCGTCGTAAGGCACCCTGATGCTGGTTCTCTCCAGGTCCCGTTCGGCTTCCTTCAATTCGGCTTCAGCCGCCTGCACGGAAGCCTTGGCTTCGGCAAGTTGTGGTATTCGAAGGGTCAGGTCGGAGGGTTCCCCCTGACGTCCCATGTTTTTCCAGTCCTTGAGCGCCTGGTCTGATCGCGCCTGCTGGTCTGACAGTTGCGCCTTGCGGGCAGCCAGAACGGCCTGGGCCCTCAGCAAAGCAGTCTGATAATCACTCGGATCAATCTGCAACAGGGTCTCTCCCTGCCGGAAAAAGCCGCCGGCGATGAAATTGGAAGAAACCGATACGATTTTGCCGGGCACTTCCGCCACCAGCGTCGTTTCCGTTCTGGGTCTGACCGAACCCTGCGAGAAGACAGAAAAATTCAGCGTTGCAACTTTCGCCGGTATGGCGTCCACCCGCAGCGCCTGGTTGGAAGTGTCCTTGATATCCGGGCGCTTGCTCTTGGCTATGCCGGACATGATCATCACCACGACGATCGAAACGGTGACCATGCCGAGAGGCAATATATACCTGAAAAACTTGCGCATTCGAATTTTTCTCCCATTACCCGATGCCGGGGTACTGCGTCATCAAAGTCAAACATTATCCCAGTTACTTCACCGCCGGTCATAGGACAAAAGTTTGTCCAGCTGATTAAACCGGTAATGAATGACATGTACAATATGTCTTTTTGGTGGCAGAGGCCCCAATGTTCAAATCATTCCGTGCTCACTGGGTCCAGAGCGCTTCGGCCAGGCAACGTTCGAAAATGGGAATCATTCTAAAATCAAAAGAAGAAATTGAGCAGATGAGGGTTGCCGGTCAAATGGCGGCTGAGGTTCTGCAAATGATTCGCCCGCACGTGCAGCCGGGTATCAAGACTGCTGAACTCGACGATATCTGTCACAAGTACATCGTCGAGGAGCAAAAGGCCATTCCCGCACCGCTGGATTACCGGGGATTCCCCCGCTCGATCTGCACATCCGTCAACCACGTCATCTGCCATGGCATACCCGGTGAGAAACGGTTGAAAGACGGCGATATCGTGAATATTGACATCACGGTGATCAAGGATGGATGGCACGGCGACACCAGCAAGATGTTCATGGTGGGAAAACCCATCATAAAGGGCAAGCGGATCAGTGACATTGCCCACCGGTCAATGACAACCGGAATCGGAATGGTCAAACCCGGGGTCAGGCTCGGCGATATCGGGCATGCGATCCAGCGTTACGCGGAAGGCCAGGGATGCTCTGTCGTGCGTGAATATTGTGGCCATGGAATCGGCAAGGGGTTCCATGAAGACCCCCAGGTGCTGCACTACGGCCGGCCCGGAACCGGCGAGGTTCTGGTTCCCGGTATGGTCTTCACGATCGAACCCATGATTAACCTTGGCCGCCGCGAAACCAGGCTTCTCTCCGACGGCTGGACAGTGGTTACCCGCGACCGCAGCCTGTCTGCACAATGGGAGCACACAATCGCGGTAACCGACGACGGTCATGATGTTCTGACCCGGTTGCCGGGAGACGATCTCTGACCATGCACGGGCGGCTAGCCGCGCTACCGGCATCCAGGGGATGCCTTGACATGGAGCAGATCGAAGCGCTGGAAAGCACGGGCGTTATCGATCTGAACCGGAAAGACAGTGCGGAGCGCATTGCCGACCTGCGGGATTTTCTTCGCTCCTCCCTGGAAAAAGCTGATGCCAGGCTCGCTGAGCAGTTCTGGAGCGGGGAAGACGTCGTCCAACTGGTTCATTCCCGTGGATGGGTGGTTGAGCAACTCCTGTTGCTGGCCTGGAAAAAACTGGTTCCCTATCTCGAAAACGTGAGCCTGGTGGCGGTGGGGGGTTATGGTCGTGGTGAACTGCACCCCAATTCAGATGTGGATTTGCTGATTCTGCTGGGTGACGACATCGGCCCGTCCATTCCCTCCGGTGAGATTGAGGCTTTTGTCCAGTTATTGTGGGATGCCGGGTTTTACCTTGGCCACAGTGTTCGTACGGTGCAGGAGTGTGGCGAGGGAGCTCTTGAGGACGTAGTAACCGCGACCACCTTGATGGAATCCCGTTTATTGACCGGCTCCATGAAGTTACTGGACCGCATGCTCGAAGCGACTTCCAGCAGCCAGATCTGGGGCGGCAGGGAATTTTTCGAAGCAAAATTCGAAGAACAGCAAAAGCGCCATGAGCGCTACCACGATACCGCCTATAACCTGGAACCCAATATCAAGGAAGGGCCGGGCGGGCTTCGAGATATCCAGATGATTTCCTGGGTGACCCGGCGGCATTTCGGCGCCCAGACATTGCACGGACTGGTAGAACACGGGTTCATCAGTGAATCTGAACACCGGGACCTGGTTGGCGGGCAGCACCTCTTGTGGCGGGTACGCTACGCTCTGCACCTGCTGGCCGGCCGCGCTGAAGACCGCCTGCTGTTTGATTTCCAGCAGCAGATTGCCAGCCGTTTTGGTTTTACTGACTCTGATACCAGCCTTGCGGTTGAACAGTTCATGCAGCTCTATTACCGTACGGTGATGCGGTTGGAACGCCTCAATGAAAGCCTGTTGCAGCAGTTCCAGGAGGCATTGCTTTCATCCGGAAAAGATGAAATCGTCGAACTGACCGCAGATTTTTGCGCGCGAAATGGATTTGTCGAACTGCGCAAAGCAGACGTATTCGTCCGCCGTCCCGTTGCGCTGATGCGTTTGTTCGTCCTGCTGGCCCGGGATAAAAACTTGCACGGTGTTGCCGCGGCCACGATCCGTTCGATTCGTGATCACCTGTACCTGGTGGACGAGAAGTTTCGCAATAACCGAGAAGTCAATCTGTGCTTTTTGGATTTGCTCATGCAGCCGCAGGGCGTTTATACGCAGCTAAAGCGCATGAATCGCTACGGCCTGCTGGCGGCCTTGATTCCTGCATTCGGCAACATCGTCGGGCGCATGCAATACGACCTTTTTCACGTGTATACCGTCGATCAGCATACCCTGTTCGTTGTGCGGAACCTGCGTCGATTTGCCTACGGGAAACACAAAGACCGCTTCCCCCACGCGCGCTCTGTTTTCAAGCGTATCGCCAAGCCCGAGTTGCTTTACCTCGCGGCAATTTTCCACGACATCGCCAAGGGCCGGGGAGGAGATCACTCCGAACTTGGCGCCGCAGACACCGAGGCCTTCTGCACGATGCTCGATATCGAGCCGTCCGAGCGCAAGATGGTTTCCTGGCTGGTAAGAAACCATCTGGTAATGTCCCAGACTGCTCAGCGCAAGGACCTTTCGGATCCACAGAACATACAGCTTTTCGCGGAGTTGGTGGGTAATACCCGTTACCTGGACCACCTGTATCTGCTGACGATTGCCGATATTGCCGGCACCAGCCCCAAGCTCTGGAATAACTGGAAAAACAAGCTGCTCTGGGAACTCTACCTGGCCTGTGGCGACGCTCTGCGGCGCGGATTGGAAAACCCCATCAAAAGGGCCACCCGAATTCGGGAAACGCGGGCGGCCGCACTCAGCCGCTTGTTGCGGCGCCACGTTCAGGCTGGCCTGATCAACCAGCTCTGGCAGACCCTGCCCGATTATGCCTTCTGGCGTTTGAGCCCGGATCAGCTCGAATGGACTACCGAAACCCTGGTGCATGACAGGGATGAAAACGGGCGAATCGCGGTAAGGCCGGTGCAACCCCACGGTGTATCGGAGTTGCTGGTCTGCGTGCGGGACCATGCCGGGCTGTTCGCGTCGATTACATCGATTCTGGATGAAATGGGGCTGGATGTAATGTCCGCCCGTGTGCTGACCACCAGGGACGGGTGGAGCTACGACCTGTTCCAGCTGATGGATCAGCATGGCAACATCCTGAATGATATAGACGCAGCTGAGCTGGTCAGGCGCCTGCAGGAGGCCACGCGTGAAAGCAAGCCGCGTGAACCGGTTAAACGAAGCATCCCGAGGCGCCTGCGGCACTTCACATCCGAACCGGAAATCCTGTTCAGCAAGGATCCCGACAATGAGGGCACCGTGTTGCACCTCCATTGCGATGACCGTCCCGGCTTGTTGTCGCGAATCGCGGCAGCCATATTCAGGGAAGGAGTACAGGTGCACAATGCCCGCGTTGCAACTTTCGGCGAGCGGGTTGAAGACACGTTCCTGGTCAGCGACTCGGAAAACAGGCCCCTGACCGGTAAGGCCAGGGAAGCGCTGACCCAATCCATCAGGGAGCACCTCAAGCAAGGTTAGGCCCGGAAAATTGAAATGAAAAATGACGAACAGATCAAATCACTGGTAGACAGCGCCTGGGAACAACGTGGTGACCTGTCGCCGGCCAATGCACCCAAAGAGCTGTGGCAGGCAGTCGAAGAGTGCCTGGACGGTTTGGAAGACGGGCATCTTCGCGTGGCCGAACCGGTGGGTGAGCCAGGCGAGTGGAAAGTAAACCAGTGGCTGAAAAAGGCCGTGTTGCTTTCATTTCGCCTGCACGAAAACGAAGTGATCGAGGCTGGCTTTACCCGCTTCTACGATAAGCTGCCGCTGCGTTGGGGAAACGATTCACGCAGCGGCATCGAGCAGGCCGGCGCACGGGTCGTGCCTCCGGCTACCGTTCGTCGCGGCGCCCATATCGGTCATGATGCGGTGCTGATGCCGAGCTATGTCAATATTGGCGCCCACGTTGGAAATGGAACCATGGTCGATACCTGGGCCACGGTTGGTTCCTGCGCCCAGATTGGCTCCAACGTCCACCTCTCCGGGGGAGTGGGTATCGGGGGTGTGCTCGAACCGCTGCAGGCCAACCCAACCATCATCGAGGACGACTGTTTTATCGGCGCCCGCTCCGAAGTTGTCGAGGGTGTCATAGTCGAGCGGGGAAGCGTTCTTTCGATGGGGGTCTATGTCGGTCAGAGCACCAAGATCTATAATCGTGAAACGGGCGAAGTCCTGCGCGGCAGAATTCCGGCCGGATCGGTGGTCGTGCCGGGCTCTTTGCCGGCAGAAGACGGCAGCCATTCGCTTTATTGCGCAGTGATCGTCAAGCAAGTGGATGAGCAGACCCGCTCCAGGACCAGCGTGAACGAGATATTGCGACATGCCGAGTGAAGGCCGAATACATCTTCATCTTTACGGAATCCGTAACTGTGACAGCTGCCGCTCCGCGTTGAAGTGGCTGGAAACGCGCCGGGTTCCGCACACTTTCCATGATTTTCGCACCGAAGGGATGAATGAAACTCTGCTGAAAGACTGGTTGGCTTCTTCCCATGCGCCCTACCTGCTGAATCGGCGCAGCACGACCTGGCGCCAGCTTTCTGAACAGGCAAGGCAGCAGGCCGAAACAGATCCGCTGCCCCTGCTGCTGGAGCACCCCACGCTGATCAAGCGCCCCGTGATCACGGACGGTAAGATCATCCTGGATATCGGCTTCTCACCCGGGCATCTGGAGGACTACATCTGACCATGTCCAGGGTGCTTGAACTGACCAGGGAACTGACGGCGCGGCCGTCGCTAACGCCGGATGACGCAGGCTGCCAGCGGCTGATTTCCGAGCGGCTGTTGCCCCTGGGCTTCAGCGTCGAATGGTTTCTGTGTGGAGAGGTCAGTAACGTTCTGTTCACACGCGGCCGGGGTTCGCCCTCGCTCTGGTTCTTGGGGCACACCGATGTCGTTCCGCCCGGCCCGGAAGAATTATGGACCTTCCTGCCGTTTCACCCCGATGAAAAAGGTGGCGAATTGTACGGCCGCGGTGTGGCTGACATGAAAGGCGCGGTAGCGGCCATGACCGTGGCACTGGAGACCTATGTCCAGCAGCAGCCTGATCACGCTGGAGAAATCGGCTTGTTGCTCACCAGTGACGAAGAAGGCGAAGCCGTGGACGGCATTGTCAGGGTCGCGCAGGAATTGGAACGACGCGGCCGCAGACCCGATCACTGCCTGGTGGGAGAGCCCTCCAGCTTGCAGACGCTCGGCGATACGGTCAGGGTGGGCCGGCGAGGTTCCGTTTACGTGCGGCTGCAGGTGTACGGAATCCAGGGGCATACCGCATTTCCGGAAAACCTGGACAATCCGGTGCATCGCATTGCACCGTTCCTGGCCGACCTGGTTGGGTTGGAATGGGATACGGGTGATGCGGAATTTCCCGCCAGCCACTGCCAGATTGCCTATGTGCACGCCGGGACAGGCGCAGGCAACGTTACTCCGGCCCACATTGAATTGCTCGCCAATTTCCGTAACGGGCCGGGCTCACCGATCGAATCGATCCGTTCCCGTTTTGAAGAATTGCTGCGGCAACACGAAATAAGCGATTTTGACATTGAGTGGGACATTATGGGCGAACCGTTCCGCAGTGAGCCGGGAAAGCTCAGGGAAGCCGTTGTGGGCGCCGTCGGGGAGGTTCTGGGTGTTACCCCGGAGCTGAACACGGGCGGTGGAACATCCGATGGCCGGTACATAGCGCCGCTGGGCAGCGAAGTGGTCGAACTCGGCCTGATCAATTCCACCATCCACCAGGTCGACGAGCGCACCCCGGTCGCCGACCTCGATCGCCTTTTCGCCACCTACTACGACATCATTCGCCGCATCCTGACCTGAAGCTCTCAATAAATCACCATAAGAGCAGACCATGCACGCGAATTGAGTTTGTCGCAGGAGAGGTGTCCGTTAACCCTTTCCAGGACACGTTCAAGCCATCC
>CALDVW010000008.1 GCA_937924405.1 uncultured Lysobacterales bacterium
TGGTTGCGTGTTCTATTCCCATTGGCATCAAATTCAAACGCCAGTTCGCCAAATCCCCCCTGGGCCATTGTGAGACGATTGAGGCCGTCGTAGCCGAAAAACTGGCTATTCTGGCCGGAATTCTGATCCGTGATCGTCAGAATATTGTCTGCCGGGTCATAGCCTAACTGCCAATCCAGCCCGGTACCCGATTGCAATCGACTGAGTTTATAGTCCAGGTCATAGGCGGCCGAATAACTCAATCCATTACCGTAACGGAAGGACCTGACCGGGCCGAATGGTTGATATTGAATATCGCTGACCAGGGCTTCCGTCTCTGTTGCGGCCATTTTATCGATCCTGGTGATTCGGCCGCCTGCATCACGCGTGTATTCAATCACCATTCCGCTGGGGTAACTTATCTGCGTCAGTTGACCGACAGAATTGTAAGCATAGGATGTCAGGTATTCGGCGCCATTGATCTCACGACTCTCTTCCGACAGGTTGCCTCCTGCATCATGACTGTAGCGCGCATGGCCCGCTGCATCGTTCATGAGACTCAAGCGGCCAAGCCCGTTGGGGCCTGCATCGTATCGAAAACTGGCATTCAGTGCGGTATCCGGATATGAGATTTCCGTCAGGCGGTTCAGGGCGTCGTAGGCGAATTCTGTACGGATGCCCCTGGCGTCGGTGGCGGATATTCGATTCCCCGCCTCGTCATATTCAAATTCAGTAACGCCGCTATCCGGGCTATTCCGGTCTACCAGATTGCCCAATCCGTCATAGCGATATTGCGTGACATTCCCCAGGGGGTCAGTGGCGCGGACGAGATTGTCATGTTCGTCATAGCCCAGGCTGGTTTCACCCAGAATGGCGTCAATGGTTTTCACCAGGCGGTCGTTTGCGTCGTACTCATAGCGGGTGATATTCGTATTGGCGTCGCGGCTGCTGATCCGGTTACCGTTATTATCGTAAACGTATCGAGTCTCGTGGAAATTGCCGTTGACATAGGTATCGAGCCGGTTGAGTTGGTCATAGACACGGGTCAACTGACGTTGCAGGGTACCGTTATCGTCATAGGTGTGCTCAGCCGTCCTGTTGCCTTCAGCATCCAGCGTAAATTCGACCCGGTTGCTGAGACTATCTGACGTCGCGATCAAACGATGAAACTCATCATATTCGTAATCGACAAAACGGCCATCCGGCTGCGTAATCCGCGTCAGGTTTCCCGCGCTGTCATAGGCGAACGCAGTTATGTCTCCATCCGTGGTGGTTGAATTTCTCCATCCACGCGGATGGTAGGTGACAGATGTCATGATGCCGTTGGCGTCCGACCATTGGAGTAGACGCCCATCGCCGTCATATTTCAGATAATCGACTTTGTGGCCCATGGAATTACTAACCGACTTTGCATCACCGGCCCGGTAAAACCCTTCAACGTGGTCCGTAAGGTAATACTCGTATTGGGTTGTATCGGCCACGTCGGTTCGCGGGCCATCAATGCTTGCGAGCTTTCCTTCCAGGGCGCCGGGGTCTTCCACATAACGATACGTCCAGACACGGTTCACCTCGGCGGCGTTATCTGACTCCGTGCGTGTCAGCACCTGACCGCGGGAATCGTATGTAAAGCTCGTTGTCTTGTTGCCCCGCACAATCCGGGAGGGCCTGCGTAGTGTCGTGTCCCACTGATAACTGATGGCATATTGCTGTGGAGTTCCCACCGCGTAAGTCACTTTCCCGATCAGGTTTTCGGGCGTGTAGTCATAATCGGTGGTATTGCCCTCGTGATCGGTCGTTATATCCCGGTTGCCCTGCGCATCATACGATACGATTTTTGTCTTGTTCGAACATGAGTCGCAAACGCCGCTGACGCCGGCAAACTTCGCTACACCGTGCAAACCCTCGAAACTGTGATCTATTGAATTCAGCAGCGGGCCCGTTGTCGTTGTTGTGCCATCAGGGTTGTAAATAATGGTGTTGCGCTCCGTCGGCGATTGATCGTCACCATAGGCGCTCAGGATGGCCCGGCCTGATGCGTCATACGCCCAGGTTCTGATGCGGTTGCCCAGTTCATCAGTTTCTCCGGTGAGCGCCGAAGGAAAGCGGGAATCTTCATAATGGTACGTAATGAACGATCCGTCCGGATGTGTAACCCGGGTCAAGTGCCCGTCATGATCATAGCTGTAAGTCCAGGTTGATCCACCACCACTGCTGATCTGATGTACTTTTCCGTCAGAGTTGTAGGAATAACTCAGATTTCGGCCGGAAGGCAACGTTACGACGGCGAGTTGAGAACCCAGGTAGCTGAACTGCAAGTGGTCACCCGTATTGGTTTCGATGGATAACAACGCTCCATCAACCCCATAGGTCTCGGTCACATCGTCGACCCGATACGAGAATCCGGCGATTTCATTTTCACTGTAAACAATTTCAAGCAGACCCTTCGCATCGGGTGGAGGAACCGGTATGGAATCTTCGATACGCCAGTAACTGACTTCCCCATCGTCCCGGGTCAGCGTTAGCGATGCCCCAGCGAAACCCTCCGTATGGACGAGTTCTATCTGGCGGGAAAAACTGCCACGCCAACCCACCCCATATGCGCGCAGAGTGACATCCGCGCTATTGTAGTGACGAACGATTTTCAGGCCACCCGGCAAGGAAACGTCCTGCTCTCGGTGGTATTTGTTTCCGGTAGCAATATTGATGGGATTTCCAGCCGCCAGTCCGCATTGAGGTGCCCCCAGGTTTTTTTCCTCGATGATCTCATCCGGACCAACAGGCTCACGAACGAAATATTTGCTTCCTGAAGAATCGACAATGATAGTGGGTGGATAACCGTCGCATGCCTTTTCAAAGGTTGCTTCATAATATTCAATCAAACCGCCAATGTAGTAATCGTCATTTACGTTTCCATTACAGGCGATAGGGAGTTCATATATGAGCCGGGACTCAGACCCCAGGAGCGAAACGGTACAGCCGGGCTGTTGTAGCCTCTGTCTATCCTGCTCGGCCCCGATTTCTGCACAATTTTCTATATCTGTATCCGGGTAGTCGTCGATGATCCAGCGATCCGGATGAGACGGCATGCTCTGGGCGGCATCACAAAATGTTTGCCAGGGCAGCCAAACGACATCATCAGGATCCGGTTGGGGAATCCACACGGAACCGCAATAATACCGGGCTGATGCCGGCTCGATCCAAAAGTCCGTCGATATCGACAGGTGAATGAAAAATACCGTTGAAACTGCAATTCTGAAAAGTTTGAATCCGCGACAAAAACTCATGACTACCCCCAGCCATTCACGTTGAGTGAGTTGAATTACTCTTTTCGAAGACTGCGCGGACAGGCCTTCAATGACACATGGCTCAAAGGTTAATACGGCTAAAATGAGAACGCAGTTGGAAGAGCGATCTGATTGGCGTAGGAAATTGGCTCCATTAAATCGCAATCCTGCCAGGGGCTTAAACTGACAGCGAGCCCTCCTGAACACTAATGACTTATGTCACTGCTGCATTCCTTCCACTTCAGATAGGATGAAATACACTTCGAAAAAACTGTCTCAACGACGTAGCCAGGTGCACTATGAAAGCAACCATGATCTATGTACTGGCGGTGCTGTCTTGCCTCGTTCTTTCGTTGAATGCTGCCGGGCAACCTGCGGCGCCCAAACCGAACTGGGATCGCGCTCTGGCCCTGGAGGCCGTTCGCAACACCGATACCCCGGCCTTACTGGCACCCCTGTTTCAACTGGCACGATCCGGAAATGATCAGGAGTTGATGGTCGCGTTGTCGGCGATCGCACAAGACCCTGAAATTTCAGCTCCCGCCAGGGATTACATCGTGTTCAAGTTTTCACTCGGCCTCAGCGACCTGGAAGCGGGCGCCGTGAGCCCGCAAGTGCTGGAATTCCTTTCCCACTACCGGCCACTGACCCTGGTCGCCCATGTTGATCACCCCCGTACGACGGTGCCTCTTTTCAACACCCGGGCCGCGACAGCCGGCTTGCGTAATCACTGGGAACGGCAAGAGGCTTCGTTTCGCGCTGAAAAGTTACTGACACAAGCTCCGGAGCGATGGGTCGAATCCTATCTTGCGGCCGATACAGCCGGCCGCCGGGGATTTGAAGATTCCCTGGACTTCGCGTCACCCGGGCCATTGCGTGAGTTGGGCTGGCATACGCTGACCCTTCTCGATAGTACGCCGGATCTTACACTGGTTACTGCCCGGGCTGGTATGGATTCCGGCGATAGCAATTTGTTGCAGCAAGCACTAATGAGGGGAGACGGGGCCGGCCTGTCACGGGCCTTCAGAATGGTTTCCGAAAAAATGGACGACGCGCATGTTGTCCTTTTGCTGAATCACACACTGAATCAGGCCTCCGATTCCAGGGCGAGCCTGGCGATCGCTCATCTGGCGCCCACCCGCCTGGAAGATCCGGCCATTCGTGAAATGATGTTCAACACCCTGGCGGATCAAAACCTGGGTGCGGCCGCGGCGCTGGTGCTCAGTGCGAGCCCGGATCCTGAAATTCAGTCCCGGCTCCGTGAGATTGCCTCTGAAAAAGACGGCCTGGCGCAGCATCGCGCCGCGCTGGCCCTGAGCGTCCGACGGGCCGGAGGGGGGGCGGAACAGTGAACAGGCTCTTTCTGGCTTTGCTCCTGTTGGCCATTTCCGCCTTCGATAATCTTGCGGCCCTGGAGCCGCGGATTTCCGAGTGGGTTGAAAACGCCCCGAGCACTGATACCGACAGGATTGCACTGGGTTATCCGGTACCCATTCCAGTGGATACGCCGTTGCCGTTCGACGGGTTTCGCAGTTACAGCGGGCTGCACGCCCGCCACCAGGACCTGGCCAATACCACTTCCTGGGCAAAGGCCTCGGACATCGGCCAGACCCGCATGGGCCGAACCATCTGGGCCTACCAGCTGGGCGATGAAGATCACCTGACAGCATACGGCCTGCCCGAGCACGCAATGCTGACCAATGGCGGAATTCACGCCCGGGAGTGGCAGTCGCCTGAAGTCGCCACCGGCATCATCGAATTGCTGACCTTGTCAGAGGACGAAAACCACCTGATCAGCTACCTTCGAGACAATGCCAACGTGGTAGTGATCCCGGTGCTCAACGTTGATGGCTTTTTACAGACTCAGCGCTATCCAAGCCTGGACTGGATAGACACGGACCCGGACGACCCTGAAGAATCCCCCCGGGACGGCCGCATGCGCCGTAAAAACATGCTCGGGCCGGATGAAGACCTGTTTACCCAGGACGACCATCTCCTCGGCGTGGATCTGAACCGCAACAACGCCCCCTTTTGGAATACAAATCCCGACCGGTCATCCGATTCGCCGGACAGCATTGTCCACCATGGCGCGTCAGCGGCTTCAGAACCCGAAACCCAGGCCCTGGATGCGGCAGCGCAACTGGGGCCGGTGAATAAACTGAGCATGTACACCGACATGCACTCCTTCAGCCAGGTAAATTTCTGGCACGCTACCCAAAACGCCTCTTTATCCCACCTGACGGTCAGGCTACTCACTACATTCAGAGACCATCACCTCCAATTCAGTGCCCAGAAGTTCTATTGGTTCGATTCAGTGGCGAATGTCTCGCGGCAACGGGCCATTGGCTCAACGGACGAGTATTTCAGCGAAACCTACCAGGTTCCGGCCTGGACCCTGGAAATTGAGCCAACGAACGGCTTCCACGAGGGCCTGCCCGGGCAGGGAGCCGATTACGGCGGATTGGGCCGCAACGGCCATGACGGCTTTATCCTGCCAGAATCGGAAGTCGAGCGAGTTCGCACGGAAGTCGCCCAGAGCATGGCCGTGCTTTATTACCAGCAAGCCGCCCCCCCATCGATTGTCGCTGTTCGTTTTGTTGATGACGCAAGCGGGTCGGTGGTGTTGGAGTCCGAGTGGGATGTCAGCGGTGAAACAGCCCGGGAACTCTACTCCTTTATGGCCCAGCCACTGCAAATGGACCGGGCGTACACATTCTGGGCTGCATTTGACAAGCCCATGCGATGGCGCGAAAACGGTGAGGTTGTACCGCTCCCTGGGCAACCCGGATCCCGACTCGATGTCGATGCTGATTTGAAGGTCGGCGAAACCAGTCTCAGTGTGATCCCTGGAGAAGGAGGATGGCTCGACGATCCGGGCGGCGCGCCCGTTGGCTACCTGAAGTATCGCGATGACGCCATATCCATCGGCTTCACCATGCCTGCAGACGCAAACAACCAGGACCTGATCGACGGAACGGTCACCGCCACGCTGGCGATCGGCACCTGGGACATGACAGGGAACCAGACCGATTCAGACCCCTCCACGGTAGCCCGTTGGGCGGAAGGAAGATGGATGGGTTACGAGGACAACCTGGGGCAGGACGGCACCAACGCCGGGGGCATCGACGAAACGACCCGGTTTCCCGTGACAGATGAGTCTCTGGATGAGCCATTTGTGGTCGAAGCCGGAATATCGGCAGCATGGTACGACCCGGACCATGAAGGCGAAGGATTCCTGCTGGAAATCCTGGCCGATAATCGCGCCGTTATGTACTGGTTCACCTACGACACCGAGGGAAATCAGGACTGGTACATCGCCAATGGGGAGGTTCGGGGCAATCGACTGCTGTTTCCTGAACTGATACAGGTTTCAGGCGGTGAATTCGGTCCGGGCTTCGATCCTGAAAAAATCACCCAAAAAGTAGTAGGTTCGGCCAGTTTCATCTGGTCCGATTGCGATAACGGAGCCATGGAATGGATAATCGATGAGGACGGGAACAACAGGCGCCAGGGGCGCATGACCCTGCAACGTATAACCAGCGTGATGGGCCTCGATTGCGGCAGGCCGCGCGCAGCGCCCGAAATCGAAGAAGGCCAATTGAGTGGCTCCTGGTACGATCCGTCACACGCAGGCGAGGGCTATGTATTGGAAGTCCTGTTCGATCAAACAGCACTGGTGTACTGGTTCAGTTACGACACACAGGGCAACCGGCGCTGGTTTTTCGGAATTGGCGAAATCCAGCAGGGAAAGTTCGTATTCAACGAGATGTGGACCACTCATGGCGGAATCTTCGGTGATGACTTTGACCCGGAATCGGTCGAGGTAGAACCCTGGGGCTCCCTGGAACTTGATCTGCAATGTGATACCGGAATCGCCAGCTTCACTTCCACTGAAGAAGGCTTTCCCGCAGGCACGCTGAACCTGACACGCATTACTTCCCTGGAAGGGCTGTCATGTGATCTCTGAGAAAGAGCTGGAAGCGGTTGGGTCATAGTGAATACTCTGGCACTTTACCCTGACCCCTTCCTCCCCTCGTTTTTCATCCCAATGCCTGCTCGAGATCTGCTATCAGGTCGTCAACGGACTCGATGCCGATTGACAGGCGAAGGCAGTCCCGGGGGATCGGACTGTTTTCTCCCTCCACAGTAGCGCGGTGCTCGACCAGGCTCTCGACTCCGCCGAATGATGTTGCGCGAGTGAATACTTTGCATCGTCCGGCAACCTTCAATGCCTCTTCCGCACCACCGCCGACCCGGATTGAAAGCATACCGCCGAAGCCGCCAGCCATTTGCCGCCGGGCCATCACGTGACCAGGATGGCTTGGTAAGCCGGGATAAATTACGGCTTCGACTTTCGCATGCCCCTCGAAGTGTTCGGCCAGTGTGAGCGCCGACTCACATGCTTTCCGAACACGCAGGAACAGGGTGCGCATACCCCGCTGCAACAGCCAGGCCTCGAAAGAGCCCAGAACGGCGCCTGCATTGGCGCGAATCTCACGGGCACATTTCCAGGGTTCGTCCTCTTTGGCGGTAACCAGCGCACCGGCAATAATGTCGCAGTGACCATTCAGGTACTTGGTTGCAGAGTGCATGACGATGTCAGCACCGAGTTTTATGGGCTGCGTCAGCACCGGCGTCGACACGGTTGAATCCACGGCCAGCCGAGCACCGATTCCATGCGCAATTTCCGCGGCGGATGCGATATCAATGATGTCCCAGGTTGGATTACAGGGCGTTTCTATCCAGACAAGTTTTGTCTTGCCTGGAGTGACTGTGTTGGCAAGCGCATCCGGATCGGTAGCATCGAAGAGGTCCAGGCCCAGGCCCCAGCGGCCGCAGAATTCGATTAGCCAGTTCCGCCAGCCCCAATACATGATTCTGGGCGCCACGATATGATCACCCGGCTGCAGGGATTGCACAACCGCCATCGCCGCTGCCGAGCCCGAACTGAACAACAGTGCTGCCGGCGCGCTTTCGAGTTCGGCCAGAACTTTTTCAGCAATGACATAGCCCGGATTATCGTCGCGCCCGTAATCGTGCCGGGCATTGATCAGCTCATAATTCCGATCGCGGGCGAAGGTCGAAGAGGGATGAATGGCAGGGCTGAGTGCGCCCGTCATGGCATCGACATGATGCAATGCCTGGGCATTTTTGGTCTCCGGTGAAAGTTTCTTTTTCTTACTCATACGAATTGGCGCGGCACGTGGATAAGATGACTAGAGAGTGACAATGTACAGCGAAGTGAATGATGATACACAATGCGTCTGGCTGAGGCGTTGTAAATCAACATCAGAGAATTGGTCCGTATGAGTAGAAACCCACGTTACGACATTCTTTTCGATCCGGTCAGGATCGGCCCCGTGACTGCACCGAATCGCTTTTACCAGGCGCCTCACGCACTTGGAACCGGAAACCAGATGCCACACACACGCGCGGCCATGCGCGAAGTCCGTGCCGAAGGCGGCTGGGGCGTCGTCAATACCGGCTACTGCTCGATTCATCCCAGTGCGGATGACATGCCGTTGCCGTATTGCCGCTTGTGGGACGATGAAGACATCAAGGTACATTCGCTGATGGTCGACGCGGTACATCGGCATGGCGCTCTTGCGGGCGTTGAGTTATGGCATGGCGCCGGCGGAGTCGGAAATCGCCTCACGCGCATGACGCCGATGTCCGTATCCGGTGTTTCGCCCGGTTCGCCCTACCCCGGCTGGATCAACCTGGCGAAGTCCCGGCCCATGGACCGCCAGGACATTCGTGAGTTTCGACGCTGGCATGTCGATGCGGCCAAACGCGCGAGATCGGCCGGTTTCGACCTGGTCTACATCTATGCGGGCATGGGCTATGGGCCCTACCAGTTCCTGTTGCCGTGGATGAACAAGCGCACAGACGAATACGGCGGCAGTTTGCAGAATCGCGCGCGGCTCATGCAAGAGATCATCGAGGACGTGAAGGAGGCCGTCGGTCAAACCTGCGCCGTTGCCGTGCGATTCAGTCCTTCCGAACTACTCGAGATACCGGGTGAGACCCAAGAGTCTGAAGCGCATGAAGTCATCTCCATGATGGCGGATCTTCCTGATCTGTGGGATATCAAATCAGCAAGCTGGGTTGTAGAAACCCGGTCAGCCCGATTTTGCGGGCAGGGGGCACAGGAGCCCTGGACAGCTTTTGTCAAGCCGTTGACCTCCAGACCTGTGGTAGGGGTTGGCCGCTTCACCTCGCCGGATGAAATGGTCAGCCAGATCAGGCGCGGAGTACTCGATCTTATCGGCGCGGGCCGGCCGTCCATTGCGGACCCGTTTTTGCCAAGCAAGATCAACGAAGGCCGCGAAGACGAAATTCGCGAGTGCATCGGCTGCAATATCTGCGTGTCCTCCTATCACGATGGTGTTCCGGTTCGCTGCACACAAAATCCGACTATGGGTGAAGAGTGGCGACGCAACTGGCATCCCGAGCGCGTGCCGCCTGGCGATCCGGAAAAAAGCACTCTGATTGTCGGGGCCGGGCCGGCCGGGCTCGAATGTGCCCGGGTGCTCGGCTTGCGTGGTTTTGCCGTTACTGTGGCCGAGGCGCGGGAAGAGCTCGGCGGGCGGGTGACGATCGAGTCGAAATTACCCGGCCTGGCCACCTGGGCCCGGGTGCGCGATTACCGGACGAACCTCGTTCAAACGATGGGCAACGTGGACATATATCGTGGCAGCCCATTGTCAACCCAGGATGTCATTGATTTCGGGTGTGACCATGCGGTCATTGCAACCGGCGCGCACTGGACACGTGAAGTTTTGAGTACAAACGGAACTCCGGCCGGTGAAATCGAAGGCGAGACTGTCTATACACCGGACGACGTACTGGCCGGCGCGGAATTGGATGGCACCGTGGTCATCTATGATTTCGATCACTATTACATGGGCGGCTGTTTGGCTGAAATGCTGCGTCAACAAGGCAGTGAAGTGACCATTGTCACACCGGCAAGCGCCGTTTCTGCCTGGACATTCATGAACAACGAGATGGCAGAGATCCGGGGGCGGATGATTGAACTGGGAGTTGGCATCGAGCTGGAGCAATACCTGACGGGTTTCGAAAACGGCAGAGTGCATTTGTCCGGCATATATCGTGCCAGCGATGTCCGATCCATTGATTGTGGCTCCCTGATCATTGTGGGTGCCAGATCCGGTAATGACGAGCTTTTCCTGGAGTTGAGTTCGGACGCCGGGCGCTTGGCTAAAGCCGGTATCGACTCGTTGCGCAGCATCGGTGACTGCCGGGCGCCGGGCGCTATTGCACACGCGGTGTATGCCGGACACGAATGCGCCCGGAGTATCGATCCTGCTGATGACGGTGGGGCCATCGAGTGGGAGCGAGCGCGACTCCTGTAAGGCCGGGCATGGTCAATTTCCTGTTACCCTTGCTGCAAACAGAACATCCATAGATGGGAAACTGACAATGGACAAGAAAACTTACTTACATGAACTTAAGAAACTACAGGTCAAACTCAGTCACATGCAGGACTGGGTGAAAGACACGGGATATAGCGCCATCGTCGTGTTTGAAGGCCGCGATGCCGCGGGTAAGGGTGGCGTCATCAAAGCCATTACACAACGGGTCAGCCCCCGCGTGTTCCGCGTAGTGGCGCTGCCCGCCCCGTCCGACCGGGAAAAAACCCAGATATACGGGCAACGTTACATCCAGCAGTTCCCCAGTGCCGGTGAGGTCGTCATTTTCGACCGGAGCTGGTACAACCGGGCCGGTGTGGAAGTCGTCATGGGTTTCTGCACGCCGGAACAGCGCGATCGCTTCCTCAAAACAACCCCCGGCTTCGAACGCAACCTGGTCGATAACGACATCAAGCTGTTGAAGTATTGGCTGGAAGTAAGCCCCAAGGAACAGAAGAAGCGCTTCGAGGATCGCATCGAGGAATCCATAAAGAACTGGAAACTCAGCCCGATGGACCTGGAATCAAGACGTCGCTGGTACCAGTATTCAAGGGCAAGAGACCTGATGTTCGATGCAACCGACACCGAGGAATGCCC
>CALDVW010000009.1 GCA_937924405.1 uncultured Lysobacterales bacterium
GAGCGCCGCAGTTGCGGCGCTCCCTCCGGACCCGGGTGAGGCTGATATTGCCTGGGTAGCGACGGGCGAGTTTTGCGAACCCGAAACGGTTCTGCCTCTGCCCGACAACACATTGCTGGTGTCAAACGTCTGCGGAATTCATGCAACGGGTAACGGGTTTCTGACCCTGCTCGATGCGAACGGGCAGGTTCTCGACTGGCGTAAGGTGGAGGGGCTCGATGCGCCCCTGGGCATGGCGCGGCTGGCGGACCGCCTCTATCTTGTCGACAATAACCGCTTGAAGATTTTTGCCTGGCCAGACTACGACTTACTGGAAACAGTCGACCTGGAAACCTCCGTGGCCAACGACATTGCGGTCGCAGCCGACGGCACGGTCTTCGTGACCGATACCGCGCGCCATCAGGTTATAGAACGCTCTGCGGATGGCACCCGGTCTGTTTTAACCGGTGACGCCCGGTTCACCGGTGCAAACGGCATAGCGCTGCACAAGGGTCATCTGTATATCGGCGGTCAACGGCTTTGGCGCGTAGACCTCAGCAGCCGTTCCGTGGAAACCATCGGCCCGGAATGGCTGACCGACATCGATGGCATCGAATTCGAAGCAGACGGCACCCTGCAGGTGACCCCCGTCGGCGGCCCCCTGATTCGCTATCGTAGCGGACAGGACATCGAGATACTCGCCGGTGAAGGTATCAGCAGCGCAAATCATGGTTACGCAGATGAATTGCAGCTGGCTTTGATTCCCACCGGTTACGATAACAGCGTCATCGCAATCCGTATTGCCAGCCGCGGTGGGCGCTGAGGCAGAGTACCCGAGCGGCCTTGATGGTTGTTTGTATAATAAGGTTCTCACAGCCGAATGAATTCACCCGATGCCCGCGCGTAAATCACCGTCGAATTCCGCAGATCATCTGGAGGCCATTGCCAACAGCACCACCGATTCGCTGATCGTGATCGATCGGGCGGGCCTGGTCCTGTCCTGGAATCGTGCAGCCCAGCTGATGTTCGGGTTTTCGGCCGATGAGATGATGGGCCAAACGCTGCACGCCATCATTCCGCAACGTTTTCACGGGCCGCATGACGAGGGGTTGGAGCGGGTCGCTTCCGGCGGCGAAGAACATGTTATCGGCCATGCTGCTGAATTGGCCGGTGTGCGCAAGGGTGGCGCAGAATTCCCGATCGAGCTCACCCTTTCCAAGTGGACTGGTGATGAAGGGATACGGTTCGGAGCCATCATCCGGGACATCTCGGACCGGCTTGAAATGCAGGAAGAACTTCGCAGTTCTGAAATGCGTGCGCGCGCGATCATGGAGTCAGCCAACGATGCCATCATCACCGCAGATTCCAGGGGCGACATTCTTTCCTGGAACCACGCCGCTTCGACCATTCTGGGATACAGCGAGGATGATGTAGTGGGAAAGGCACTCACCCTGATCATTCCAGAGGAATATAAAGCGGCCCATGACGCCGGGATTGAACGGGTCGCACAGGGTGGTGAGCACCATGTCATTGGCAAGACCGTCGAATTGTCCGCGCTGCATAAAGAGGGTCACACATTTCCCGTGGAGCTGTCGCTGTCTACCTGGTTGGTTGGCGAGGAGAGGTACTTCAGCGGCATCATCCGCGATATCACCGAGCGCAAAAAAAGTGAATCCAGGTTGCTGAATCAGAAAAAGAAGCTGGCAGAAAAGGCCAGCTGCCTGAAAGAACTCAACGAGGAAGTAGAATCGAAAAACGAACAGTTGCAGGGCCTGTCCAACAAGCTGGCGAAATATCTTTCGCGCCAGGTCTACACGAACATTTTCGAGGGCAAAAGAGACGTAAAAATCGAATCGTACCGCAAGAAGCTCACCATATTTTTTTCCGATATCCAGGGATTCACCGAGCTGACCGACCGGGTGGAATCAGAAGTTCTGACCAGCGCACTCAACCGCTATCTGAACGAAATGTCGAAGATCGCACTGGACTATGGCGGGACTATCGATAAATACATCGGTGACGCCATCATGATCTTCTTCGGTGACCCGGAGACGCTGGGGGAGAAGGAAGATGCCATCGCCTGCGTCAAGATGGCCATCGCCATGAAAAAGAAGTTGATTGAAATGAGGCGCGAGTGGGATGTGCTGGGGATATCCAAACCATTGCGGGTGCGTATGGGCATCAATACCGGATTCTGTACAGTCGGAAATTTTGGTTCCGAAGAGCGTCTTGATTACACCATCGTTGGCGGTGCGGTAAATCTTGCCAGCAGGCTTGAAACAGCGGCCGACGTCGATGAAATCCTGGTTTCGGAAGACACTTTTTCCCTGATCAAGGACGTCATCGCCTGCGAGCCGAATGACACCATCAGCGTGAAGGGAATTGCCTATCCGATCATGACTTACACGGTCAGGGACCTGATTGAGACTATCCGGGAAGAGCAGGAGCACATAAAGGCCAAGCTGAAAGGATTCAACCTGTCGATTGATTTTGAAAAGCTGGATTACACCGATAAGTTATACGCCAGGGAAATGCTGGAAAAAGCCATATCGATTCTCGAGCCGGAAAAAGAAGAGTAAGGAGTCTCGCTTCCTTCGGCTAAGCTTCCGCTACCGTTCCGCCACTGGCAGCCTGGGCATCTTTAATCGGCAGTGAGTCCTCACCACTGGTGCCCTGAAGGTGCAGGCCCGGGCCCGCACAAGACTCCAAACGGTAGGGCGTGGCCTGCCCCCTGTCAAGCTCTGGCGGGGGAAGCACGCATCAAGGAAGTTCAGCCGGGCCAACCGCAGGATCTGCAAGCCTGTGAAAGCAGTCGAAAGGGCTGGAATGGAAAAAAGGGCTTATCGTCCGGCGAATGGTTGGCAGAAACCACGTGCTATATTTAAACGGCAAAAATTAAGGAGTTGGGAAATCATGCGCTCTGTGAAAATCATTGCCGCCGGTT
Organism: uncultured Lysobacterales bacterium; assembly: GCA_937924405.1. Taxonomy (GTDB): domain Bacteria; phylum Pseudomonadota; class Gammaproteobacteria; order Xanthomonadales; family SZUA-36; genus JAHEFT01. Next base: position 2,924 of record CALDVW010000009.1, read on the forward strand.
TTATCGGCCTGACCGGGCTGCTCGCCTTTCTGGATAATCTGGCCAACCTCGGTACGGCCCATGCTGTGGTTTCGGCGGTTGTCAGCGCTCCTGAGCAACCGTACTACAAAATCTGGGGGCCCACCGTCAGCTCCGCCTGGCTGGCATGGGTTGCACTCTTCACGATTATGGCCGGAGAGCTTGCCGCGGGTGTTGTGGGTTTTTTTGGGGCGTTCCGCCTGCTCAAAAGCCGTGCGGAAGACGCGGCCGCATTTCACAAAGCGAAAAGTGGGGCGATCATCGCCGGTGCGATCGGGATGTTCGTCTGGTATGGATTTTTTATCGTGATCGGCGAAATGTATTTCAATATGTGGCAGACAGAACTCGGGCTCGGTTCTGTCGAGGGGGCTTTTCGCTACGGCACCGTTTGCGCCGCTTTGACATTATTCATTGCCCTTCGGAATGATTGAGCGGTTCATCGCCCGGTGGAAAGTCGAACCTTTCCAGCAGTTGAACGAACCGTGAATCCTCCCTCAGGGGATCGAACCTGGGGTCACGATTAATGTAGATCAGCTGGCTGTTGCGGGTGCTGTATGCTTTCTCGAGCCAGTCGATGGCCCGCTGATGATCACCCATCCCCAGGTACACTATTGCGATGTCATACGGGGCCGTCTGCGGGTCCTCTTCCAGGGTACCCAGGATTTCCGCTGCTTCCTCGCGCCGCTCCGCCAGGCCGAATGTGTGTCCCAGGGCAGCGAGGTAGATCGAAACTCCACCTGATAACTCGATCGCCTTCTGGTGGCTTTCTATGGCCTCGTCCAGCCGCCCCGTCTGCTCATAGGGCAGAGCCAGAAAATAGTGCAGGGACGGATCGCTCATATCGAGTTCCAGCGCCTTCCCGGTTTCAATAATCGCGTTCTGATAATCCCGGCCCAGGTAATGGAGTTGGCCGGCGGCGTGAGTGACCACGGTCGACAACGGGTCCAGGCTCAAGGCACGATGATAGTAATCGAACGCCTCTTCAAAGCGGCCTGCTTCGCCCAGCAGCCAGGATGCGTGAAGTAGAGCCCTGACGCTGGATGGGTTCAGCCTGAGCGCCTTGTCCAATGCCTCGATCGCGCCCCTGGGATTGAAATCGAGGTAGTACAGTATGCCCGCCAATGCCACCTGCGCTTCCGCCAGTTGGTCATCCAACTGTACCGCCGTCTCAGCTGCCTGCTTGGACCTGGCATGGATATCTGATGGCTGAACGTACCCGAAGAAGGCGCTGTATTGAAGACACAGCGCAAGCTGGGCATGAGCAGGCGCATTCTGCGGATCCAGCTGCACGGCTTCCTCGAGCAGTTGAACGCCCTGTTGCATTTCCTGGGGGCTCCAGTTGTCGCAGAGATACCGGCCTTTCAGGTAAAGCTTGTAAACCTCCGGGTTGACCTGTCCCGATACCTCGATATGGGCCTTCTCTTCAGGCGTCAGTGTCACCCGAACCTGGTTTGCGATCTCCTGTGTCACCTCGCTGTAAAGCTTCAATATGTTACTGAGCTGACGATCAAAACTGTGCGCCCAGATATGGCGGTCGGATTCCGCCTCGATCAGCTGGACCGTTATTCTCACTGTGTCACCCGCCTTCAGGACGGAGCCTTCAACCACGGCGTCAACACCCAATTCCCGGGCGATTTCAGGAACCGACTTCCCGGAATTCTCGAAACGCACAGCCGAAGTACGTGATATGACTCTGAGCGCGTCAATCCTGGAGAGCTCGCTGATCAGGGCATTGTGCATGCCGGCTACAAAATACGCCTGCTCGGGATCATTCATCAGGTTATCGAACGGCAGAACCACGATCGAATCAATCTCGCCCGGATTCTGACTTACATGGTCATTTCGCCAGTCGTGCTGCCATGCAAAATAAGCCACGATGGCAAGCAGCAGCGCAACGATCAGGATATCGGATTTCTTCCGCTTTCCACCTTCGGCCGGTCCTTCCGGTGGTCCGGACCGTTCCCTCTTCACCCCTTCCGGCGTCAGTTCGAAAGCCCAGGCAAAAATCAGCGCGATCGGAAAACCGACCAGCAGCAGCAGGAAAATCAGCCGGCCGGTCCATTCGGGCAAAGGCATGAACGAGGTGAATACATCGGTGATCTGCAGGATCAGCCAGCTGACGATGATGTAAAGGGCGGCTACGCGGTATACGTTGCGGCGTTTGAGCTCTGAAAAAAAAGCCATCTTCATCCGCGGCCTGAATCAATTCCTTCAGTGTTCATTTTGTGGCAGGCCATCATTGATTTCATAGTAATCACCTTTTTCAGCCACAAATATATGCAGCGCCAGCTTGGTTTCAGTCGGCATTTCGAATGCCCCCATCGAAATACCAATCCAGTCGTGTTTGTCTTTGTCGATGGGATCAAAAAACAGCGAGGCGCCACATTTGGCGCAAAAGCCACGCCTTACTTTTTCAGAAGACGGGTACCAGGTGACATGTTCAGCACCGTGAATGGTCAATGCCGAGTTCGGCACCTCGGTACTGATGAGAATATGCCCCGTCCATTTACGGCACTGGGTGCAATGGCACGCTTCGGCTGAACCAAGATCGCCTTCAACCTGCAGTGTTACTGCTCCGCAAAGGCATGAACCTGTATGCATTGCTGCTCCTGAATCAGTTACTGACCGGCAAAAAGCCGTAGTCCCTTTCATATTCCAGCATTTGTCCGGGGAAGTCATCCGGGTACTCGATGAGCACATCGGTGATCTCGCCGTTTTCTTCGACCGGCACCAGGCGAGGCTGGATAAAGCCCGAGTAGGCGGCTATGTTGAGAGGCTCGACACGATCCAGCACTTCCCGGTGCATGGCCCGGTCTACCTTCACGCCATAGTTTTCAACCAGCGCCTGGGCTGCCTCGAAGTCGCCTTCCGACTTGATGCGCTGAATCTCGCGCAGCAACTGGCCAAACAACTCCCGCAGGGCGTCGTAATCGCGAATTACGAAATAAGTTTTGCCATTTTCCACGACCTTCTCGATCACGTTATTGGCCTGGCCCTTCTCGTATGCCCAGGCGGCAACGAGCTGCCGGTTACGCATGTGGGCCTGCTCGATATCGTCGCCGAAATTGATGCGCCGCAACTGGATCTGCAGGCCATTGCGGATGTAGGTATCAAACGCCACCTTACCCACGTCGAGTGACGGCATCAGGCCAAGCTCGACGAGCTTCGGATCTATTACGAAATAAAGCGCCACCAAATCCGCCCGGGCTTCTTCCAGCGTCGAGGAGTAGCTCTTGAGCGTTTCCTTGGGTGTGCCGACACCCGGATTGATCTGACCGGATGCGTGTCCGATGACTTCGTGCATATCTGTATGCAGAAGAGATTCCAGCGCGGAATATTTGTGGTTTCTCTCCTTTTCCTCATCGCTATAGGCGAACTCGTCACCCAGGCCGCTGGCAGTCGAGGCGATTTCGTACGATTCCATGATGTTGCCGAGCGTGACGGATTTCGAGCCATGTTCCTTGCGAATCCAATTGGCGTTCGGCAGGTTGACGCCAATCGGCGTTGAAGGCGCTGCATCGCCGCCTTCCATGACCACGGTGATCACCTTGGCCGATATTCCAACGACATTTTCTTTCTTGTGCTCATCCATGATGGGCGAATTATCTTCGAACCACTGAGCCTGGCTGCCTATCGTCGAGATGCGGTGCGTGGCGGCCATATCCCGGATGGAGACCATAGCTTCCCAGGCCCCGCGATAACCGAGTGGATCGCCATAGACTTCGGTAAAGCCATTGATGGTATCGACCCGGGAATCCGTATCGGCGACCCAGGCGATATTGTAATCGTCATAATCGGCAAGGTCGCCGCTCTTGTAGTACGTGACCAGTTTTTCGATCCAGGCCCGTTGCAGGTCATTTTCGGCAACCGTGGCCGCCTTTTCGAGCCAGAAGACAACCTGTTCGATCGCGGGACTGTACATTCCGCCGACTTTCCAGGTTTTTTCGACCAGCTCACCGTCAATTTTTACCAGCTGTGAATTCAAACCCCATGAAACAGGGCGAGCCGGGTCGGCATCGATCCTGTTAGCATAAAATTCGGCCGCTTCGGTAGCCGATACGTCCCGGTAGTAGTTCGTGGCAGAGCCGGCTAATTGATCGATATCCGGATCGAGATTGACTTTCTTTGCGGCCGTGGCCGGATCGAAAATGGGGGCCCTCAACAGCATCAACAGATCATCTACGCTCTGCCCCTCCTCCAGCGGTAAGCGCGATACATCACTCTGGCTGACCATTTCTGCAAGCGCTTCGGGTGAGAAATCCGGCAGCATTTTGTCCGACGAATAATGATGATGAATGCCGTTGGCGAACCACACCCGCTTGGCATAGTCCAGCAGGCTTTGATAGTCGGCGCTGTCGCGATCGCCAGCGTATGAATCAACCACGGCAGACAGTAGCTTTCGAATACGCAGATTGTGCTCGTAATTCTGATCATAAATGATGTCCCGCCCGGCCAGCGCCGACTGCGACAGGAAATAGACCAGTTTCTTTTCCCGCAAGCTGAGCTGATCGAAACCAGGCACCTCGTAACGCAGGACCTGGACATCGGCGAAGCGATCGACCTGGTGCTGGCTGTCCTGGTCTGCGACTTCATGAGTGACAGTTTCGCTGTCGTGGCTTTCGACCGCGACAACCGGAGTTGGGTCCTGGCTGCAGGCCGCAAGTAATAATGCCGCAGAAACGGAGATCAATTTGTTCACAGGAAATACCTCTCGAAAGGCTGTTGGTTTGGCGAGGGGGTGATATTTAAACACATTTTGAAAGAAAAGCTTACTCCCCGAGATACTCCGCGACCTTATCGCGCCAGTCCCGCTGCATTCGTGCAGACAGCAAGGCACGATTAATTTTTTCTCGAAGCGGACTGTCCTGGGTCAGGATGAACGCGTAGTTCTGGGCCTCGAGTTCGTACGGCAGCACGGTCAGGGATTTGAATTGCCCTTGTTGCTTACCCTGGTTGATTCTGTACTGGAGAAAAGCCGCATCGGATACGATGGCATCCAGATCCCCTGTATCCAGGTCAGAGACCAGGGTATCCAGGTCCGGACGGGTCTGGTGCCTGATGCCATTGCCGCGCAGGAGATCTGATGAGGTTGAAGCGGACAGGGCTCCGACCTGGAGGTTTCTCAGATCATCCAGCGTGCGAACTTCCGTTTGCATGGTATTGAGGGTAAAGGAACTGGCAAGCACCGCCGTTATGCCGGCAATAAGAAAGGTGCTGCTCAGCGTCAGAATAGTGGCCAGAACCCGGGCGGTCAGCGTCTTGAAGCGATAGAAGCGTATCGGGCCGCTGGTTACGAACATGAGACCGATGATGACCGGTTCGAGCACCCGCCCCGCGATTGAGTTGCTGGAGAATAGTTTCTTGTTGATCCGATGCTCGAGCAGATAGAAAACGGCTCCGATCAGCACGGCGATGCCCAGAACAATCAAGACGGCTTTGAGAACCTGGGGGCTGGCAAAAAACCCGGTGACAGCCGACCAGAGCGTAGTTTCCCGGACGGCAATGGCGGTATAGGTTTCGTTGAACGAGTGGGAGAAATCAATATATTCCTCACGCTCCGCTGTCACGGAGGTGCAAGACACGCCCACGTCCGGCAATTCGGCCCTGTCCTCGCTTGTGACAGTCTCGAGTAAGCTCCCCAGCGGATACTCGGCATAAGACCAGCTAAGTCCCAATTCGCTGCCCACCTGTTCCCACAGATAAACCGCGAGCCCTGAGTATTGGCCATCCTCGAAAATAACGAAGGGGGGGCATTCGGCAACTGCAACGGTCAGCGGGGCTGATGTCGCCTCGTCACCGCTGGCGGGAAAAGCAGCCGGGGCAATAGTTAGTGAGGTAACAAGCAGAATCAGCCTGAGTGTCAAGATTGCAGTGCTTCCCGAGAGTAATTTGGGCATTATTTGCCTTACGCTGGCACAAAGTTGAATGCTGCCAAGTTTACTCATCTTCCGATGAGCTGTCTTCCCGGTTTTGTTTACAACGTCAGCAAACAGACAATGATTTGCGGCCAGGCCGCAAATCATTCAGTTGCGAAGCAAGACTCCTTTCATAAAAAGCAGTCTCGTACAATCGCCATCAGGCAGTCATTCGACCATCACCAGGTTTCCCTTTTCCGTGGTCAACGACGAGGCAAGGGTCATGCGCTCTTCCTGATCAACGCCTAATCCGGCCAGAAAGGCGTCCATGGAGCCGTACTGTTCCTCCACACTCGCGTAAAACGCTTCCAGCATCTCCGGTTTCACGCCTACAATCGGATACCAGGCGCTGGCCGACGGGCTTCTGGCGGTGGCCCTTACGCCCATGGAATTATTGCGTTCTTTGGAAAGAAAAACGGCTTTTTCCTGTGAGCGGCCAACTTCGTTGGTCAACAGAAATTCTTCCATGATGGTTTCCCGGTCCACTCCCAGGGCTTCCAGGATCAGCGTGACCGCAATACCCGCACGGTCCTTGCCCGCGTTGCAGTGGATAAGAATCGGCCAATTGGATTGATCGAGCACCAGGTCCATCAGTTTCTGGTAGCTGGGCGGTCCCTCCGCTGCGATCATGCGATAGCCTTCGACCATGTGTTCCAAAGCCTGCTTTTCCGTGAACCTGTTTTTACTCATCATCCTGCGCTGAGCCTTGAACCAGTCGTTCTGAGAGTCACCAACCGGAAAATGGTAAAACATGGGCGGATGATCACCCTGCCAGACCGTTGGCGCTTTATCGTGCTCTCTTTGCGTGCGCAAGTCGATGACCGTTTTCACGCCTATCCCTTCGAGTTTCCGAAAATCATCGGCGGTGAGCCGTGACAGATTTTCAGAACGAATGATCTGCCCCCAGCGGAGGGTTCGCTCGTCGCTGGTCACGTAACCGCCAATGTCACGCGTGTTGGAAGTGCCTTTCAAATGAATCACCCGGTCATATGCGAGTTCGTTTGAGAACGCCGAACTGGCCAGCACCGACACACCCAGGGCGATGACAGCCATGAAAAGCTTCTTTTTCAAGCGTGCAGACGATATCCGCATCGATAATTCTCCTGATAAGCTGATGAAAATTCAGCTTGAATCATAGGAGGTTCGGTTTGAGCTCGCTTGTCTTTAAAAGTCAATGAGTTGACATACCCGAGACGCAAAAGCCCCGGCCAGGATGGCCCGTCAATCACGGGCCGGCATCTCAGTTTCAGACTGGCTGCCGATGGATTCGTCCGCACACGCTGCGAACGTTCAGAGTGGCCGCCCTGGAGTTGACATCCATTCCGGAATTGAGAATTCGATTGCCTCGAGCCGAGCTGACGACATGTTCATCCGCCCCCGCAACTCCTCCCAGCGCGGATCGCCGTGCAGTTTTTGCCAGATCGGCAGGAACATGATCCTGTGGAACCAGTAACCCTGCAGCCCGAATCGCTCGTCCAGGGAATAACCCTTCTCCAGCCATTCGAAGGCGGAATCGGCCTGGCCGGTCCAGGCGTAGGCTTCCGCGATCAGATAGGCGTCCTCGCGGAATTGGCCTTCAAATTGCTCTTCGAACCGGTCAAATGCAGCTTTGGACTCCTTGAAACGTCCCAGGTCGTGCATGATCATGGCGCGGGCGGCCAGCTCCATCGGATGGTCCTGCGGGAAGGTTGCTGCCTCGAGTTCCGTCAACGCCAACGCCGGTTTACCCTGCAGAAGCAGGGTCAGGACAACATAATAGACAGAATTTTTCTGCCCGGTCAGTGATTCCAGCCGGCGGTGGGCCTTCATGGCATCTTCCAGTTGGCCGCCCCACAGGTAAGATTGTGCCAGTTGGAACGTGCAGTTCCTCTCGAGGGGGTCTGCAGCGACGCATCGCTCCAGCAGGGCGATTGAATCCTTGTGACGACCGATGGAGCGCGCAAACATTCCGGCGCCCCGAGTCAGAACCAGGTTACCCGGCGCTGTCCTCAGCGCACCCGAGATGCCCCTGGCAGCAGATTCGAGGTCAAGGCGGCCTTCCCAGTCTTCCCAGGCCATGTGTATCAGCGCCTCCCCGTTATCCGGGTCGATGGCCAGCACCCGCTCAACCGATTCATTCGCTTTTTGACTCTGCTCTGTATCGCTGATCTCACCGCCCTGTAACAGCATGTAATCGACGCGAATTGATAACAGGAGCGCCGGAACGTAATTCGGATCGATAGCCAGCGCCTGCGCAAGCAGTTCCGCGGCCTGCCTGTCCTTGTCAGACGAATCTCCGATATCGAAAATATGCCGGGCCTGCAGCGTGAGATCGTAAACCTCGGGATCGGTTTTCAGGTTCTGCGCTTCCAGCCGCTCGAACTCGATGGTCAACCGGTCGTAAATCCTGAAGGTGATCTCGTCCCGGATGGCGAAGATGTCGTCCAGCGTCCGGTCGTAGGTGTGCGCCCACAATTGTGTGTCCTGGCGGGTATCTACGAGCTGGACCGAGATACGGACACGGTCGCCGGCCTTGCTGACCGAGCCGTCGAGCACATGGCCGACATTCAGGGCCTCGCCGATCTCGGGGATCGTGGCGGCCTTGTCCTTGAAAGAAAACGCCGAGGTTTTACCCGTTACGCGTAAATCCGGGACCTTGCCGAGCTGATTGATGAGGTCCACCGCCAGACCGTCACCAAAATACGCCTGGTCGCCTGCGGGCGACAGGTCCTGGAAGGCCAGCACGGCGACGGAGGAATCCCGCACCTCCGCCTTTGCCTCCGTCCGGCCTTGCTCCCTGGCCTGCTCCACGGCGCTGGTCAGTTTTTCGGCGTCGCGGGCCGGGTCGAGCAGGAACTTGTCGAAAATGAAGTATCCAAGCGCGAGGGCCAGCACCACCAGAATCATGCGGTCGAGCCGCCTGGCCGCCCTCAGGGAAGCGGGGTGCTGATGATCGGCATCCCTTTCCTTTTTCAGCCCTTCGGGCGTCCACTCGAAAACCCAGGCCAGCACCAGAACCGGCACCAGGCCGATGGCCAGGAGGTTGACAACCAGACGCACCGCGGCGTCGGACAAGTTGTAAATCGGAAATAGCGTCTCTACAACCTGGATGATCAGCCAGGCAGTGACCACGTAGGCGGCGCCCACGCGGAATACGTTACGCCTTTTCAGCTCACCGAATAAGGACATGTATAGGTTTCTGAGTGGCTGATGTTATAGCAAGCCTAGTTGCTTAACCGGGAATTGCCAAGTACACCGTTTCAGGGGAGGGCGTTTGCTCTGCTTCCGGCCCGAATCGGAGATGAAATTTCG
>CALDVW010000010.1 GCA_937924405.1 uncultured Lysobacterales bacterium
TCATCTGAAGACTGGTCGTCTACCACGATAACTTCGAAGCTGGCCGCATTCGTTGACTCGGCCAGGGACCGCAGGCAGGCCGCCGTGTAAATCCACTGGTTATACACCGGGATGACTATGGAAACTTCGGGATTCTCTTCACGTGGAAATCGGCCGGGTGGCTCGGGATCCCCAACAGACGGGATTGCTTCCGGACTCTGGGTTTCCGGAATAGCTGTTTTGGTCTGAGACAGTTGCGCACGCACCAAGGCGCCTTTCAGGCCCTGGGTCCCAAGCGTTCGGACGCTCTGCGAATAGATCAGTCGCCAACGAAGCGGATTCCATGCCCTGGCCTGCGCCAGGTTCTTGAAGATTCTGGCGAGGACCCGAAATGGCCGGGTCAGTCGCCAGGAAGCGCTGGCCAGAACCCAGTCGTGTACTGCCCTGAGTTGCTCCAGGTGCAGGTTGGTTTGCCGGTGAGCTGACTGCTCATGTTCAAATTCGAGAGCTTTCCCTCGCAATTGGTCTTCAAGGCTGGAAACCCAGGTTTTTCGTCGTTTGACTTCTTCTTTTCTTTCCCTTTCGCGCTCTTCTGCCCAGCGGCTGCGTTTTTCAACTTCCATTTGCAGCGATTCGTTCTGCTGCTTGAGAACACGATTTCTCCCGGTGAGTGTGGCCTTCTCAAAGGCGAGGGCAGCAACTTGTGCAGTGTCGAGGTTTTGCGTTCTGGCCACCGCTCTCCGGGCGGGGCGGGGAAGACAGATTTTTTCGTATTTGCGCACCATCTGTCCGGCGCCCGGCAGGTCGAAGTCCTTCAGCCGTTCCCGCACTTCGCTGATTTTGCTCCGTTCTTCAGCCAGTGTTGCTAACCGGGCAACCAGTGCTTCTGCATTGGGTTCGATTAACCAGCCTGTCTCGCCGTCGGTGATTCGCTCTTCCAGACTGCCGACCCGGTTGGCGATGACCGGAATGTTCAGCTGTTGCATCTCGGATAAGGTGTAGCTGAATGTTTCAGGAACAATAGAGAGAAGGCCGGCGACATGAGGACCTATTTTTTGCAACAATTCACGCAGGTCATCCCGGTGATATTGCAGGATGACGTCCACCCCCGATTTTCCAAAAAACGCTTCGCCTTCTTTTCCGCAGCCCAGAAGATAGACCTGGGCGAGTTCCGTGACCTGCGGTAGTGCAGTCATCAGCAAATCGCGACCCTTGCCTTGCAGTATGCGGCCGGGAACGACAAGCCGCAGGCGGCCGTCTTCACGATCTTTCGGCAACACCTCGGCGCTACCCGCCAGTTCCGGCAGGCCATGAGGAAGAATCTCGATATTTATTTCAGACCATGCCGGGTCCAGTCTTCTGAGCAAATCGGCGACCGAGCGGCTCGGAGCGACCACTTGCACGGCCCAATGGCCAACGTTTTCTCGCCAACGCCGGCCAATCTGCTCCCAGCCCCGGGCATCACGATCGCGGAATTCGGGTAGCAGCGTGTGCTCCTGCAACGCCAGTTGCAGACGGTCCGCCGGATCCTTTTCCAGGTAAAGAGAGGGGTGAATGCCAAGCAATGGCCAGAGTGGGTAAAAATCGTGCAGGACCTGAATAGTAGGTATTTCCGTCGCCAGTGCTTCCAGGCTGTGGCCGACCAGCGAAGATACAATAATTCTGCCGACGCCGTACCGCTGAGAAATTTCCCGCAAAATTTTCCGGTATTGAGAGTGTTCTTCCGCCGTTGATTGTATGGGCGGTTGCAGCCACCAACTGGCCACAGATGACTCCAGTTGATTGTCGAGATAAAGCGCCAGGCGTTGACCGCAACCTTTACCGGTCTGGGGGCCTTCTGAACGCAACTGAAAGTTCAACCCGGATTCGTCTGCCTGGATGAACGACTCCACGAACTGTGCTACGCCGCCACCCCAGCTGTGGGTGAGGTGCAGAGTGACGGGCCTTTCCCCGGCGTGAAAGTCATCCAAGGCGCCTTGCCACGATGAGTTTTCTGAAACCCGGGGTAACTTCAGCCAGGAGTCGAGCCTCTCGCTCAGTACGCCCCAGGCCGCAGGACGTCGCTGTTCATGGGGCTCGAGCACATCCTGGCGGAACAGGCCCAGTTCGGGATCGTAGGCAAATATGCTGTCTGCCAGAAGCACATTTCCGCCGGCCTGGTGTAATCGAAACAGCGCATTTTCGGACGTTGTTCCGGACCGGGCCAGAGCCTCTACGGCGGGCGCTGAAATTAACAGGCAGTGTTCCGGCCAGCCTTGCCACTCCAATATTTCACCTGGCGCCAGAAGCGTGACCAATTGCTCGGCGAAGGGGCCTGAAGGCGCATCTTCCGTGGCCGTAGCCAGGCCTGAATAGGGGTTGAGATCAGATACCGCATTACTTAACACGGTAAGCACCACCGGTCCTTCAGCTTCTGCTTCGATTTGCTTCAACAGACTGCGCATGGCAGCTTCAATCCCGGGCGCAAGCGACAGTCCCTTCTTCAGGACCAGCAGGGCGGCACCGGGATTTTTTTGCTTCTGATCGTTCAGCAGCGCCCCGAGCGAGCCGGGTTCAAATTCTTGGTCTGGCAATGTTGTCGTCATGGGGGTGCTTTTGGCACGAAATCCCCTCATTATGGTCAAAGGATCGGAATATGTCACCCGGTGATGAGGCTCATGACCAGATGAGTAAACGCAGCAAGAAGAAAAGGTCGCGGCGAAAGAAGTCCGGTACGTCACCATCGCGTGGCTGGGCCGGCCGTATCTGGAAACTTCTGCTGCTCATGGCGGGTGTTTTTTTGGGACTGCTGTTGCCCTGGGTCACTTACCTCAACTACCAGGTGACGACCGAATTCGAAGGCCGAAAATGGGATTTGCCCAGCCGGGTTTATGCAAGGGCGCTGGATCTTTTTCCCGGTGCCCGGATTACTCTTCAGGATCTTGAAAAAGAATTGGGGCTTTCCGGATACCGGCGCAGTGAGCAGGTTACCAGGCCCGGACTTTATGGGATTTCCGGGAATACGCTGGATATTCATCGCAGAGCATTCGGATTTCCCGACGGCGCCGAGGACGCCATCCGGCTAAGGGTCCGTTTGGCGGGCGAAGAGATCACCGCGGTCAGCGACGTGGCGAGCGGACGGCATCTGGAGCTTGCACGACTTGACCCTGCGGAAATTGCCTCGATTTATCCGCTGCAGAAAGAAGACCGGACGCTGGTGAAAATCACTGAAGCCCCCCCTCTCTTGCTGACCGGGCTGCAAGCGGTCGAGGATCGTAATTTCAAGCATCATCCTGGTGTTGATCTGCGGGGAATTGCACGGGCTGCGGCCGCCAATCTCAGAGCCGGCAAAGCGGTTCAGGGCGGTAGTACGCTGACGCAACAACTGGTCAAGAATTATTTTCTTACACAGGATCGTACGGTGACCCGTAAATTCAATGAAGCCATCATGGCTGTTTTGCTGGAATTGCATTACGGAAAAGCGGAGATTCTTGAGGCCTACATCAACGAGGTCTTTCTGGGGCAGCAGGGGGCTTATGCCGTTCACGGCTTTGGCCAGGCCAGCCTGTTCTATTTCGACCAGCCACTGGAACGGCTGGAAGCCCGGCACATTGCGCTGTTGATAGGTCTGGTGAAAGGGGCATCCTATTACAACCCGCGGCGCCATCCGGACCGGGCGAAGAAAAGGCGCAACCAGGTGCTGTCCGCGTTTGCAGAAACGGGTCTTATGACGGAGTCTGAAGCCGCTCTGGCAGCGGCCGCTCCGCTGGGTGTGAGCAGGGAGCCCCGTTCACGGGGTACCCGCTATCATGCATTCGTCGATCTGGTGCGCAGACAGCTGGCACAGGTGTACCGGGAGGAAGACCTGAAAACCGAAGGGTTGCGAATTTTCACCACCCTGGTACCCCATGTACAGGAAAAAGCACAGCGCTCCGTCACGGATGGTCTGCACAATCTGGAAGAGCGGGGGCTGTCTTCAAGCCTGCAGGGCGCACTGGTGGTCGCGGATGTTGCAAGCGGAGAAGTACAGGCCCTGATCGGAGATCGCGATGCCAGTCGTGCGGGATTCAACCGGGCGATTCATGCGCGCCGCCAGATCGGCTCGGTGATTAAGCCGCTGGTTTATCTTTTAGCCCTGGAACACGATGAGGACTACACTCTCCTGACCCGCATCGAAGATGAACCCGTTACACTGAAACTTGCAGACGGCAGCGCCTGGACTCCGGCCAATTATGATGGTAAATCACATGGTGAAGTTACCTTGCTGGAGGCATTGACACAGTCTTATAACCAGGCAACGGTTCGCCTGGGGCTCAATATCGGCGTCAACCATCTTTTGAACCGGGTCAAACAACTCGGAGTCGATGCCGATATCGACGCTGTACCTTCGGTTTTCCTCGGGGCCGTGGAGCTTACACCGCTCGAGGTGACTCAGATCTATCAGTCACTGGCCGCCGGTGGATTCAGTGTTCCCTTGCGTTCGGTGATTGCCGTGCAAACGGCTGATGGTGATGAACTGGTTCGTTACCCGTTGAGGATCATGCCCCAACCGCGCCGGGAAGCCATCGGTGTTCTCAACTATGCCCTTACCGAAGTGGTTGAGCAGGGAACCGCAAAAAGACTCCAGGGGCTGCTGGGCAGGCAGGTGACTCTGGCTGGAAAAACAGGAACGACAAATGATCGCAGAGACAGCTGGTATGTCGGCTATACTCGTAACCGCATTGCGGTCGCCTGGGTGGGTGAAGATGACAACCGGCCTGCGGGCGTTACCGGCAGTAACGCGGCCATGCGTTTATGGGCCGGGCTATTCCGCGAATTGCCCGTGGAACCTGTAGATCTCAGAATGCCTGACGGCGCCTACTGGTTCTGGGTAGACGGGGGCAGTGGCTGGTTGACTGGCGAAAAATGTGATGGTGCCATTCAGATACCTTTCGTCGATGGCTCCGAACCCCGGCAGGCGACAGACTGCCTGGCCACACGGGATAAAGACAAGGATTCAATATGGAAGAAATGGTTTGGTAAAAAGGATGGATAAGCGCTCAACGGTTGTATTTCTGTTCCTCTTTCTGAGCGCCTGTGCGGGCAGAGGGCCGGCGCCGGTGGAAGACAGGGAAGTGGAAAGCCGGGTCAGGGAACCGGCAAAGCAGGACAGTGCCGGCGTCCAGGTATTTCCCCTGCAAAACCCGGCGGTCAAGGAGTTGATTGCCGATGCCAGCGCCGCTGAGTCGACAGGCGACTACAGTCAGGCGGCAACATTGCTGGAGCGCGCTCTGAGAATTCAGCCACGGGATCCTGAAATTCTTCAGAACCTGGCCGAAGTACAGTTACAGGTAAATGATTTTGAGCAGGCGCTGAATTTCGCGATCCGGTCTTATGACATCGGTCCCCGGGTAGGCGAAATCTGCAGCCGCAACTGGCGTACGATTAGTGTGGCACGCGAACATCTGGGTGACCACAACGGATCGCTCCAGGCCGGTAAAAAGGCAGCAGAATGCATGAATACCAAGCCAGAGAGCCTTTAAAAGAACCGTGATTGATCATTCAGGTAGTTGCGCGAACCTGCTTGATGTAGACGGCCCGTTTACCGATGCCCTCAGCGGATTCGCCCCGCGGGATGCCCAGATAAAAATGGCGGAAGCCGTCGAGAAAACCCTTGCCGGCGGGCACTCACTGGTCGTTGAAGCAGGAACGGGTATTGGCAAAACGCTGGCCTACCTGGTTCCCGCCTTGCGCAATGGTGAACGTGTCATCATCTCAACCGGTACCAAAACGCTCCAGGATCAGTTGTTTTTCCGGGATATTCCATTGGTTGTGGAGGCGCTTGGGATTTCGGTCAGGACGGCGCTGCTGAAGGGCCGGGCCAATTATCTCTGCCTGCACCGGATGGTCATCGCCCGCACAGAAGGACGGTTGCCGAGCCGGGATGCGGTGACAGAACTTGAATCCGTGGTGGACTGGTCGGCCAGGACAACAGATGGTGATTTGTCCATCAGCGGAGTGATAAGCGAAGAAAGCGGCCTGCTGCCACTGGTGACTTCCACGACCGACAATTGCCTGGGTTCAGAGTGCCCACAGTTTGATGACTGCTTTGTCGCCACGGCCAGACGGGAGGCGCAGGATGCCGATGTGGTCGTGGTCAATCATCACCTGCTGTTTGCTGACATGGCGATCAAGCAAAGCGGATTTGGCGAAGTACTGCCCGGGGCCTCGGCGTTCATAGTCGATGAAGCCCACCAGGCTCCAGAAACCGCAACCCGGTTCTTCAGTGTTTCAATATCAGCGAAACAGGTGAATGACCTGTGCCGCGATTTCCTGGCTGAGTCCGCCCAGGTTTCGGGTGCGATGGGGATCCTCCGTGAGCCGCTGGCAGATTGCCTGCAAAAGCTCAGGGAGATACAGCTGGTGATTTCGGAGCGCATGCCTGAGCGTGGTTCCTGGCATGAACTGGTCAATGATGAACCCGTTCGCAGTGCCCTCCAGCAGTTGGATCAGGCGATTGTTTCCCTTGCCGCTGCCGTCGAAAAGCTGGCCGGCGGCGCTCGCGGCATGGATGGGTGCATCGAGCGGCTCAAAGAGCTGCAAAACAGGCTGGATCGCTTCGATTCGCATCAAACCGGGGAGGAAGTTCGCTGGTTCGAGAAAAGGGGTCGGGGTTTCGCCTTGCACATCACCCCGTTGGAAGTCTCCACGGCCTTCAGCAATTTTCGGGAGATGAGCGACGCTTCCTGGGTCTTTACTTCGGCAACCTTGTCGGTTGGCGGGGACTTCACTCACTTCACATCGCAGATGGGCCTGGAAGAAGCGGCGACCCTGCAACTGGATTCTCCTTTTGATTATCCGAACAATGCACTGTTGTGGTTGCCAGATGATCTTCCCGAACCACGCGATGCCGAATTTGTTCCGGCATTGCTGGATCGGGTCGTACCATTGCTGGAGGCGAGTAATGGCAGGGCCTTCCTGTTGTTTACTTCGCACCGGTCGCTGAAGCGGGCCGCGGAGCTATTGGTGGACCGGGTATCATTTCCGCTATTCGTTCAGGGTGAACAGCCGCGCAGCCTCCTGCTTGAGCAATTCCGGGAATCCGGCGAAGGTGTCTTGCTGGGTTCATCCAGCTTCTGGGAAGGCGTCGATGTGATGGGTGATGCATTATCACTGGTCGTAATCGACAAACTGCCGTTCGCGGCCCCCGACGATCCGGTCATGGAGGCGAGGAGCGATTCACTGCGCCGTAGCGGTGGCAATCCTTTTACACAGTTGTATTTGCCGCAGGCAGTGATATCGTTGAAGCAGGGCGCAGGCCGCCTGATCCGGGATGTAAATGATCGCGGTGTGCTGGTGATATGCGACCCGCGGATACAGACAAAGTCCTACGGTGGAGTGTTTCGTGAAAGTTTGCCTCCCATGAGAAAAGCCGAAGACCAGAGTGAGGTTGAGAATTTTCTGAGTGAGTAAGCTACTGGCCATAGAAACCTCAGCAGAAACCTGTTCGGTGGCGCTCAGCGCCGGCGGATTCAGCAGGGAGATTTTTAAACACGCCCCGATGCGGCACGCGGAGTTATTGTTGCCGGCCATACATTCTCTCCTCTCCGATGCCGGATTGGAGTTATCCGCTCTGGATGCCATCGCATTTGGAAGGGGGCCGGGCAGTTTTACCAGTTTAAGGATTGGCATTGGTGTCGTTCAGGGATTGGCATGGGGAGCTCAGCTACCGGTGATACCGGTCTCGTCCCTGGCAGTGGTGGCACAGGGCATAGCAAAATATCCGGTCGAGCCCGGCGCCCGGATTTGTGTTGCTATGGACGCGCGGATGCAGGAGGTCTATACCGGCATGTTCGTGCTGGGTGACAATGGCCTGGTCGTTGCAGACGGCGCTGAAAGGGTCTGCGGCCCGGAACAGGTCGAGCCCGGTGAAAAGGGCACATTTATCGCCGCCGGTAATGGATTTGAACGATTCGAATATCTGGCGCAAGCCGGAGCAGAAGCGCTGAGGTGCCAGGCTGACGCCTGGCCACACGCAGAAGCAGTATGCCTGCTTGCCACGAACTGGCTTCAGTCGAACGAACCCTTGCAGCCCGCACTTGCCCAGCCGGTTTACCTCAGGAATGAAGTTGCAGACAAGCCTGCGAGTTAAACAGGCGGGTCAGCAAAGCGCGTTGTAAAGTGACTGGTAATTCTCAGCGATAGTGTCCCAGCTCAGGTTCTCGGCCAGGGCACGACCTTCCATGGCCAGGGATTCCGCTTTATCCCGATTTTCCCACAGATCAATTACGGCTGTGATGATGGCTTCCCAGTTGTCCAGAATCAGGGCCTGTTTACCGGCAACTACCGGTATTCCCTCAATTCCCTTGCTGGTGCTGATCACCGGCAGGCCAGCCGCAAAACAATCGATGATTTTCATCCGTGTTCCACCGCCATCGACCAACGGCACAATCGACAGATCAGCTGACCTGAGCCAGGGCCCGACCTGTTCGACACTGCCAACCAGGTGAATCCGTGGATGCGGGCTGACCGGTGGCGGATTCCTGCCCACTGCGAGCAAGTGGCAAACCAGGCCCCTTTTTTCCAGTTCCGGCAGCAGGGTATCAGCGAAGATTTGCAATGCTTCGCGGTTGGGTGGGTATGAAAAAGTTCCGTGGAAAGCCACAACCAGCTGATCTTCGGGAATATCGAACTTTTGCCGTGCATCCACTGCCGGCGCCGAATCGAACTGTGCCAGATCGACACCGTGAGGCACGATATGAAGAATATCCGCATCGACTCCGTCTTCCCCAAGCTTCTGCCGGTCATTATCGGATACGCAAACCACGGCATCGGAACGGTTACACAAATCGATTTCAATGGCTTTCAGGTTTTCATACTGCTGCTCGGTGAGATCATCGACCTGCGCCCGGATGCGCTCGTATTCGACATTGTGTTCGACCAGTACAACGCTGCAGTTCAGTGGTTCCCGTGCCTTGATGCAGGGCAGGGCATAGGCGGGAAACTCGGCTTGCAATACGCCGGCATGAACGGCCCGGGCTGCCCAGAGGGTTCGCCAGAAAAACGATCTGTCTGTCAGCGGCAGGTAGAGAAAGCTGTTGCTGTAGGGTAGATCTTTTGAAAAATGCAATAGCTTGAGTAGCGGGCCGGGCAGGCTGAGCAGCCGGATCCAGGCTGGAAACTTCCGGGTTTTCATTCCATCCGCATTCAACTCGTACCAGCGCGACCGGTCTTCGGTGACTATGCCTACTTTTTTCCCCGCGCGGGCCAGCGCCCTGGCTGTTTCAACCGTGCGAACAGCAGCGCCGTGATCAGTCGGGAACAAGTCACCGCGGGTCACGATGACAACGCCTGCTCCGCTATCCTGGCCAAAAAGCCGGTTGAGCAGGACGGTCCGAGCCAGGCCAAACTGTCGCGCCAGTCTTTTTCTGAGTGGAGGAACACCGAGTACGGGTGGTTTCTCCCTGCTTCTGATTACCGGCGCCAGTCTTGCCGGCGCGTCCGGGGAATCCAACCAGTCCAGCAGAGGTTTGACGGTGAGATCCGGATGAAGTGTATCGGACACCAGTCTCAAAGCATTAGCGGACTTCCGCTGCCACTCATCCGGGTGCGAAATGATTTCAGGCAACAGTGTTTCAAGCGATGCGGGCTCATCTACCACCCACCCGGCATCAAAAATTTCTACCTGCTTTGAAAAGGGCAGATAACGGTTGCACAGCAGGGGTAAACCGTGGCGCAGAAACTCCAGCGAACGAAAGGATTGGCTGTATACCCGCTCAATATTGCGGTCGGCGAGTTCAACTCCGATATGGGCGGAGAAGGTCAGAAATTCACTGAATTGCTGATACGGCTCGAGCTGCTTGTGTATGACACCCTGGTGGTTCGCGGATGAACTGATATCCGGCGCCGCGCCAGTTTCTTCATGCCAGCGATACTGGCCGCCAAACCGGATCAGCTGCATTCCGGGCTGGTTTTGTTGCAAGAAGGACTCCAGCCTCGCCTGGTAGGGCCCGGAATTCCTCCACGGCCAGGACACACCGCCACTGACTAACAACCATCCATTTCTGGTGGGATCGGATTGCGGTGGCCCGACGATTTCGGCGCCCAGGGGGACGACCCTGACGGGATCGGGCCCACGCAGGTCAAAGCCCGCTTCGATCATGGAGTTGACCAGAAGATGCTTTTGCAATTCGTTGCCAACCAGAACCAGGTCACAGCGCTGGAGATTGAACCTGAGACGCCGCAGGCTGGAAATCACTGTCTGAGGGGATTCGTATAGTTCCTCCAGGGAGCGTGGCGCCACGTAGTCCAGAATGACTGGCGAACTGTTCTCCAACGGCAAAAGGCCGAGTAACTCCCAGTAGCTGACCAAGACCGCATCGGGCTGCTGCTTGATCAGAATTCCCTGTAACTCGTTCCGATTGCGAAACGTGAGTTCGCGCCTGTCGTGATGCCCTTCATTTTTGCCGGTCAGCCAGACTTGCACCACCTGGTGATTCGCGCGTTCAAGAGCGATCTCGAGCTGGCGGCATCGAATTGCGTTGCCGCTGACGATTTCACTATCCCGTAGCGGCGGTTCCTGCGTGACCATTAATATCTTCATGGAATCAGTACCGGGTCATGCACAAAAGATGGCGCTTTTCATCAGTGCCCTAACAGGATATAGGTGGCGAGACCGACGAAAGCGATGATGCCAATGACGTCAGTCACCGTTGTCAGGACAACGCCTCCGGCCAGTGCAGGGTCGATGGACATTCTCTTGAGCGCAACAGGTATCAGTGCTCCGGCAATGGCGCCGGCCACCAGGTTGACGAGAATCGCTGCGGCCATGACCAGCCCCAGTGACATATTGTTGTACCAAAATATAGCAATGACGGCGACCACGATTGAAAAGACCATGCCATTGAGCAGGCCGACCGCCATTTCCTTGCGCAGCAGCGCGGGTATGTTGGCGCCGCTGACCTGGCCCGTCGCCATCCCGCGGATCATGAGGGTCAGGGTCTGGGTGCCGGCGATGCCACCCATGCTCATGACGATGGGGAACAGCACGGCGGTTGCAACGATTTGATCCAGCGTCGGCTCAAAAGCATAAAGAACGACAGCAGCCATCAAGGCTGTAACCAGGTTAACGCTCAGCCAGATCCAGCGGCGGAAGGCAGACTGCACGATTGGGGCGAACATGTCGTATTCTTCGTCGAGACCGGCCATGGTCAAGACCGTATGTTCGGCCTCTTCCCTGATCACGTCGACAACGTCATCGACCGAGATCCAGCCGAGAAGCCGTCTATCAGGATCAATTACCGGCGCGGTAATCAGGTCGTGATGTTCAAACTCCAACGCCACCTGGCCCGCGTGCATGTCCACGGGAATGGTTACCGCGGAAGTATCCATCAGGGTTTCTACCTTGCAGCCCGGATCTGCGGTCAACAGGTCGGATAATTTGAGGCTGCCCAGGTAACGCCCGCTCCTGTCGACCACGAACAACAGGTCGAACACTTCGGGTAGTTCTGCCCTTAGCCGCAAATAGCGCAATACAACATCCAGCGTGACGTCCGGCCGGATGGTCAGCACATCCGGGTCCATCAGGCCCCCGGCCGAGTCTTCCGGGTAGGCAAGCACCTGCGTCAGCCGTTCCCGGTCCTGCAAGTCCAGGCTATGCAGAACCCGGCTGATGACGTTGCCCGGAAGATCATCCAGGATGTCAGCCAGGTCGTCCAGATCAAGATCGTCAACGGCCACAACCAGATCTTCGGCCGAGGTGTACCGGATCAGGGTGGCGCGAACTTCGTCATTGACCTCGACCAGAACTTCGCCCTCCAGGTCCAGGTCTGTCATTTCCCAGACGACGAGACGTTTGGCAACCGGAAGTGACTCCAGCAGGTCTGCAATCTCGGCGGCTGACAGGTTTTTCAGAAGCTTGCGAACCTGTTGCTGTTTTCCAGAATCCAGTGCTTCGGATAAATGGTCAAGCTGGCGTGCCGTCTTTTCTTCGTGCAACTGTTCCGCCATGAGACACTCCCAAAAAAGGTTGAAAGACCCGGATTATTCGAGCCGGAGCATTATAAGTGAAATGTTCGAAACAGTTTATGTTTATAAGGAGCCCCGCTTTGCTCGACCGGTGGGAGGTCAGCGGGTTATCTGTGACTCGTCCAGAACCTGGAGTAGTGACTGACTGCCAAACTCAATCGGGTTATTGAGCCACAGTCTCAGGGCTTCCTGCGCAATGTGCGCATTCGTATCACGGACCACCTGCTTTACCTCCAGCAGCTCTGCCGGGTGCATGCTGAAGTCTCTCAGGCCCAGCGCCAGCAGCAGCCTGGTATAACGTCTGTCACCGGCGACCTCACCGCATACGGAGACTGGAATACCCAGCTCATGCGCTTTTCTGAAGATATGCTTGAGCAGGCGCACCACGCCCGGATGTTGCAGGTCGTACAGGTGGGCGACCTGCTCATCGCCGCGATCGGCGGCCAGCGCGTACTGTAAAAGGTCGTTGGAGCCCACCGAGATAAAATCAAGATGTCGCCCCAGATCTTCGATGGCCAATGCCGCTGCCGGTACCTCGATCATGCCCCCCAGTTGCATGCCGGCGTCGTATTGCTGGCCGCGTTCGTCAAGCTCTTCCATGGATTCCTCCAGCAGGGAACGAACCATCAGAATTTCCTGCACACTGGTCAGCATGGGCACCAGACAGCGGACCGGACCGGCAGCGCTGGCCCGTAAAATAGCTCTGAGTTGGGTCTTGAACAGATCGGTGTCACGCAGGCACAGACGAACGGCCCGCAAACCCATGGCCGGATTCGCCGCCCGGCTGAGTTGGGCAAAGTCCAGAGAATCGGTCGACTTGTCCGCGCCCAGATCGAGTGTCCGTATGGTCAACGGAATCCCGTTAAGTATCCGGATGGCTGCCGTGTATTCCTCCAGCTGAGCTTCCTCGCCGGGCGGGGCGCCGCGAAGGTATAGAAATTCGGTCCGGTATAGCCCTATTCCCGTTGCACCGGATGCGATGGCCTGCTGAAGCTCTTCGCTGCGCTCTGCGTTGGCCTGGAGATTGATATGTTCATCATCGATGCAGAGTGCGGGCTGATCACGCACCGCTTCCAGCGACTCCCGGTACCGTCTGGTGTCACGCTGCACCTGCCGGTAATGGTCCTGAATGGAGTCGTCGGGGTCCGAATAAACAACACCCAGACCTCCGTCCAGGATCAGGGTCTCGCCTTCCTTCAACAGGCTTTGAGCCCGGCGTACACCCAGCACGGCCGGAATACCCAGGCTGCTGGCAAGAATGGCGGTGTGGCTGTGCGGGCCTCCGTGCTCCGTTACGATTCCAGCCACGCCTCTTTCATGCAGGATGGCCAGTTCGCCCGGGGTCAGTTCCACTGCAATGACCAGGGTATCAGCAAGCCGGTCGGGGATATTTTCGAACGGCTTGGATGTCGTTTCTACATTGAGCTTGCTCTGAATCAGCCGGACGACCTGGGTGACATCTTCCGCACGTGTTCGGATGTAGTCATCATCCATATTGCGAAATTCATTCAGCACCTGTTCAAGTTGGGACTGAAGCGCCCACTCCGCATTGCAGAGTTCGCTCCGGATATGATCTTCGGTGTTTTTCCTGATCTGGGAGTCCCTTAGCATCAGAATGTGGGTCTGGATGATGTCCGCCGCGGGGATGGCTACTTTCTGGTCGATACGGTTCGCCAGTTCCGTGAGTTGTTCTCCGGCGGCGTCAACCGCATTTCGGTAGCGGAGTATTTCGCCATCCACATCCCGGTTTTTGATGCGGTACTCTCCAATTTCAATTTCATTCCGCTCAGCAAGGTGTGTTCGCCCGATGGCGATTCCACGTGCTACTCCATACCCTGTCAGGGCAAGCGTCATTTTTCCTCACCGAAGCGATTATCGAAAAGAGCGATAACCGCAATGATCGCTTCCTGTTCGTCGCTGCCATCGGCTTCGATGACCAGGTCGGTGCCTTTGGCTGCCGCCAGGGTCAGAACACCCATAATGGACTTGCAATTCACGGACCGGGCGCCCCTGATCACCCTGATCGTTGATTCAAAATCCGATGCGCAGTTGACGAGCTGGGCTGCGGCCCGGGCGTGCAGCCCCAGTTTGTTGATTATCGTGACGTTGCGGGAAATCATTCCTGAAAAATTTTTATGCCGCGCCTGCCTCCATCGACCGCTTTCCGTGCAACCAGTCCAAGCGGTTGCTCGCGGTAATTCCAGACGCAGATTGTCATGGGTAGATTGACACCGGTCACCATTACGGCGTCGTATTCCTCTAACAGGCGGGCAACCCGGTTTGAAGGGCTGGCGCCTATCAGGTCGGTCATGACAAGGACACCGTCACCCGAGTCGGCTTTTTCTATTGCCAGACGGATATCCGAGACACTGTCCAGGGAACCTTCAGACTGGTTGAAAGAAACCAACACAACTTCCTTCATTGACTGTCCCAGAACGAACTCCGCCTCTGCAACCAGAGATTTACCCGTCTGGCCGTGGGTGACAATAACGAATCCCACGCTCATGCCTGCAACTCTCTGTGATGAATCAGGACCTCACCAAAATCTGTTCCGAGACCATCCGCCAGCCTGTCCACCAGGTATACAGAGCGGTGGCGTCCTCCGGTGCAACCAATACCCACGGTGACGTAGCTGCGCTGACTGTGCTGAAACTCGGGTAGCCAGCGTTTGAGAAAATGCAGGATGTCGGTCAGCATTCCCTCGACAGCCTGATCCTGCTCCAGCCAGTCGCGGACAGGCTGGTCAAGTCCGTTGCGCTCACGCAGCTCAGCCACCCAGTGGGGGTTGGGAAGAATTCTCGCATCAAAAATGAAATCTACATCCTGCGGCACGCCACGTTTGAATGCGAACGACTCAAGAACGACCGTCATGGATTCATTATCACCGCCGACACACTTCCAGACCTGGCGCCGTAATTGGTGAATATTGATATCGGTGGTGTCGATGACCCAGTCCGCCCTGTTTTTCAATTTTCCGAGCAGTTCCTTTTCCTGCTCAATGGCATCAGGCAAGGCGAACTCCCCGGTTGTCAGGGGATGGCGCCGGCGGGTTTCACTGAACCGCTTGATGATCGCGTTGGTATCGGCCGTGAGGAAAAACAACTGGCAGCGCAGGCCTGCATTTGCCTGCTCCTCAAGCCAGACAGGGATTTCTTCAAGTTCAGATCCGGGCGACCTGGCGTCAACCCCCAGGGCAACTCTGGAAAACTGTTTCGGCTTCAGCCTGATCTGTTTTGCAAACTCGGGCAGCAGGGCTGCCGGCAGATTGTCAACGCAATAACATCCCAGGTCTTCGAGCGCTCGCAGGGCTGTCGATTTCCCACCCCCTGATAGTCCGGTCACGAGGATGAGATCCTGCCGTGACATTGTCATGATGACTCGTTGAGGTCCCGGCTGTTCCGTTGCAGCAGCCGGGAGTGTCTCTCGATGAAAACCGAAGCTGCGTCATATCCTTTCATCTTCAGCATGAAGTCTCGAACTGCGGCTTCTGCGATCACGGCCAGGTTTCGACCCGCGATGACAGGAAGGGTGATTCTCGGCACATCCAGGTCGAGCACTTTCAGTGTACTGGTATCGCCGTGAAGTCGATCATTGATGACGGGTCTGGAAGGGTCACTGGGTATTTCCAGGTGAATGATGAGCCGTAGAAATTTATTCAACTTTACCGCAGCATCTCCAAACATACGCCGCACATTCAGAACCCCAAGCCCACGCACTTCCAGACAGTCCTGTAGCGCCTCGGGACAGGTGCCATCAATGATTTCAGGCGAAATCTGGGTGAACTCCGGTGCATCGTCCGCGATCAGCCGGTGGCCCCGGTTCAACAATTCGAGCGCAAGCTCACTTTTGCCGCTACCGGGATCACCCGTTATCAATACACCAATGGTGAAAACTTCCATGAACACACCGTGCCGTGTCGTCCGGCGGGCGAGCGTGGTGGATATGTAATACTGAAGGTAGTTGACCAGTTCGTAGGCGCGAATGTCGGAACGAATCAGAGCCGTATCGTATTTTTCCGCCGCAGTCCTGATGGGTTCAGGTACGTCCAACCCGTCTCCAACCATGATGGCCAGAGCGCCTCCGGCCAGTATCCGGGTAATGGTCGCAAATTTTTCAGTACTTTCGAGTGATTCCAGGTAGTTGATTTCTTCAGGGCCAAGCACCTGGACCTTGTTTGGATGAATCAGGTTGAGGAAACCGGCCATGGCAGGCCGCTCACTCAGGTCTTCGGAAGATATCGAGTATGCGGTCTCATCCCTGCTTCCGGATACCCATTGCAGCTGCAACCTTTCGCCAAGGTCTTCAAACAGCCTGATTGCAGTGATCGAACTGGTCACGCGCAACAGTATTGCAGATCGGGGTGAGAGACTTCAATGCCTGGATCGGGAAAGCAGTTTTAGCATTTTTCCTGAACTGTCTGCGGCCCGGAGTTCCTCGAGCAAATGCGGATCGCTGAACAACTCTGCAACCTGGGCCAAAAGTTTCAGGTGATCATCGCTGCATTTCTCAGGCACGGCCAGCGCGAACAACAGGTCAACCGGTTCGCCGTCGATCGCATCGAAAGGAAGTGGCTTCTTGAGCCGCAGGAAGGAGGCTTCAATGTGCCTGGTCCCCTTCACCCTGCCATGCGGAATAGCGACGCCCTTACCAAGACCGGTACTGCCCAGGCGCTCCCGCGCACACAGGCTTTCAAATATTTCTCTTTGGCTCAGATCGTCGCTGTTGCGGGCCAGTTCTGCACTGATCAGTTCAAGCAGTCGCTTTTTGCTGCTGCTGTGAATGTCACAATGAATGCGTTCCGGGCTCAGCAGATCACTTATCAACATTTCCAGTAAAAGCCTTTTCAGCGTGTTGTTTACACCCGGCGCAGGATAATTTATCCAAGCGACGCGGCCCTTTTCGCTGCACTGGCGTGGTGGCCCCTGATCCGGTCTTTATGACGCCTGACCTGTCTATCCAGCTTATCGGCGAGTCCGTCTATAGCCGCGTACATGTCGGAGGCGGACTCCTGGGCGAACAGGGACTTGCCCGCCGCATGCACTGTTGCCTCGGCCTGCTGCTTGTGATTTTCTATTTTGAGAATGACATTAGTGGAAATCACGTGGTCGAAGTGCCTGGAAATTCTCTGAAGCTTTTCGGTAACATAAGCTCTCAGGGCGGGCGTTACATCGATGTGATGTCCAGTAATATTAATTTGCATGTCAATCTCCATTTTACGACCAAAGTATTGGCCGGCTGAACCGCAATCGGCCGCTACTTATATGATGAGTTTGGAAGCGGGTTATGGCGTTACCGTCCCTTGGCGCCTTGGTTATCCCTTTGTTGCGAACGAGAAGGATTACACAATCCATATATTTATCTTATACCCGATTTTGAAAGTTGCCTAGTGCATGCCATGATCAGGGTCACAAAATTTCCCGTTTAGTATCCGGCAGAACCTCTTCTGTAAAGTCGCCGGCGTTCGTTTGAAGATCCGATTCCGAGGGATTCCCGGTATTTCGCCACGGTCCGCCTCGCAACGATTATCCCGCCCTGCCTTAACAACGAGGACAGCTCCTGGTCGCTCAACGGGCTTGCACCGGATTCGTTTTCCAGCAGCAACTGTAGCCGTGCCTTGACTGCTGTCGCACTGACTGCACTACCCCGGTCTGTGCGGACGTGACTGGAGAAGAAATATTTTAGTTCAAACAATCCGCGAGGCGTCAACATGTACTTCCGGGTCGTAGCGCGGGAAACTGTGGATTCGTGAACGCCGACCGTCTCAGCAATTTCCTTAAGTACCAGAGGGCGCATGGCCATTTCACCATTTTCCAGAAAATCCTGCTGGAAATTCACGATGCTCTGGGAAACCTTGAGCAGGGTCTGGTTGCGCAACTCAAGGCTGGACATCAGCCAACGCGCTTCCTGCAAACGCCCCCGCAGGTACTCGGCATCTTTGCCACCTGACTTACGCAGCAGGTCGATGTAATAATTATTCAATCTCAGGCCTGGTTCGTTTTCGGGATTCAGCGTAACTGACCATGCTCCCTCCACCCGGGTGACATAGACATCCGGGACCAGGTATTCATCCCGTCTGTTGTCGTAACGCGCTCCTGGCCTGGGTTCCAGTGATTGGATCAGTTCGAGCGCGGATTCGATTTCACTGATGGTAGCGCCCGTTCTTTTTTTCAGTTCGGGAAGATCGTGATTCGCCAGTAAGTCCAGGTAATCTTTTGATATGCGCAGTGCAAGGTCGCGAGATCCGGTATCCGAGGGCAGGGCTGAAAGCTGAACCTTGATGCACTCGCCGGCATTCCGGGTAGCCACACCCACGGGTTCCAGGCGTTGAATACGGTGCAGCACCGCCAGGACTTCGTCTTCCTCGACCAGTAACTCCGGCGCCAGACTGGCCCTGACTTCCTCAATGCTTTCCTGCAGGAATCCTTCTTCATCCAGACCGAAGACAATAGCCTGGGCAATGGCGGTGTCAGTGTCACTGAAATGGGCCAGGTTGATCTGCCACAGCAGGTGGTCCCTGAGAGTGTCTTCACTGGCATCCGGGATCTGCGATTCACCTGAGTAATTTTCATAGGAACGGCTCTCCAGCCACTGATCCCCACCGGCGTTTTCACTCTCCCAGTCGGGGGTTTCCGGAGTTTCCGGAATTTCTGAGCCCGTGTCGCGTTCCGCCGTTTCAAAATCTGGCGACTCTTCACCTGCATCATCTCCCTGTCTTTCCAGTATGGGATTGGCGTCAAGTGCATCCTGAATGTATTCGCGGAGCTCGATCCGATTGAGCTGCAACAGTCGAATGGCCTGCTGTAGCTGTGGCGACAGCGCGAGCTTCTGGGTAAGCCTGAGTTGTAATGACGGTTCCACCATGCTGCCGCTCAGAGGGTGAAGTCTTTACCGAGGTAGACCTGCCGTACCTCATCATTGGATATGATGGTTTCAGGCTTTCCTTCGGCCAGCACCTGACCATCATTGAGAATGTAAGCATGATCACAAATGCCCAGAGTTTCACGCACGTTGTGGTCAGTAATCAGGACGCCGATATTCAGATCGGTCAGGTGTTCAACGATTTTCTGAATTTCGATCACCGAGATGGGATCGACACCGGCAAAGGGTTCGTCCAGCAGGATAAAGCGTGGGCCGGCAGCAAGTGCGCGTGCGATTTCAGCACGCCTGCGCTCTCCTCCGGACAGGCTGATGCCCATCTGGTCGGATATATGCGCAATGCCCAGATCACCCATCAGGCGTTGCAGTTCTGCTCTTCTTTCTGCTTCGTCCAGTTCGGGACGAATCTCAAGAATGGCCATGATGTTGTCAGCGACGCTGAGTTTTCGAAAAATCGAAGCGTCCTGCGGTAGGTACCCAACACCAAGACCGGACCGCACGTTGACAGGTTGATGGGTGACATCGACTTCGTCTACCAGGATTTGGCCGTCGCCCACTGATACAAGCCCCACAATCATGTAAAAACAAGTGGTTTTTCCTGCCCCGTTTGGTCCCAGCAGTCCAACCACCTCGCCTGGTTCGACCTGCATGGTCACGCCCCGAACGACTTCCCGCTTACCAAATGATTTGTGGAGGTTAATGGCTTTGAGCATGGTCTAGTCCGGCTTTTTTGTTCCGTTGTCTGTTGCGGGTTCACCCTCGACCGGTTCGTCGGTTTCCGGGAGATTGCCCGGTACTACTTCAGGATCAAGCCGAATGCGGATTCTGCCGTTGTTGTCACCGCCGCTGCCCTGAAAATGCTGAATATTCATGTCGTACTCCAGAATTTCACCGCTGATGTGGTACTGGGGGTGCACCACGTCAGCATCACCGCTCAGTGTCACAATTCCGCTTGCGACTTCGTACTCGACCTTTTTTGCCTCGGCAGTTACCAGCCCGGCATCCTCTATTTCCTGCTGCAGGTGAACGGGATTACCATTCAGCTCAAAGCGGCGCACGCGGCCTTCCACTTTTTCAACCTCTGCGATATCGGCCTGGATCAGCAACGTACCCTGCCGGATTTCCACGTTGCCTTTCAGTGTCGCAATTCCGTCACCCAGCGTTCCGTCAGTCGAGTCAGCGTTAACCTCCAGTGGCTGCTGTCGGTCCGACTTAAGTGCAAGCAACGGCGCCGGCGCCAGCAGCAGGCAAAGACTCGTTAGCAGCACCATCCGGTCATGGAATTTCATAGTGCGCCCTTACTTCATTCATTAATTCAAAACTGTTGCCAATCATGTCGATATGCATGCCTGTCGCGTCGAGCCAGTCTTCATCCTGCCTGATGTTGACCTGCGCTTCAGTACGTGCGGTCCGGGGAGTTACGTTCAACATGACATCCTTGGTCTGAATATCGAGTTGCTGGCCGGTAATATCATTAAGTCTCTTTAGATTTACATCACCCATGAGTGACACGTACTCCCGGTCAGCAGTGATAATTGCAGCCTCTGCAGTAATGTACCACCGTTCATCTTCCTGCTGAATGCGGACTTCAGGGCTTTCCAGCGTGCCAACCCCGCTTCGGGCGTTGTTGCGGAGTTTAGGCGACTGGATCTCCAGGCTTATCCCGCCGTCATCATCAAGTAAGCGGCCTTCGAAGTCATAGAGCGCGTAGTTCAGGCGGAGGTCCAGTTCACTGGCTGGCTCTGAGGCCACCTCGCGCTGTTGCAGCGTTAGTATCCACGACAGGGTAGCGAGCAAGGTCAGCAGGATGATCCCCCTGCGGGTGCTGCGTCTGGTCACTGGTCCAGAATTCCGTCCAGTACCTGCCTGTCCTGGCCGCGGGCAGCGAGGATCAGATCGCAAATTTCGCGCACTGCTCCGCGGCCTCCACCGCTGGGGGTAATCCAGTGAACACGTTTTTTGACCACGGAATCGGCGTCGGCTACCGTGACCGCCAGCCCGACCCGTTCGAGTACTGGAATATCAATCCAGTCGTCCCCGGCATAACAGATTTGCTCTTCGTCCATACCGGTATCAGATAGTAATTCGTTAAAAGCGTTCAGTTTGTCATTGCGGCCCTGGTAAACGTGACGCACACCCAGTTGGGCCGCCCGGTGCTCAACGATTCTGGATTGGCGGCCCGTGATAAATGCCAGCAATGTGCCGTGTGACTGCAGTGCTTTCAACCCCAGGCCGTCGCGGGTAAAGAAAGCTTTCATTTCATTGCCCTGGTTATCAAAATAAAGATTCCCGTCTGTCAGAACCCCGTCAACATCGAGCACCAGCATCCTGATCCGGGCTGCCCTTTCAATCAAGAGTTTATCCAGGCTTGAAATATCGATGACTGACATTCAGAACACCCCGGTGCTCAGCAGGTGCTGATATATGGAAGGAGCCGGGGCAGCCGAGTTGCTCATGAACGTAGTTTACCCGTCACCGTCGGTGATTACAGCCGCTGGCTATCAACCAGGGCTTCCCGGGACAACAGGAACTGCGGTAATCCAGACCAGGGTCTGGTAAGCGATGAACATGGAGAGCAGCAAGACACCTGATTTTCGGCTGATTCTACCCGGGCCGTGTATTCCATAGGCCATGAAAAACAAAAGTACGGTAAACAGGAACATGACCGGAAAGTCCTGCTTGAGCATGAGGAAATCAATTTTTACCGGACTGATGACAGCTGCGATGCCCAGCACTCCGAGAATGTTGAACATGTTGGAGCCAATCACATTGCCTATCGCCAGGTCGTCCTCTTCCCGTAATGCACTGGTCAGAGCCGCGGCCATTTCGGGAAGACTGGTGCCGAAAGCCATGATCGTCAGACCGATGACCGCTTCAGAAACCTCCAGGCTGCGTGCAATGAAAATTGCACCATCAACCAGGAATTTGGAACTGACTGGCAGTATGACCAGGCCCACCATTAACCACAAAACAGCATAACCGGTGGGCATGTTGGTAGGAATTTCCGCCGCGAATTCTACCGCCAAGGGGTCATCCGGACCGCGCCTGAGGCCGAAACGGACCATCCAGATCACCAGGGCTGCAAGTCCGGTCAGCAACAACCAGCCCTCTGTGCGATCGTAGACAAGGTCTCCGGCCATGATGAAACTGGCTATCATGATCAGCATCAGCAGTGGGTATTCGCGTTTGAGGGTTTCAGACTCGACCCTGAGTGGATAGACAATGGCGGTAATGCCCAGTATCAATCCGATATTGGCGATGTTTGAACCAATGGCGTTGCCAACGGCCAGACCGGGATTACCGCGGTGGGCCGCCACACCGGAAACGACTAATTCCGGCGCAGATGTGCCGAAGGCAACAATGGTCAACCCGATGATCAGTGGTGAAACGCCCAGGTTACGGGCCAGTGCGGAGGCGCCCGCTACCAGGCGGTCCGCGCCCCATACGAGTAGAATGAATCCTCCGATCAACTGTGCAATGGAAATCAGCATTGGGCGTAAATCGCTTTCAGTATCCGTTCCTGTTCCATTATGATGTCCGCCTTCCGCGGCATCACGGCCAAAAATTGAGAGACGAGAGGAAGCATAGTCTATGGATAGCGCAAGTATAGAGCAAATAATCAAAACCGGATTGGCCGATGCCACAGTCAGGGTAACTGGTGATGACGGAGTGCACTTTGAAGCGCATGTCATCAGCCCTTCTTTCGAGGGCAAGTCAACGCTGCAACGCCACCGGATGGTGTATGCCACACTGGGCAGCTTGATGGGAAATGAGATTCATGCCCTGGGCCTGCGCACCGAAACTCCGGGGGAGAGTAACTGACGTGGCTCGAATCCAGATAAACGGTGGCCCCCCCCTGCACGGAGAAGTCTGGATTTCCGGCGCAAAAAACGCCGTGCTTCCCATCCTGGTTGCCAGCCTGCTGGGTGATGAACCCTCGGTGGTGAGCAACGTGCCCCACTTGCGGGATGTCACCACCACGATGGAACTGCTGGGGCGAATGGGCGCCGATTTGAGCATGGACGACCGCTTGCAGATACAAATCAATCCCCGCACGATGAATCACTTCGAGGCGCCTTACGACCTGGTCAAAACCATGCGGGCGTCCATTCTGGTGCTGGGACCGCTGGTCGCTCGCTATGGCCGCGCAGTGGTTTCGCTGCCGGGAGGCTGCGCTATCGGGTCACGCCCGGTAGATCTGCACCTGCATGGCTTGCGGGCTCTGGGCGCTCAGGTTGAGGTTCGCAACGGCAACATTGAAGCCCGCGCAGACAGGCTTGAAGGCGCTCGCATTATCATGGATACGGTTACCGTGACCGGCACCGAAAATCTACTTATGGCCGCCACGCTCGCGCGGGGAACGACCGTGCTCGAAAATGCGGCACAGGAACCGGAAGTCGTGGACCTGGCAAACTTCCTGATCTCCATGGGTGCCCGGATCGACGGCGCCGGCAGCAATACGATAACGGTGGAGGGTGTAGAGCGTCTTCACGGAACTGAATACGCAGTGTTGCCTGACCGTATAGAAACCGGCACCTATCTTGTTGGCGCTGCAATGACCGGCGGTAAAGTCCGCTGCACGCGTACCCGGCCGACCGATCTGGATGCGGTGCTGGACAAGCTTTCCGAGGCCGGCGCCGAGATCAATACCGGTGAGCACTGGATAGAATTGGATATGCAAGGCAGGAGACCCCGCTCGGTCGATGTCACCACTGCTCCTTACCCCGGGTTTCCAACCGACATGCAAGCTCAGTTCACGGCGCTTAATAGCATTGCCGAAGGAACGGCCGTCATTACTGAGACCATTTTCGAAA
This sequence comes from uncultured Lysobacterales bacterium, assembly GCA_937924405.1. Taxonomy (GTDB): domain Bacteria; phylum Pseudomonadota; class Gammaproteobacteria; order Xanthomonadales; family SZUA-36; genus JAHEFT01. The sequence goes on from CALDVW010000010.1 coordinate 23,655, forward strand.
ACCGGTTCATGCATGTACAGGAGCTACAGAGACTGGGTGCAGAAATCACGGTGAAGGGTAATACAGCCATCATCCGGGGCATGTCCAAACTGACGGGTGCTCCAATCATGGCAACCGATCTGCGGGCATCGGCCAGCCTGGTGCTTGCGGGCCTGGTCGCCGATGGCGTGACCACCGTCGACCGCGTTTATCACATTGATCGCGGTTACGAAATCATCGAAGAAAAGTTGCGTGCGCTGGGCGCGGACATCAAGCGAATTGGCTCCGAAACAACCTAGTTTGAAACGCTGGCGCGACTCACTTCAACTCGCACTCTGCGATTGAGTTCATCGGGGTTATCAATTCGAAACCCCAGCTTGATCCGGTCCTGTTTGCCGCCAGCCAGTGTCCCGCTATAAATTTTGGTACCCCGTCGAGTTTGCCCTTTTTCATCCAGCCAGGCATAGCTGAACTCGATGTTTTCCATCGGAACCTGTGTCAGGTTTCCGAACTGGGCCCAGACGTTGTTTTCTTGATCCACAGCGGCCCTTGAGGCGATGTATTTCGACGGGTTGTTGGCCAGGTCCAGCAGCACCAGTTCGCGGGTCGCCCGCTGACCGGATTCAGATTCAGATTGGGCGGCAATCTTGAAATGTTCGACCGCGCTATTCAGATCATCCTTTTGTTTATCAAGCATACCGAGCAGATAATGCGCCTCTGCAGTGGGCATCAATTCGAGGCTTTTATCCAGGTTCGATCGGGCGGCCTGGTTTTGGTCCATTGCATACTGCATTTGCCCCGATCGCAGATAACCATAGAAAAAGCCGGGATTGGCCGCGACTGCCCTCTGGTATGACTTCAGTGCACGCCCATGATTCTTGTCCAGCGCATAAATATCACCCTGCAAATCATGAAACAGTGACTCTCTGGGCTCCATGGAAAGGGCCTTGTTCAGCTTTTCCTGAGCCAATTCCGTTTTTCCGTCCGCCAGAGCTTTTTTTGCTTCGTCGTATGCCAGGTAGGCTGGCTGAACACGCCGGAGATAAGCCGTCTTGTCACGGTAACGCTGGCTGCCCATTTCACCGCCGGCCGGCAGTGAAGCGGCAGTCTTGCGATTGTTCTCTACCCGTTCCTGTGAAGGGGGATGCGATGCGAACAGGCCGCTGACCCAGTCCTGGTTCTTTGCTTTTGATATCTCGACAAACGTTTTTTGCAGCTCCACGGCACCTGCGGGATCATAGCCGGCCTCAGACATGTAAAGCATGCCGTATTCATCCGACTCGCGTTCCGCATCGCGGCCATACTTTTGCGTCATCAACTGAGCACCAAGTGCTGGCACAATCATGGCAATTTCCCTGGTTGACTGAGAGTCGATCGTGCTTCCCAGGACCACCATGGTGATCATGGCCCCGGCCTGGGTGAGCATGCCCTTGGACTGGGCACGGGCGCCATGGGCAGCATCAGCATGAACGATTTCGTGCCCAAGCACTGCGGCCAGTTCGGCTTCAGATTCCAGGTGGACCAGTAAGCCCCTGTTGATAACAATTTTCCCGCCCGGTAATGCCCAGGCATTCGGAACGGAGTCATTCAAAACGCTAAACTCAAAATCCAGATCTTCGTTTCTCCTCGCCTGCCTGGCGAGACGGTTTCCCACCTCGTCGACATAGGCATTGAGTGCCGGATCGAGAACGAATTCTCCGCCCTGCGACTGTTTCATCGGCGCATACATCTGACGACCGACTTCCCTCTCCCAATCGGACCCGTAAAGTTGGAAATTCCGCTCGCCTGTCACCGGGTTTACGGAACAGGCTGAAATGCTCAGGGTCGAGGTCAGTAGCAGTAATATCAATTTTCGCATAGTCGTCACTCAGCCGGGGCCTGCCAGCCAAACCCGCCATCAGGCTGCAGCCGGAGCGGTGAGGTTAAAACTTTGCCATCGACAAAGACGCTGGCACCGCTGCATTCGACCCTGTGCCTGGAGAAGAATTCAACCGTGGCGACAATCAGGCGATGCTCCATGGGCGCCAGACGTTGCGCCAGGCTGTCCCTGTCGTCATCAGGCAGCACCGGGATGGCGACTTGCGAAATGACCGGACCGCCATCCAGTTCGGCCGTTACAAAGTGTATGCTGGCGCCATGCTGTGTGTCGCCCGCATTGAGCGCCTGCTGGTAGGTGTTTGTGCCCCGGTGCAGTGGCAGTAGCGAAGGGTGCAGGTTGATCATCCTGCCGCTGAACGGTGTCAATAGTTCCGGCCCGATGATGCGCATGAAACCGGCCAGCACAATCAGGTCGGGATCGCCTGCCCCGACCAGTAAAGAGAGCGCCCGGTCAAAATCGCTGCGGTCAGAAAACCGACCGTGTTGCAGCACGCTGGTATTGAGACCGGCCGACTCTGCCCGGGCCAGTCCCTTTACATCCGGAACATTGCTGATTACATGGATGATGTCTGTTTCCAGCCTGCCTGTCCGGCACGCATCGATCAACGCTTGAAGATTGCTGCCGGTCCCGGAGATCAGGACGGTTGTCTTCAAGAGAGCAGTCATGAAATATAGCGAACCCGCTCAGCTGAGCCGGCCTGGACCACCCGGCCGATGTCGTAACATGAAATACCCAGCTTGTCGGACCTGGAAATCAGGTCTGCCACTGAATTTTCCGGTACCAGCATCACCATCCCAATCCCGCAGTTGAATGTGCGCAGCATTTCTGTGTCAGATATTCCGCCATTTTCCTGCAGCCAGTTGAATACCTCTGGCCGGACCCAGGAATTTGTATCGACGTCAATGCCGAGTTGGTCCGGCAAAACGCGAACAATGTTTTCGGTCAGACCACCACCGGTTATGTGGGCGAGGCCGTCAATGGCGCCTGTCTGAAGCATTTCCAGAACCGGTTTCACGTAGATTTGAGTTGGTGACAACAACGCACTGCCGAGGTCTACAGGCTCTCCCGAAGCGGCAGTGATCGTTTCTTCGAGATCGACGCCTGACCGCTCTATTACTTTACGGATCAAGGAATAGCCGTTGGAGTGGGGTCCGCTGGATGCCAGCCCCAACAGGTGATGACCCGGACGGATCCGGCTGCCGTCCAGCAGCTCAGAACGCTCCACCGCGCCGACCACAAATCCGGCCAGATCATAGTCGCCGCCGGAGTACATTCCGGGCATTTCCGCAGTTTCCCCACCAATCAGGGCGCAACCCGCCTGGCGGCAGCCCTCGGCGATTCCTTCAATTACCGACTGGGCTTCATCCAGCTGCAATTTCCCTGTTGCGAAGTAATCAAGAAAGAATAGGGGTTCAGCACCACTGGTCAGAATGTCGTTTACACACATCGCCACCAGGTCAATTCCGATGCTGTCATGCCGGTTCATTTGCCTGGCCAGTATCAGCTTGGTTCCCACGCCATCGGTACCCGACACCAACAAAGGTTCGCGCCATTGATCCAGGTTCAATTCAAACAGGGCGCCGAAACCACCGAGTCCGTTGAGGACTTCAGGGCGCATGGTTTTGCGCACAGCCGGCTTGATGCGTTCGACCAAATCATTACCGGCATCAATGTCGACTCCGGCGTCGCGATAGGATAGGCCTTCTTTGGCTTCTGTCATGTCATTCAAGAGTGGTTCCGGTTCGCTATTTTCGTTACGGCTGACGAGAGGCATATGTTATCTTATTTGTTGGTTTCGCACCCCTTACCCCATGAGAACAATTTTTTTAGTTTTGCTCCTGTTGCTTCCAGCGATTGCAAGTGGACAGGTGGCCACCATCGACCTTTACACAGGTGAAGTTCCGGTTGAGACCCAGGACAGCGCCGAGCGACGCCGCGCCTTGCCGCAGACGCTTGAGCACGTCTTTAAAAAACTGAGTGGTCTGAACGACTTCGAAGATTATCCGCTGGTCGAACCCGCCCTGGGAAGCGCTTCTTCAATTCTGCTTTCTTTTCATTACAGAAAGGAAGAAACCGTGTTGGCAGACGGCAGTGAAGCGAGTGAGCTCAGACTCGTGGCGAGCTTCTCCGAAGCAAAAGTCGAAGAGATGGTTCAGTCGCTGCAACTGCCGCTTTGGAAACCGGATCGCCCGCCCCTGGATATCTGGATCATTGTCGATGACGGAGTCGACCGCCGCACTTTCCCGCTTGAGTTCTCCTATGCCTGGAGGTCCATGGGCGAAGAGGCAGTTCGCCGAGGGCTGAACGTTCGCTGGCCGGTACCGGATGAAGACGGCCAATACCAGATTGACGCCCAATTGCTGTGGGGTGGATATACCGAAGACCTGGGGGCTGGACAGCGCGGTGGTGTGATGATCGCGGCAGCGCGCAGAGAGGGCCCGGAATGGAGTGTCCGCAACAATGTTTCCTACAACGGTGAGGACTGGACCTGGCGTGTCCAGGACATTGACCTCCAATCCGCGTTGACACAGAGCATGCAGCAGGCGATTGATCGGATTGCGGCGGCCAACACGATCGCTGCTGCCGAACTTGGCCTCTGGGGTTACCAGTTGACCATTGGCGGTCTGCGCAACGCGCACGACTACCAGCGCTGCCTGGCTTACCTGCAAGGCCTCAGCGTCGTGAATCATGTTGCAGTGATTTCAGCCGGGCAGGGAAACGTGGTATTCAAATTGGAGCTGAGCGCGGTGCCCCAGTATCTTGAGGAAGCGCTGGGCACCGGAAAGTTTATGGAGTTGAGTGAAGACGATGGCAAATATTTTCTTCTGCCCTGATCATCCCGGACGAGGAAATTTACATGGATGAATCACGTCACTGGTTTATTCTTGCACTGATTGCCGGCACCGGTTGGCTGGTTTATCAACTTGCCCCGGTGATCACTCCCTTCGTTATCTCCGCCGGCCTCGCTTTTCTCGGTGATCCATTGGTCGACCGCCTGGAAAAGTTGAAGTTTTTCAAGTGGCAACTTAGCCGCACTTTTGCCGTAGTCGTAGTTTTTGTCCTGATCTCGTCTGTCCTTGTCGTGGTGCTTCTGATTTTCATGCCTTTGCTGCGGGACCAGGTAGAGCGCCTGGTGGAAAAGGCGCCTGCACTATTCGAATGGTTTATCGGCACCGCATTGCCCTGGGTCCAGGCGAAACTGGGATTGACCATTGTTGAGCTGGATGCTGAAAGTCTCAGAGAAGCATTGAAGTCTTACTGGAGGGAAGTCAGTTCGGCGGCGATGGGGGTGCTGGGAACGGTGTCGCGTAGTGGGCAGGCTGTCCTGACATGGTTAATGAACCTGGTGTTGATTCCGGTCGTCACCTTTTACCTGCTGCGCGACTGGGACAAACTGGTGGAGGGTATCCGAACCCTTATCCCCAGGCATATAGAGCCGACAGTCAGCGACTTATTTGGGAAAATTGAAGACGTATTGAGCGCGTTTATCCGTGGTCAGTTGCTGGTCATGATAGCGCTGGGGATGATCTACGCCTCAGGTCTCTGGCTGGTTGGCCTGGACCTTGCCCTGATTATTGGAATGGGCGCCGGCTTGCTCAGCATCGTGCCCTACCTGGGTACTTTTGTCGGGGTCGTCGCAGCCGTGGTGGCGGCAGTGTTCCAGTTCCAGGACACTTTCCATACCGTGATGGTTCTGGCTGTATTTGTGGCAGGTCAATCCCTGGAAAGCATGGTGCTGACCCCCAAGCTGGTGGGCGATCGGATCGGCCTGCATCCCGTCGCGGTTATTTTTGCTGTTCTGGCCGGTGGCCAGTTATTCGGCTTCCTTGGAATTCTGCTGGCGCTGCCCGCGGCAGCGGCGCTTAATGTGCTGGTCGGCTATTTGCACGATCAATACCGCCAGAGTGATTTGTACGGTAAGGAACCACTGACTCCGGATACGCGTTGAATGTTGTTCTCACCCCAGATTCCCCTGCAGCTCGAGCCTCGCCGCCCGGATCGCCTGGAAGAGTTCGTAGCCGGCCCGAACGGAATTCCACTGGCGGCGGTCAGGCAGTTACTCGAGGAGCCGGGAGGCATTCTGTTTTTGTCCGGCCCGGAAGGGTCAGGGAAATCACACCTGCTGAACGCTCTTTGCCATTCAGCCCGGGAAGCCGGACTGGCAGCTTTTTACATTGCCTTGAAAAGCCTGCCCGAAGAGGCAGCCGCCAGCCTGGAAGGTTTGCAGGTTCTGGACCTGGTTTGTGTCGATGACCTCGATTCGGTGGCAGGCAACCCGGTCTGGGAAAATGCTCTGTTCCGTTGCTTCAACGAAGTTCGGGCTGCGCACGGCCGGCTTCTTGTCAGCAGCAGAAAACGACTGTCGTCACTGGATTTCCTTCTCCCGGATCTGGCTTCGAGATTGGCCTGGGGCGTTCGCCAGAACCTCCAGCTTCCAGACGACGAGGGCAAGATGGAGATCCTGGATCAGCGGGCGCGTACATTGCGGATCGAGTTACCGGGGGATGTCCGGGCGTACCTTCTCAAGCACTCCAGGCGCGACATGGCTTCGCTGCTCTCAGCCCTCGAGCGCCTGAAGGACGCTGCCTTCGCCAGCAAAAGGAAAATCACCGTGCCACTGGCCAGGGAAATCCTCAATTCCTGACGAACCGGATTCCCTGACCTATTTAAAGGTCATCTGATTGTCGGCGACAAAGCCATCGCTGGTAAATCGCAATATGGTGTGGCTGCGATCCGCCATTTCACTGAAGCTTTTCAACGCCGCTTCTTGAATCTCCCTGGCAGCCTGCGAGTGCGCATCGTGGTCGCCCTTGTGCTGATCCATTCCGTCCTGGTGATGGTCGCCCGATTTTCCGGTGTAATCAAGGTAGGCTGCCACGTCATAGCTGGCCGAAAGGAAAGTGCCATCAGGTCCGGATTTTTGATCCAGGTATGGCAGTAAACCCGATTCTTCACCTTCACCCACCGCCAGTCCAATCGCGTTATCCGATAAGGCAGCGAAGGCCACCATCCCCGGTACGGGAACCAGGGATTCCGGCAATCGGACCGGAGGGTCGCCCGGGGTTATCGAAAGCGTTGACAGGTCTGGAATGAACATCTGTGCCATTCCGATGAACATTTCCGGTTGTTCAACGTGAACCGCGAGGTGTCCCCTTGCGTTTTGGGGAATGGAATCGTGGCCCACCATGATTTCGCTCAGCCGGATTCTCAAACCACGGAAATTGTTAACGAACGGGGGCATCGGCTGATTGAGCTGGGTCAGGCTTTCAGAGGCACTGCTATTGAGATCGGCCAGGTGCTCACATTGGTACGGGTCATCCACGATCGCAGTCACTTTTTCCCGCAGGAAGTCGCGCACCGGTCCGAATTTCATACCGAAAGCAAATTCAAGGATTCGGTCCGAATGAGCGTCGACCATCGGGATTTTCGAAACCAGGTCCATCAACTGGCCGGCGAGGCTCGCGGGAGTCTCCACCCGGTACTGAACCGAAACTGCTGAAGTGGTCAGTTCTGTCGTTCCCATGGTGATACGCGGCGCATGATCGATGATTTCATGAATTTCCGAGACGCACTCCTGCGTGAGTGACGCAGGATCAAATTCACCCGATGAAGCCAGCGCCCGGCCAGCTACGGTTTCTGCTTGCAGAAACTGGTCCGCCAGCTTCCGGATATCGAGGATGCCTGAGCCATGGGGTGTGTATTCATGAGTCCGGTTCAACTCGGCCAACCGGGCCTGTGCATCACTGTCTACAGGCATCTGCAAACCAAGAAAGGCTGGCAGGAGTTCTGACTCAGCCATTGCCGGAAAGAGGCTTATGGCCAGGTGGTCATCGAGTATGGAAAGATAAAGGCTGATGGGTGATTCGTCGACGCCTTCATCGCCGACACGCCAGAAAGAAACCCCCTGAAAATTCTGTTCCGGGGCCTCGATACCGGCATTGTTCAGGACGCGTTCAATGGTAGCGCGCAGGACTTCGGAATCTGAAAGGCCCAGGCGGACGACAGGGAAAGCACCCATGCCGTAAACAACCTTGTTTGATCGCAGATCGAATCCAAGGCTTTCCAGCCCGGGTCTGCTCAGCTTGCCGTCCAACTCCACCAGCAGGGCGTGCGCCAGCGCCAAGCCCATTTCGTCGTGATATGAAGCTTCAATTGCTTCTTCACTGCCTTGCGGTAGCGCGGCAGTGGTTTCCATCTCCGCGCGCGCTATGCTCAACCGGTTTTGCATGGAATCCAGAACCGGCTGCAGGCGTATCAGGAACGTATCGATAACTTCCTCCGGTACCGGCTCCAGGTTGGCCAGCAGATAGGGAGTGTCGGCCGGCACATGAAGCAGCAGGTCATTACTCGGGCCGCTGTCAGTAACGACCTGTTGCTCGTCGCTCTTAGTGCAGGCGCCAAGTAAAATCATCGAAAGGATGGCGAAAGTGGCCAGGCGGATTTTGGTCATATCAATTCTCTTGTGTCAGCTTGTGTAGGTGTTATACCACAGTATAACACTATATGCAATTTTCCGACTGTCGTGTCGGGCCAGGAAGGTGGTTTTTATTCTCCCGCGAAGGGAATGACGCCATTTCAAGCTATTGGAATTGAAGAGAATTCCGTGCTGATTCAAGACGTTCCAGGGTTCCTATATCGTCCCATCCGCCTGAAAATTCTTCGCCGCTAACCAGATGTTTATCCATGGCTGTGCGCAGTAACGGTACGATTGAAAACTTGCCCGGCCGGCAATTTTCGAACAGGCGGTGGTGGTATACGCCAATCCCGCTAAAGGTCAATTTATGTTCTTCGCCAGCGCGCACGCGGGCTCCGGTCAGCGAGAAATCGCCGGACGGGTTATGGCTGGGGTTGGGAACCAATACCAGGTGCGCCCAGTCACATTTCACGGCGCGCAGGCGGGCAAAGGGATATTCGGTCCAAACGTCCCCGTTAACCACAAGAAACGGCGACTCTCCCAGCAAGGGCAGCGCTTTGAATATTCCCCCCCCGGTTTCCAGTGCTGCGGGTTGCTCGTCCGACCATGAAATGCTGATGCCCCAGCGACTGCCGTCACCCAGCGCATCGCGAAGCATGTTTCCCAGGTGCCCCTGGTTGACTACAACTTTTTGGAAGCCGGCTGCGGCCAGCGCTTCGAGGTGATACTCGATCAACGGTTTGCCGCCAAGCTCGATCAGGGGTTTGGGGACCTGGTCCGTCAGCGGCCGCAGGCGTTCACCACGACCGGCAGCGAGTATCATGGCGCGCATTTGGCGCTTTCCAGTAATTGATGAAACTCCCCGAATTCGGGATACCGCGGAACAACATCCAGCAGGTACTGGTAGAAGCGGGGAATCATTTCGATATAGCCTTCCTTGTCATCCCGGTATTTCAGCCGGGCGAATATTCCAACAATTTTCAGGTTGCGCTGCAGACCCATCCAGTCGCAGCGCCTGACCCATTCGTCACGGCTGCAGTTGACAGGCATCAGCGAATGAACTTCTATCATCCAATTTTCGAGCCTTTTCCTGGGCCAGGCAATGTAACGGTCCCAGATCAGTGAGATAAAATCATAGTTGAGTGGACCCAGAACCCCATCCTGAAAATCAATAATGCCCGGGCCGCTGGTTGTTTGCAGCAGGTTGCTTGAGTGGAAGTCCCTGTGAACGAAAACCTGCGGTTGGCTCAATGCGGAATCTACCAACAACTGGCAGGTGGATTCCCACAGCTTTTTTTCATGGCCCTGTAACGGGCGCTTGCGGTGTATGTCGAGATACCAGTTGCTGAACAGATCAAGTTCCTGCCCCAGGAAGTCTGCGTCGTAGCGGGGCAAGCCCCGGGGCTCCACACGGCTGGCCATGTTATTGAGTACATCGAAGAGTTCCGGAAACAGCTGATCCACGGAATCCTCGTTGATCAAATCCCGGTACAGGGTGTCGCCAAAATCTTCCAACAGGCCGAAACCCTGCACCAGGTCGAAGTGAATGATATCAGGTGAATTCAGCCCTGTTGAACTGAGCCGGCCCGCAATATCGATAAAAGGCCTGGAATTTTCTTTTTCCGGCGGCGCATCCATCAGAATGATGGACCGGTCAGGGGTTTTGAAGCGGAAATAGCGGCGAAAACTGGCATCTCCGGAAACGGGCTGCAAATTCACCTGATCCAGCCCCATGATTTTCGCCGCCCAGGCGGCGGCTACTTTTTCTCTTTCATCGATCAGGCATTGCCCGTTGCCGATTTCTTCAATCATAAGCACATTTTGCCGCAATTACCGGGCCTGTGTAATCCATTGGGTCTCAAATCACGGGGGATCTCATTTAAACAGTACTTATATGGTACTATATAGGGATGTTGAGAATATCAAAATTGACCGACTATGCCATTCTGCTCATGGTGGAGCTGACCCGTGACAGCGAAATGCTGAGCGCTCATGCACTGGCGGAGCGAATCCATGTCGAAATTCCGACCGCCAGCAAAGTGCTCAAATTGCTGGCCGGGGATGGCTTGCTTGAGTCCTATCGGGGAGCGAGTGGGGGCTACCGCGTGAGTCGGCAGGCGGGCGATATCAGCGTGGCGGAAGTGATAGCCGCAATCGAAGGGCCGATCGCAATGACTGAATGCAGTGTGGAAGAGGGCCTCTGCAGTCAGGAAGACAGCTGTGAACTGCGCAGCAACTGGCAGCGGATCAGTCTGGCGGTAGCCGGGGCGCTGCAGGAAGTAAGCCTGGCTGAAATGTCCACTCCGATGACAAAAAACGATAATCCCCTGCAAATAACCACCTTGAGCGTCAGTTGAAACCCGCAATGAGAGTCATTCGATCATGAGTAACGAACAGACCAAGGCAGATCCGTCGTCTGTCGATCATTTCGTTCAGCAGAAGTACCAACACGGGTTTGTCACTGAGATCGAATCCGAAACGGTGCCTCCCGGCCTGGACGAAAATGTAATTCGGTGGATTTCAGCGAGGAAGGAAGAGCCCGGTTGGCTGCTCGAGTGGCGGCTGGACGCATACCGGCAATGGCTGAATATGACGCCGCCGGACTGGGCTCACCTCGAGATCGACCCGATCGATTTTCAGGCGATTTCCTATTTTTCGGCTCCCAAGTCCGACAAGGACAAACCGCAAAGCCTGGACGAAGTCGACCCGAAATTGCTGGAAACCTACGACAAGCTCGGAGTGCCCCTGCATGAGCGCGCCCGGCTCGCGGGTGTGGCAGTGGATGCTGTATTTGATTCGATTTCAATCGGCACTACTTTTCGCGATGAACTCATGAAGGCGGGTGTGATTTTCTGCTCTTTTTCCGAAGCCGTGAAAGATCACCCGGAACTGGTCCGCAAATATCTCGGCACGGTGGTTCCATCACGTGATAATTTTTTCGCTGCTCTCAATTCAGCAGTCTTTTCCGATGGCAGCTTCGTGTTCATTCCGCGTGGTGTTCGCTGTCCGATGGAACTGAGTACCTATTTCCGGATCAATGCGGCCGAAACGGGGCAGTTTGAGAGAACACTGATCATTGCCGAAGACAGCAGCTATGTCAGCTATCTGGAGGGCTGCACGGCACCTATGCGTGATGAGAACCAGCTTCATGCCGCCGTAGTTGAACTGGTGGCGCTGGAACAAGCAGAAATCAAGTATTCGACGGTGCAGAACTGGTATCCCGGTGATGAAAATGGAGTGGGCGGAATTTACAACTTCGTGACCAAACGTGGTGATTGCCGCGGCGCACGCTCAAAAATCAGCTGGACGCAGGTAGAAACCGGTTCGGCAATTACCTGGAAGTACCCGTCATGCGTATTGCGTGGTGATCATTCGGTGGGCGAATTCTATTCGGTCGCCCTCACCAATAACTGCCAACAGGCGGACACCGGCACGAAGATGATACATATTGGGCGGGAAACCCGCAGCAAGATCATTTCGAAGGGCATATCAGCCGGTCGCGGCCAGAACGCCTACCGTGGGCTGGTGCGAGTGGCAAAAAAGGCGGATAAGGCGCGTAATTTTACACAGTGCGACTCGATGCTGATCGGAAAAGGCTGCGGCGCCCACACTTTTCCCTATATCGAAGTCAGCAATCCCTCGGCGAAAGTAGAACACGAAGCGACGACATCCCGCATCGGCGAAGACCAGATGTTTTATTGCCTGCAACGCGGTATTTCCGAAGAAGATGCGGTATCGATGATTGTCGATGGCTTTTGCAAGCAGGTCTTCCGCGAACTGCCGATGGAGTTTGCTGTAGAAGCCAAGGCCCTGCTGGAAGTCAGACTAGAAGGTGCGGTTGGCTGACGATTACTGACATGATCTGAACAGAGAGAGTTATATATGCTGGAAATCAAAAACCTCCATGCCACGGTGGGCGGTAAGCCCATATTGAAAGGTCTGAATCTCAAAGTATCGGATGGTGAAGTACATGCCATCATGGGCCCCAACGGTGCAGGAAAAAGCACCCTTGGTAATGTCATTGCCGGCCGTGACGGGTATGACGTCACCGCCGGTGAGGTGCTTTACAAGGGTGCTGACCTGTTACAGCTGGAGCCGGAAGAACGGGCCTGCGAAGGTATTTTTCTGGCGTTTCAGTATCCGGTGGAAATTCCCGGAGTGAACAACACTTACTTCCTGCGGGCGGCGCTGAATGCCCAACGCAAATACCGCGGTGAGCCGGAACTAGACTCCATGCAGTTTCTAAAACTGGTGCGTGAAAAGCTGCATATTCTGCATATCAGTGATGACCTGATGCATCGCGCGGTCAACGAAGGATTTTCGGGCGGTGAGAAAAAACGTAACGAGATTTTCCAGATGGCGGTGCTTGAACCGTCGCTGGCCATACTCGATGAAACGGATTCCGGACTCGACATTGATGCTCTGCGACTGGTCGCGGAAGGGGTAAATCGCCTGCGGAGCGAAGACCGCTCGATCATCGTCGTCACTCATTACCAACGGCTTCTCGATCACATCGTGCCCGATGTCGTGCATGTTCTGGCTGATGGAAAAATTGTCGCCAGCGGTGACGCGGACCTGGCGTTGAAACTGGAAGAAAAGGGTTACACCTGGCTCGAGCAAGGTGGCATTCAACCGCTCAATGAAGAAGCAAGGGTTTGAGGATAGCGGACAATGAGTAACACCCAGGCTTTATCGACAGCGGACAAATGGTTCCGGGCATACCAGGCGCTGGACCAGACTGCGGATCCCGGCTGGATGCAATCTCTTCGGGAGAATGCGGCGAAGCAGCTCAGCGTCAACGGATTGCCGCACCGTAAAATCGAAGAATGGAAATATACCCCCCTGCGCCGTTTGGAAAACCTCGAGCTGCAAACCCGCAACCAGCGGGAAATCCCTCCGGTGGATACCCAGTTTCCCGCAGCCATTGCTGAACCTTCTGCTCTGGTAATCGACATTTCAGACGGGTCGCTGCAATCCCGGCAGGAGACTCCGGATGGATTGACCATCAATTCGCTGGCCGGGGGGCTTGGAAAATACGAAGACAGGCTGAGGTCTCTGTGCGAGGCAACAGATCTGAGCGGCCCTGGCCGTGCTTTTGCGGCATTGAACACCGCGTTTCTGGACCAGGGCCTGCTGATTCATGCCGGCGCCGGGGTCAAAGCTGGCTCAATCCTCATCCGCTGGGCCTTTTCCCCAGCAGAAGCAGCCCGCCTGGACAACTTCAGGGTGTTTGTCCTTCTGGATGCGGGTGCTGAGCTGGCGGTCATTGAGCAGTTTGAAAGTACAGTCGGAACAGAAAATGCGCTGAACGTTATAAGCCAGGTGGAACTCGGAAAAGGGGCTGCGCTGGAGCATGTTCGAGTCCAATTGGAGTCGGACCGCTGCTCGCTGCTTACTTCCACTTCAATACGGCAGGCTGCGGACAGCCGTTACACATATAGCGGCTTCGATCTCGGCGGCGGGCTCGTGCGTCATGAAATTGATGCCTCGCTCACCGGCCCTGGCGCTCATGCTGAGATCAGGGGTGCGTTCGTACTGGATGGCAGCCGTTACGTAGATAATCACGTAAGCGTGGATCATGTCTCTGCCGGATGCACCAGTCAGCAGTTTTTCAGAGGGGTGCTTGGTGGCCGTAGCCGCGGAGTGTTCAATGGCCGGGCGCTTATACGGGCTGGGGCCGATGGTTCTGTTGTGAAACAGTCCAACGCCAACCTGCTTTTATCGGGGCTGGCGGAAATGGATACCAAACCGGAACTTGAAATCTATGCCGATGAAGTCGAGGCCAGCCATGGAGCGACTGTCGGGCAGCTCGATGAAGCCGCCGTATTTTATTTGCGAACGCGCGGGCTCAGTGATGCACAGGCCCGCCGGATGTTGACGGCGGCTTTTTGCCATGCGGTAACGGATCAGCTGGAAAACCGTACACTTGCCGACCGGCTGTCAGTCCTGCTGGACGAAGCGATGCCGGATGAACCGCCAGAGACTGGGAGAGAAGATTGATCGAGCCGGTATCAGCGTCAGTGGAACCTGAGTCTACTTTCAATATCAACCGCATCCGCAGGGATTTTCCTATCCTGGAGCGGGAGGTGCGTGGCAAACCTCTGATCTATTTCGATACTGCGGCTTCGGCGCAGAGGCCGCTCGCAGTGATTGACGCAGTCAATAATTTTTATCGTGAGCACAACGCAAATGTTCACCGCGGGGTTCACACGCTGAGCCAGGAAGCGACAGATCTGTATGAGGGAGGACGCAGAAAGCTGGCGCAGTTTATCAACGCTCCATCCGAACGCGAGGTCATTTTTACCCGTGGCACCACCGAATCCATCAACCTGGTCGCGCAGAGTTTCCTGCGCCCGAAACTGAAGCCCGGCGATGAAATACTGGTCACACACATGGAGCATCACTCCAACATTGTTCCGTGGCAGATTCTGTGTCAACAGACCGGGGCCCTGCTCAGAGTGGTGCCCATAAATCAACGCGGCGAATTGGAGATGGGCGCGCTGCAACGCCTGCTATCCGAGAGAGTCAAGATGCTTGGAATCGTGCAGGTCTCGAATGCGCTGGGAACCATCAATCCGGTCGCTGAAATTTGCCGGATGGCTAAGCATCATGGGGTACCCGTGCTGGTGGACGGCGCTCAGGCGATGCCGCACATGCAAGTAGATGTTCAGGCCCTGGGTTGTGAGTTCTTCTGCCTCTCGGGCCACAAAATGTACGGACCCACCGGTGTCGGCGCGCTATGGGCGAGGGAATCGACCCTGGATTCCATGCCACCCTGGCAAGGGGGGGGAGAAATGATCCGCCACGTGACGTTCGAAGAATCGACCTGGAACGATCTGCCGGCCAAATTCGAAGCGGGAACGCCCAATATCGCGGGCGGCGTCGGTCTGGGAGCCGCGGTGGATTATCTCAGCAAGCTGGGTCTTCCTGAAATTGCCGCTCATGAAAATCAAGTCCTGTCTTACGCCACGGAAAAGCTGGCTGAAATTGATGGCCTGAGGATCATTGGAACTGCCCGAGACAAGGCCAGCGTGATCAGTTTCATTCTGGGTGACATCCACCCTCACGACCTGGGCACCATCATCGACCACTATGGAGTGGCGCTGCGCACGGGTCATCATTGCGCCATGCCGGTAATGCAGTTTTTCGGAGTTCCTGCGACTGCCCGTGTATCTTTCGGACTTTACAACACACAACAGGAAGTGGATGTGTTCGTCGATGCGCTGCTCAAAGTAAGAGAGATGTTCTAAGCAGATTGAGGAGTAGCGGCGAGGCTCCTCCTAATCTACTGCCAGTTCTATTTTTGTTACCCGCTGAAAGCCCCGCGGCAGTTTGCGCCCTCGATGAGCCCGGTCGCCACGGAAATGTTCGATGTCTTTTGCGCCCATGCGCAGGTAGCGCTGGCCGGCCCAGATCAGGATCTCCTCTTTATCTGCCATCACCGTCATGCCCACCATGAATTCTTCTCCGGCCTTGAGGCGCTTGGGCGGAACGTTGATGAGCTTGTTGCCTTTACCCTTGGACAGCTCAGGCACATCCTCGAGTGGAAAGGCCAGGAGATAACCGTCGGAAGTTGCGCAGATAATGGTATTCGATGCCTGCTCGCTGTAGAGGGCCGGCATTACGGGTAAAGCACCGGTTGGAACCGTCAGAACCGCCTTGCCGGCCTTCATTCGGCTATGGAGATTGGCCACTTCAGTCAGGAATCCGTATCCAAAAGTACTGGCTAGCACGATTTTCTGATCACTGCTGCCGGCCAGCGTATACAGAAAACTTTCGCCGGCCTCTATGTTGAATCGACTGGAGAGTGGTTCGCCCTGGCTGCGGGCCGACGGCAGGGTGTGGGCTGCAAGAGAGTATGCCCTGCCTTTTGAATCCAGGAATACGGCCTGTTCATTACTCCGTCCCGCGGCTGAATGCTGGAATTCATCGCCGGATCGATAATTCAGGGTGCTGGGATCGATGTCGTGGCCTTTGGCCGCCCGCGCCCAACCAGACCGCGAAAGGATGACTGTAACGGGTTCAGACGGCACCAGGTCCTCCTGGCGCAGGGCTTGTGCCGCGTCGCGCGTCACCAGCACAGAGCGGCGTTCGTCGCCGTAAACCTCCGCATCGGCCAGCAACTCCTTTTTGATCAGTGTTTTCAGGCGAGCTTTAGACCCGAGTAGTTTTTCCAGCCCGTCGCGTTCGTCGGACAGCAGGTCCTGCTCGTCACGAATCTTCATTTCCTCGAGTTTTGCGAGATGACGAAGTTTCAGGTCGAGAATCGCCTCGGCCTGCGTTCCGGTGAGGCTAAAACGCTCCATCAGTACCGGCTTGGGCTTGTCCTCGTGCCGGATAATGTAGATGACTTCGTCGATGTTCAAATAGGCGACAAGCAGGCCTTCAAGTATATGCAGGCGATCCACCACCTGGTCCAGGCGGTGGTTGAGCCTGCGGATGACCGTCTTCATCCGGAAATCCAGCCATTGCTTCAACAGTCTGCGCAGATCGAGGATCTGCGGCTTGCCATTGTTGCCAATGACGTTCATGTTCACACGGTAATTACGTTCCAGGTCAGTTGTTGCAAACAGGTGATTCATCAACTGTTCGAGATCGACCCGGTTTGAACGGGGAACGATGACCAGGCGAGTTGGGTTTTCGTGATCCGACTCATCGCGTAAATCTTCAACCATGGGAAGTTTTTTCGTCTGCATTTGATGCGCAATCTGCTCCAGCACCTTGGCCGGAGAAACCTGGTGGGGCAGGGCGGTTATGACGATTTCGCTACTTTCTTTTTCCCACACGGCCCGCATTTTCACCGAACCGGTTCCGAGCTCGTACAGGGCGAGAAGATCTTCGGTCGGAGTGATGATTTCCGCATCCGTCGGGTAATCCGGTCCTTTGATATGTTCGCAGAGTTCCGCGACGGTGCTTTTGGGCTGGTCCAGCAGGCGGATGCAGGCGGAAACGACCTCCCTGAGATTGTGTGGCGGGATGTCTGTTGACATGCCCACGGCGATTCCGGTGCTGCCGTTGAGCAGCACATTTGGAAGCCGGGCAGGAAGCATGACGGGTTCTTTCAGGGTTCCGTCGAAGTTTGGCCCCCAGTCCACCGTACCCTGGCCCAGTTCGCTCAGCAGTGTCTTCGCGTACGCAGTCAGCCTTGATTCGGTGTATCTCATCGCCGCAAATGACTTGGGATCATCGGGTGAGCCAAAATTGCCCTGTCCGTCGACCAGGGGATAACGGAAAGAGAAGGGTTGGGCCATCAACACCATTGCTTCGTAGCACGCTGAATCACCGTGGGGGTGAAACTTACCGATGACATCACCAACGGTTCGGGCAGATTTCTTGTGCTTTGACGTTGCACTGAGGCCCAGTTCGCTCATTGCATAGACTATCCGGCGTTGAACCGGCTTCAAGCCATCGCCTATATGGGGGAGGGCCCGGTCGAGTACCACGTACATGGAATAGTCCAGATAGGCTTTCTCGGCATAGTCCTTGAGGGGGATTTGTTCGTGATCGGAAAATGATTGGGTTATTTCAGTCATGGTTTCTTGAAGGTGGATTGGTTGCAGGTTTCGCTCGGGGCTCTGGCTCAGGCAGCATCGATTCGCTTACTGACCAGCATGGGTATGAAAACAAGGGCAAACAGCGCGAAGCTGATGATCCACAGAATTCCGGAAGCGCCAATCCAGAAACGGTAGTGAACGGGATCCATCAACGGCAGAAAAATTCGAACAGTTGCGGTCAGGACCATTCCGGCGAGTAACAGCGTCATGATGGGCGGTGATTGATGTACATTTCTCCCGGTGTGGCCCAGCGTCACGCGCGCCATCATGCTGACACTGACGATACCGATACCGCCGACGGCAAATGCATGGATGGGAAGCAGGTCGGGGATCGCCGTTACCAGTGTAAATGCGCGCATCAGAAATCCCAGGTTAATCATGATGAATGCAGTGAAAAGCCCCCAAAGCAAGGGCTTTTTCCAAATTCCCAGTGTATGCCAGCCATGGACGCGCAGTGAATTCAGTATGAACAGACCGGCGGCCAGCACGGCCCCTGCGGCACTTTGTGGAAAAACCAATTCACTGAGCATGAAAGCCGGATACAGTATGAATGTGGCAATATCGTTCCAGCGGGCGTTCTTCAGTTCAACAGCGTAACCCACCCCCCTTTCGGTAAAAAAAGGAATGACCCGGCGGCCCATGAACAGCACCATGCCCAGCACCAGGTACAGACCGCCGTACACGCTCAGCCGGACACCCTGGTCGGCCAGGCCCGCTGCACCCAGGTAAAACAGGAGATTGGCCGCTGCCAGCAGGGCAATAATCAGCAGGACGGGAGCCTGTCTCATCTGGCGCACCCTGATGACAGGCCTGGCTACGGCAATACCCAGGCCTAACATGAACGACAAATCCGCCACGGCCGCGTAGATCAGCAGGTCAGTCCCAATCATCATCAATGCCCTGGCCAGCACCCAGAAAAGGAATATCCACGCGAGTCCGGCTCCACTCGCTGTTTCCTGGCCGGTCCAGTTCCATGCCGCTGTCAGCAGGAAGCCGGCTATGACAGCCATGGTGTAGCCATAAATCATTTCATGCGCGTGCCACTGGAATATCGAGATACCCGGAAAATTGAGCGGGAGTTGGAAAAGGTAGATTGACAGCCACATGACCATGCTGAGAACAGCCACCAGAGCAGCGCCAAGAAAAAAGGGCCGAAACCCTCGCAACCATAATGACTGGCCGGTCACCTCGCTCCCTTCAGTAATGGACGCGTATCGAAAAAAGTCTGGTCCAAGCAGATTTTGCCTTCCCTGACCCTGAAAAATTCAGCACCCTGGATCACCACGCCATTGAGGCCTTCAAACTCCAGTATGACGGCAGCAGTGTCATTTTCGATGACGGTAAATTTCCGTTCCATCCGTGTCACGAAAGGCGCAACGTCGTTTATATGCCGGCGCACGGCATCCTCACCGCTAACCGGCTCAGGCATCATCGGGCCGGTGAGCACGACATCGTCAGTCAGTGGGATGATTCCGGCGTTTTTCGTGTTGACACCCTCGAAATACAGGCTGACGGCCTGCTCTACTTCTGCTCGCAAACTCATTCAATTCTCCCAGTTTAGTGCATTGAGACTTTGGGTACATTCAGTCCGGTACAAAGCGGCCATGTGCTGCTTTATTCACCCACTAGATGGTGGCAAGGTTGCCCTTGTCTTCGAGCCAGACCTTGCGATCGGATGCGCGTTTCTTACCCAGCAGCATGTCCATGATTTTCGTGGTTGCCGCGTGGCTTTCCACGGTGAGCTGGACCAGCCTGCGCGTATCCGGGTCGACCGTGCTCTCGCGCAGTTGCAGCGGATTCATTTCGCCCAGGCCCTTGAAGCGGGTTTCCATGACTTTGCCCTTTTTCTTTTCGGCCGCAATCCGTTCATGGATGCCCTTGCGCTCTTCATCATCGAGTGCATAGAAAGTTTCCTTGCCGACGTCTATTCGGTAAAGCGGGGGCATGGCCACAAAAATATGCCCGGTTTCGACCAAAGCCGCGAAGTGCTTCAGAAACAGAGCCGACAAAAGCGTAGCAATATGCAGACCGTCGGAGTCAGCGTCCGCCAGGATGATGATTTTTCCGTAGCGCAGGCCTGAAATCTGGTTTGAACCGGGATCAACGCCGATGGCCACCGATATGTCGTGGACTTCCTGGTTACTCAAAACCGATTCCGACTCCACTTCCCAGGTATTGAGTATTTTTCCGCGCAGCGGGAGAATCGCCTGGTATTCGCGGTTGCGCGCCTGCTTGGCCGAGCCGCCGGCGGAGTCGCCCTCGACCAGGAAGAGTTCGGTATTGGACAGGTCCTGCGAAGAGCAATCCGCCAGTTTGCCGGGTAGGGCAGGGCCCTGGGTGACCTTTTTCCGTACCACTTTGCGCGCAGATTTCATCCGTTTCTGCGCACTGGAAATGGCGAGTTGCGCGATGGCCTCGCCGTCGGTCACGTTCTGGTTCAGCCACAGGCTGAACGAATCCTTGACGATTCCGGAGACAAACGTTGCGCAGGCCCGGGAAGACAACCGTTCCTTGGTTTGCCCGCTGAACTGGGGATCGGACAGTTTGACCGACAGGATGAAGCCGATTTTCTCCCAGATATCATCCGGCGTTAACCGCAGGCCGCGCGGCAGCAGACTGTGGTGTTCGCAGAATTCTCTCAAAGCTTCCACCAGTCCGGTGCGCAGCCCATTGACGTGCGTGCCGCCCTGGGGAGTGGGAATCAGATTGACATAGCTTTCCTGCAGAAGGCCGCCGTCAGGCAGCCAGCACAGCGCCCAGCTGACTTCAGAATCCGTGCCCTTCATTTCTCCATTGAAAGGTTGCTCCGGCAGGCAGTTGTATTCTTCCAGTTCCAGTTGCAGGTAATCGGTGAGTCCGTCCTGATAACACCACTCTTCTTTTTCGCCGGTTTTATCAATCGTCAGGTTGACGGTCAGGCCGGGGCACAGCACGGCTTTGGCGCGCAACAGGTGTCTCAGTTTCTTCAGGGAAAAATTGGGGGAATCAAAATACGAGGTATCCGGCCAAAAGCGAATTCGCGTGCCCGTGTTGCGTTGTCCCACCGTTCCGATTTCCTTGAGTTCCGACTTCTTGTCCCCGTTGGAGAAGGACATATAGTGCTCAAGGCCGTCGCGCTTGATCCAGATTTCCAGCTTGCTGGACAGGGCGTTCACCACCGAGACGCCTACCCCGTGCAGGCCGCCTGCGTACTGATAGTTGTTGTCCGAAAATTTTCCTCCGGCATGCAACTTGGTCAGAATCAACTCGACTCCGGGAATGCCCTGCTCCGGGTGAATATCCACGGGCATGCCCCGCCCATCGTCGGTAACTTCCACGGATCCGTCGTCATATGCCGTCACCGAAACCTCGCTGGCATGACCTGCCAGCGCTTCGTCCACGCTGTTGTCGATCACCTCCATAGCCAGGTGGTTTGGCCGGGAGGTGTCTGTATACATGCCAGGACGGCGTTTGACGGGTTCAAGCCCGGTCAGGACCTCGATATCTTCTGCGCGATACTTGTTGCTCATTGCGCGAAGGATATTCACCTGTTTGTGCGCGGTTTTCAAGTGGCTTGATCATCACGTACAATGTGCTTCCAGAACTTCACCAATAAATTGACATCAAAAGGACACAGGGTTCTGGCATGGCATCTCTAGTTTTCGTTACAGGCGGCGTTGTTTCTTCACTCGGCAAAGGGCTGTCCGCTGCGGCCCTGGCGGCGATCCTCGAATCCCGTGGCCTTAAAGTGACTCTGGTCAAACTCGACCCCTATCTCAATGTTGACCCCGGCACCATGAGCCCTTTTCAGCACGGTGAGGTATATGTGACCGATGACGGCGCTGAAACGGACCTCGACCTGGGGCACTATGAACGTTTCGTCCGGACCCGTATGGGGCAGGTCAATAATTGCACCACCGGCCGAATCTACAGCAACGTGATCGCCAAGGAGCGTCGCGGCGATTACCTGGGCGCCACCGTGCAGGTCATTCCGCATGTGACGGATGAAATCAAGAACTGGGTCGTTCGCGCAGCGGAAGGTTACGACGTGGCCATGATCGAAATCGGTGGCACCGTGGGTGATATTGAATCACTGCCGTTCCTGGAAGCGATCCGGCAGCTCGGTGTTGAATACGGACGTAAAGCAATGTTCATGCACCTGACGCTGGTTCCGTTCCTGCGTGCCGCCAATGAAATCAAGACCAAGCCGACGCAGCACTCGGTCAAGGAACTCCGTTCCATTGGTATTCAGCCCGACGTATTGCTGTGCCGTTCGGAAATAGAATTGTCGGAAGCCGAGCGGTCGAAGATTTCCCTGTTTACGAATGTGCCCTGTAAAGCAGTAATAACCGCTCTTGATGCGCGCAACAGCATTTATGACATCCCGACCATGCTGTTCGATGAAGGTCTCGATGACATTGTCATAGAACGACTCGGCCTGGAAGACAAAGCAACGGCAGCGAATCTCGACGACTGGAAATCAGTGGTGGACCGTACGATCAACACCACCCACGAAGTAACCGTCGGCATGGTCGGCAAATACGTCGAACATCATGACGCCTACAAATCGCTGACCGAAGCAATAACCCATGGCGGATTGCGGCACCGGATCAGGGTCAATATCAGGCGTATTGAATCCGACGACCTCGCTGACAATGACCTTTCATCCCTCGAAGGCGTTGACGCTATTCTGGTGCCGGGCGGGTTTGGCGAGAGAGGCTTCGAAGGAAAGGTCAACGCCATCCGCCATGCGCGTGAAAACGAAATTCCATACCTTGGGATCTGTTACGGCATGCAGGCCGCCGCCGTCGAGTTCGCACGCAACGTTTGCGGACTGGAGAACGCGAATACGACAGAAGTCGATCCGGAAACACCGGACCGGGTCATCGGCCTTATTACAGAATGGCTGGATGCCTCCGGCAAAGTGGAGCAACGGGACGAGGAATCCGACCTGGGCGGCACCATGCGGCTTGGCGGACAGGAGTGCAGGTTGCGGGAGGGTTCACTGACCCGCGAGCTTTACGGCAGGGAAATTATTATCGAGCGCCACCGCCACCGTTATGAATTCAACAATCATTACCGGGATATTTTCCAGAAAAATGGTATGGTTCTGGCTGGTTTGTCGATGGACGAGATGCTGGTCGAAATCATCGAGATTGCTGATCACCCCTGGTTCATCGCCTGCCAGTTTCACCCGGAATTTACATCGAGCCCCCGTGACGGTCACCCGTTATTCACCGGTTTTATCGAGGCTGCATTGAGATATCAGGAAGGTGAGTTGCCCCAGGGAGTTGCACAGTTGTGAAATTGTGCGGCTTTGGGGTCGGACCGGAACAGCCATTTTTTCTGATTGCCGGGCCCTGTGTTATCGAGTCCGAACAACTGGCCATTGATACCGCGGCCAGGCTGAAGGACATCAGCACCCGCCTGGGTATCCCGTTTATTTATAAATCGTCTTTTGACAAGGCGAACCGGACATCCGGCAACAGCTTTCGTGGCCCGGGTATCGATGAAGGATTGAGGATTCTGGCCGAGGTGAAGCGGCAGGTGGAAGTACCGGTGCTGACCGATGTCCATGAAGACAGTGATATTGCCAAGGTGGCGACGGTTGTGGATGTCATGCAAACACCGGCTTTTCTTTGCCGCCAAACCAATTTCATAAACCGTGTCGCATCGGCCGGCATTCCAGTCAATCTCAAAAAGGGGCAATTTCTCAGCCCCTGGGAAATGAAGAATGTAGTGGACAAGGCGAAGTCCACCGGAAATGAGCAGATCATGGTGTGCGAGCGGGGCGCTTCTTTCGGTTACAACAACCTGGTTTCGGATATGCGCTCGCTGGCCGTGATGCGGGAGACAGGATGCCCGGTCGTATTCGACGCAACCCACTCGGTCCAGCTACCTGGAGGCCAGGGTGGATCTTCAGGCGGCCAGCGGGAGTTTGTTCCGGTTCTGGCCCGCGCCGCGATTGCGGTAGGAGTCTCCGGATTATTCATGGAAACCCATCCGGATCCGGACAATGCGCTCAGTGACGGTCCAAATGCCTGGCCGATGGACCAGATAGAAGATTTATTGACCACGCTCAAGGACCTCGATGCCGTGAGCAAGCGACACTCTTGGCCGGAATGATGATTCCGGAATCTGAAAAGGACATTTAATGACAACCATAAAATCCATCCATGCCCGGGAAATTCTCGATTCCCGCGGTAACCCGACCCTCGAAGCGGAAGTCATACTCGACTCTGGCGCATTTGGGCGTGCAGCGGTTCCTTCAGGTGCATCCACCGGGGCTCGCGAAGCCATAGAGTTAAGGGATGGTGACGCCAGCCGTTACCAGGGTAAAGGCGTAAGTTGTGCCGTTGCCAATGTCAACCAGACCATCGCCTCGGCCCTGGTTGGAGGGGATGCCGCCGATCAGAGAGCCCTGGATCAAAGGCTGATCGAGCTTGATGGTAGCCCGAACAAGGCGACGCTCGGCGCCAATGCACTACTGGGGGTGTCGCTGGCCGTTGCTCACGCGATGGCTGATCACGAAGGCCGGCCGTTGTGGGCCCGCCTGGCGCAAAGTGACAGGCTGCAATTGCCGGTGCCGATGATGAACATCATCAATGGTGGCGCGCATGCCGACAACAGCGTAGACATGCAGGAATTCATGATCGTACCCTGGGGCCTGGATTCATTCGCTGAATCCCTGCGTTGCGGAGTAGAGATATTTCACTCTCTGAAAGCAGTCCTGAACAGCAAGGGGCTGAGCACTGCGGTGGGTGACGAAGGCGGGTTTGCTCCAGACCTTTCCTCCAATGAGGCAGCAGTCGAGATTATTCTCGAGGCCATTGAACAGTCCGGCTATCGCATAGGAAAGGAGGTCAGCCTGGCATTGGATGTCGCGTCCTCCGAATTTTTCAAAGAGGGCAAATATCTTCTCGAATCCGAGGGAAAAGCGTTTGAGTCCGGTGCATTTGCTGAATACCTTGCAAGTTGGGTGAAGCAGTATCCAATCATCAGCGTCGAAGATGGAATGGCCGAGGATGACTGGGATGGCTGGGAAATACTCACGCGCCTGACCGGTGACGATTGCCAGCTGGTTGGCGATGACCTGTACGTGACCAACACAGAAATTTTCCGTCGGGGTATCGAAATGGGAATCACCAATTCCATATTGATCAAGTTCAACCAGATCGGAACGCTGACTGAAACACTGGAAGCCATTGCGATGGCAAAAGCCGCCGGGTTCAGCGCAGTGATTTCGCATCGCTCTGGTGAAACTGAAGATACAACGATCGCTGACCTGGCGGTTGCAACCTCGGCGACCCAGATCAAGACAGGATCCCTGTGCAGATCAGATCGTGTCGCCAAGTACAATCAATTGCTGCGCATTGAAGATGCGCTCGGCGCAAATGGAAGCTATGCAGGCCGTGAAGCATTTTCAAACATACGTAACTGGGTCTAGCCAGCGCTGATGCGCACCTTGCTGGCCATTCTGCTGATAATTTTCAGTTTGCTTCAATTTAAAATGTGGTTTGGTGAAGGTGGTTACAGGGACGTCAAGCGGCTGTCCCTGAGGGTTGAGAAACAGGAGCAGGAAAATGAGGCCCTGGCTCAGCGAAACCGCGAGCTGCAGGCTGAAGTGGAAGACTTGCGCCAGGGCCTTCAGGCAATTGAAGAGAGGGCACGCAGTGAACTGGGTATGGTCAAGGAGAACGAAAAGTTTTATCAGGTCGTTCCCGGTAAAAAAAACAGCGCGGAGAATCCGGAGTAGAATAGTTCGAAAAGCGACCAGGAGCTACCTTGCAAGGGAGTAAAGAGCATTGAGTGGGCAGCGGATCCATGCACTGATACCCGCCGCCGGACGCAGTGTCCGTTTCGGGGGAACGACGCTGAAGCAGTACGCCCACCTGTCGGGAACACCGGTAATCGCCCACACTATCTCCGCCGTATCGCGTCACCCTTGTGTCGTGTCAGTTACCGTTGCACTTGCTCCTGATGACGGCATTTTCGAACAACTGATCCGGCCAGACTTTCCTTTCGTCAATACCGTGCCGGGTGGTGATACCCGGGCGCGAACGGTGATGAACGGACTCGATTACATTCTGCAGAGCCATCCGGACGACGATTGGGTGCTGGTGCATGATGCTGCCAGGCCGTGCCTTTCATCCGGCTGCCTTGACCGCCTGGTGAGCAAAGGGCTGGAATCGGCCACCGGCGCCATACTGGCCATGCCGGTGAACGATACATTGAAGATTGCGGGAAAGGATGGCGGCATTGACCGCACGGTTGACCGCTCCTGTTACTGGGCTGCGCAGACACCGCAGATGTTCAGGGTAGCGGATCTGGCGCGCAACCTGGCGGCGGCCCTGGCAGCAGGAGAAGCACCCACGGATGATGCGGCTGCCATGGAGCGGGCTGGAACTCGTCCCTTATTGGTTAAAGGAGCTGCGACCAATATCAAGATCACCGGGGCGGATGATCTTGCGCTGGCCGGATTCATACTACGGCAGCAGTACATCAGGGATTGAGATCATGGAATTCCGCATAGGTCAGGGCCTGGATGTTCACGCATTCACAGATGGCGATTTCGTCAGGCTTGGCGCGGTGCGAATACCCCACTCCAGGGGACTCGAGGCACACTCAGACGGTGACGTCGCGTTACATGCACTTTGTGACGCCCTGCTGGGCGCGGCGGCGCTGGGTGATATCGGGCAGCATTTTTCGCCGGCGGATGAGCAATGGAGAGGCGCCGACAGCGGCCTTCTGCTTGGCCGGGTTCGCGACCTGCTTCTGCAGGAAGGCTGGCAAGTCGTGAATCTCGATATCACCATCGCCTGCGAAACCCCCCGGATTGCGCCGCATGTGCCTGCCATGCGGCAAGCGATTGCGTCAGTTCTGAACACGCCCGTCGATACCGTATCGGTGAAGGCGACGACGACGGAAAAACTGGGTTTTTGCGGACGGGCAGAAGGTATAGCAGCCATGGCCATTGTTTTGGTCCAGCGTGGTTGAATGAAGGGCAACTATTCTCCATTGCCACAGTGGGCGTGGGCGCAGGGGACTCCGGAAGTCAGTGGATCGTTACGGGTCCAGCTGGAAGATTTTCGGGTTCAGGAACTGCCGGCGGTGACACCCGATGGAAAAGGGACTCACCTGTGGCTGGAAATTGAAAAATGCAACGCCAACACCGACTGGGTGGCGCATCAGCTGTCTATATCCGCCGGCGTTCCGGCCCGTGATGTTGGCTATGCCGGAATGAAAGACCGTCGTGGCGTGACTTCTCAATGGTTTTCTGTTGCATTACAGGAAGCAACCAACAGCGCCTGGGAGAACTGGTCATGGCCGGATATTCGAATCCTGCAGGCCTGTCTTCATACGCGCAAGCTGAAGCGGGGAACGCTGCATGGAAATCGCTTCCGGATAGTCGTCCGCGACTTGAAGGGTGGCATCGAGGGGCTGGAACATCATCTGAACAGGGTAGCTGCGACCGGCGTACCTAACTATTTCGGCCCACAGCGATTCGGGCATGGCGGCAGGAATGTTGTTCGGGGGATTCACTGGTTGCAGAACGGCGGCCGGCTGCCCCGGAACAAAAAAAGTATTTACCTTTCAGCTGTTCGCAGTTTCCTGTTTAACCAGGTTTTATCCCGCCGTGTGGAACGGGAAAACTGGAACCGGATGATCGACGGTGATATTGCCGTGCTGGATGGAAGCCGTTCCACGTTTGCCTGTACGATGCCTGATCCGGAGTTGGAGCAACGCTGCGACAGGTTCGACATCCACCCGAGCGGACCGCTGCCGGGTAAAGGCGGAGTCAACCCGGTTGCCGCTGCATTAAGAATTGAGCACATGACTCTCGAACCCCATGAAGCGCTGATTCATTCAATACAAAAAGCCGGTCTGAAATCCGCCCGCCGCAGCCTGCGCTTGCGGCCGGTCAATATGAAATGGATGATAGAAGGCATAAACCTGATAGTGGAATTTGATTTGCCTCCCGGTGGTTATGCGACCAGCGTGCTGCGGGAGCTTGTTTCGATTGACTCTGACACCATATCGGAAAGGCAATGAATACCTATCGGCTGAAAGGCGCATCGGGTGCAGTCATCAACCAGGCTTTTACACTGGAAAGCACGACCTCGATTGGTCGCGCGGACGATTGTGATCTGCGCGTCGATTCAGACGGTATTGCGCCCAGGCATGCCGAAATCCATGAAGTCGAAGACGGCGCCCTGATCATTCGGAACCTGGACCCATCTTTCGAAACTCTGTTGAACGGCGATGCAGTAGATGAAGCCCGCCTGGCGAGTGGAGACGAGATCAGAATCGCCAATTGCCGCTGGGTACTCCAGGCGCCTGGATTACGCCCGGACAAGGTTCTCACCGCAGATGCGATCGGGCCGAAGCGCAGCTTCCTGCCCTGGCTGGTCGTGGGGGGGTTGCTGGCCGCTGCAGCGGCGGCCTGGCGCCTGGGGTTACTTGCTTTTTGAATTGAGTTGAAACGTCGGCCTGCCTTGCCGGGTAATCAAGCCGTTGCGGAGTAACCAGTCGAAAGCATCCTCTGCGTCCTGTTCAAACCAGGCTTGCGCTGACCCGAGGCGGAACGTGTAACCCCAGTCATCCATGTCGTCCATCATTTTGCGGCGGCCGAAGCCCGCAACTTCATCAGCCAGGAGGATCTGCAGGTAACAGACCGCGCTTTCCTCGTCATAGTTTCCGCCGGCATCAGTATTCAAGCCCTGGCGGCGGTTTTCATCCATGCATATGTAATGACAGGTTTCATGCAGTGCGGAGTGTAAGGGAGTGTCCGGCCTCAGGATCAACTTATTGGCGATTAATCCCGCTTCCTCATCGCCCCAGAATGATCCGGGGATGGGAGCACCGCTGGGCATCAACCTGATAGTCATCCCATAGCGCGACAGCAAGCGCTCCAGCGAATCAGAATCGCTGCTGGAAAAGCGGCTGATTGCGGTCGCGTAAGTAGTCATTTGCGGCGTATCATGACTTTCGAGAGGTATGGGAAATGATGGACTGGGGTAATATTAGCCTATCTTACCAATGAGATCGCAGGTAGTTTGGATGGAATTACAGGAAGGCAGACAGAGGCCGATTGAACTGCTCCGTTACACCGGGTTGTTTGCCTGGTTGTGCGCATCGATTCCGCTGTTTCTGATGCCGTTCTGGTATGAAAGTTTGCTGGGCATGAATCAATACGTCACCTGGTGGGTTCTGCATCTGGTGTTCGGCCTGACCTACTGGAATCAGGTCAGGACACTTCCCGTCCGCTCCAGCCTGTCGCATCGCCTGGTGACTGTTTCCGTGCTCACCATCTGTGCGCTGGGTGTCAGCATGATGGCGGAAACTTCACTGGGTGGA
This sequence comes from uncultured Lysobacterales bacterium, assembly GCA_937924405.1. Taxonomy (GTDB): domain Bacteria; phylum Pseudomonadota; class Gammaproteobacteria; order Xanthomonadales; family SZUA-36; genus JAHEFT01. The sequence goes on from CALDVW010000010.1 coordinate 52,819, forward strand.
ATCCTGCTTTTGATTGTCGCAGGCCTGTTGCCCTGGATGCTGCCTTCGGCGCCTGCCCTCGGCTGGCTTATCATCCAGAACATCCTGCTGGTTGCGGTCATCAACAATATTCCGGATATTACGTTCAGTGATGCTGCGACGGCCGGGGGAATCTTTCTCGGGATTTCACTTTTTGCCTACATGAGCGGCGTGGTGTCCCTGCGCCAGCATATCGCCCGGGACGCTCTGAGAAAGGTGAATTCAGAACTCCGCGCCACGCAGGCCTTGCTGGCCGACAACACCCGGATTGCCGAGCGAGTTCGGATTGCGCGTGAACTGCACGACCTGGTGGGTCATCACCTGACAGCGCTGACGCTGAACCTGGAAGTGGCTACTCACATGGTGGACGGGAAAGCGCTCGATCATGTCCAGCAAGCCCACTCGCTGGCCAAGCTATTGCTGGCTGATGTGCGTGAAGTCGTCAGCGACATGCGGGTGGATGACAAGGTGGATCTGGCAGCCGCATTACGGACCCTGGTCAGCGGTGTGCCTGAACCACAGATTCACCTCGATCTGCCTTCCGAATTGGCCATGACCGACCCACAACGTGCGCAAGTGCTGTTACGCTGTGCCCAGGAAATGATTACCAACAGTGTCCGGCATGCGCGGGCGAAAAATCTGTGGATCAGCCTGGTCCATGATGTGGATGGCGTAGCACTCACCGCGCGCGACGATGGGCGTGGTGTAGGCAGCGTCAAAGTTGGGAATGGCTTGCAGGGTATGACTGAGCGGCTCCGGCAGTTGGGCGGCGAGCTGAAAATTGAAACGAGTCCGGGCGCTGGATTTTCCCTGCGAGCCTGGGTGCCTGTGGAGGGAATCAGATGATCAATGTAATGCTGGTGGATGACCAGAACCTGGTGCGAAAGGGCGTACGAAGCCTGCTTGAGCTGTCGGAAGAAATCGAGGTTATTGCAGAAGCTTCCGACGGAGCGGAGGCCATCCGGATGATCCCGCAGGTTGCCCCGGATGTCGTGCTGCTCGATATGCGCATGCCAGGGCTTTCCGGGCTGGATGTGCTCAGGGAACTGTCTCAGAATGACACGCTGCCACCCACGATCATTCTGACCACATTCGATGATGATGAGCTGGTACTGGGAGGAATCAAGTCCGGCGCGAAAGGCTACCTGCTCAAGGATGTCGCCCTGGCCGAGCTGGTCAATGCGATCAAGACGGTTGCCGAAGGCGGTTCGATCGTGAAACCCGCCGTTACCCAGCGCCTGCTGAAAGGCCTGGAAAATCTGCAAAATGATTTTTCAAGCCTGGACAGGCCCGACCCGCTGACCGATCGGGAAACCGAGATTCTGCGATTGATGGCAGGTGGTTACAGCAACAAGGAGATCGCCAGTTCGCTGGGTGTGGCTGAAGGCACCGTCAAGAATCATGTCTCCAACATCCTGTCGAAAATGGGTGTCAGAGACCGCACACGAGCGGTACTCAAAGCATTCGAGCTGGGCCAGATCTAGGCCCTGATCAACCCGTTGCTGAAGACTATTATCCGGCTTTATCCAGATGGTCGAATTGGCGTTTCAGGTCATCCTTGTCATCGGTGACGATGCGCTCGAGTGTTTCGACCCGGTTGCGCAGATCGTTCTCCAGTGAGTCGATTCGCTGATGCAAATCATCCAGCGCTTCCCTGTCCGTATTTGAACCGCGTGCTTTGACATGATGCCGCCAGGCTTGTCCGGCCATGGCTGCAATGACAATCAGTACGATAGCTGTCCACATACTCATCTCCGCTCCTCCATTGATCATCCACCCCTATCATTGGGGACCACCGCGTCACCCCACCAGTGACAAAAGTCATGCCGGCTGCTTCAGAGCGTTGGCGCACCGGGGCGATCGGAGCGGTTTATGCCTTCCGGAAGCTGATCCGGGCCGGTCACTGCCTCGTCGAACTCGAAATGGATGCGGTCCATCAGGTAGCAAAGGCAATCCTGCTGTATCACTCTGCGGTCCTGGGTCAACATGGACGGCATGATCTCCCGGGTAGTTTCCACCTGGCCCTGCCCGAAAAAGAAATAGTCCGCCGTTACATCGGCGCCGTCCGGGTTAACGGCGACCAGGGGCTGTTTTGAAAGACTATTGAGATCACCAAAAGAAGTGCCGGCAGGAAGTTCACAGAAATTGAATCGATCCAGGTCCTGCCGCAGAGCAAGGTCCGCCGGAACCCGCCCAAAGCCGAACAACACCCCGTCGTTTACGTAGACGGTGGCAACCATGTGAAACAGGTGGACCGCTTCGGCGTTGACAGGATTACTCGAAATCTCGTCGAGATGAAGGCAGGTCTCCAGGTAAGACAGTGTGTGATCTGTGCCGTGAATTTCACCTGCCTGACCACATTCCAGAGTCAGGGACGGGCAGTATTGAGCCATGGATAGGGACAATGTACCGGCCGGCATGGTGAAATAGACCACTTTGGACGAAAACAACGCAGCGAGGCGAAGATAGTCGGGCCGGATGAGGTTAATGGCTGCATAATGCGGGTTGAGTCCCGTATTGTTGTGGATATCAATCACCGCCAGCGGCTTAAGTTCACGAAAACGATCATGGACCTGGCGGAACAATCGGGTGTACGCACTGTCCACTTCATTGCCACCTGGCCAGCAACGGTTAAAATCCGGCTGGTCGTCAAGACGGCGAAGCCGGTGTTTTGCCGCCTGAGGGTTGCCGATCAGGATGACCAGCGAGCGGGGTAGTTCATAGTTTGGGTAGTGGTTTTTAAGCAGGCGGCGCACGGCTTCCCAGCCTGTGACTTCGTTTCCATGTTGCAGCACGGAAACGACCAGCGGACATTTGTTTTGTCCTTCGAGATGGATCAGTGTCGGGCCATCGATCTGCTGGTAAAGTGCCGATGCAGGCCGCTCGAGCAGCCCGTCCGGCATATGGTTCAGTTCTTTGAAATCCAGAGCAACCATGGCCTTTGTAATGAACTACTCCTGATATGGAAACGAAGCGGCCAAGATACAGACAATAATGCAAGGATTAAAGAGAGAGCTTGAAAAAAAAATACTAAGACCTAAATTCCGCATGTACATCGTGCAGAAGACTTGTTGTGGGGATTTTTCATGAATGAATTAAGAATCGAAGCCAGGCAGTTGAGCAAGAGATACAACAATCTCGTCGCAGTAGACCAACTGAGCTTTGAAGTGGAAGCTGGTGAGGTATTGGGCTTCCTGGGCCCCAATGGCGCTGGAAAATCGACGACGATGAAAATGCTGACCGGATTCCTGACCCCTACGTCGGGAACCGCCGTGATAAACGGGCATGACATCGTAGACGACTCGCTGGCCGCCCGGCGGGTCATCGGATACCTGCCGGAGGGAGCGCCGAGCTATGGCGAGATGACGGTGAGAAGCTTTCTTGAATTCATCGCCAGGGCCAGGGGATTTGAAGGCAGGGAAGCGTTGCTCGCGGCGGGGTCTGCCATTGACCGGCTCAATCTCGACGGTGTGCCAGAGCAGCCGATCGAAACGCTATCCAAAGGTTTCAAACGCCGGGTTGGCCTGGCGCAAGCCATCATTCACGATCCCCAGGTATTGATCCTGGACGAACCGACTGACGGACTCGACCCCAATCAGAAACATGAAGTCAGACGGCTGATTCGCGACATGTCCAGAGAAAAAATTATCGTCATATCGACGCACCTGCTGGAGGAAGTCCACGCCTTGTGCAACCGGGCAATGATCATCTCAGATGGCCGTTTACTGGTCGATGACTCACCCATCGGCCTGATCACCCGGTCCCGGTATCATGATGCGATGACCCTGGTCGTGGAGCAGCCGGAACGGGCCGCAAGCGTGCTTAGCGAATTGCCCCAGGCGGGTAAAGTCGAATTGCGGGAAGGTGAACTAACGGTGTTTCCGGCAGAGGGCTGCAAGCTGTTCGAGGTCATCACAGATGCCATCCGTGAACACGGTTGGTCAGTCAGCGAATTGCGGTTGGAAGCCGGCCGGCTCGATGAAGTATTCCGCCAGATTACTAAAGGGGAGACTACGTAATGAGCAGTGCTGTTTACGCCGTCCTCAACGTCATGAGAAGAGAGTTGGCCGGGTATTTTTCTACCCCTGTGGCCTGGGTATTCATCGTTATTTTCCTGGTCATGTCGGGTGTTTTTACATTTTACCTGGGCTCCTTTTATGAGCGTGGAATAGCCGATCTGCAACCGTTTTTCCAGTTCCATCCCTGGTTGTATCTTTTCCTGGTTCCGGCCATTGCGATGAGGCTGTGGGCTGAAGAAAGGCGCTCAGGCACCGTTGAATTATTGCTGACACTCCCGCTCTCGACCTGGCAGGCCGTTCTGGGTAAATTCCTGGCTGCCTGGTTTTTCGTAGGACTGGCATTGATTCTGACATTTCCCGTATGGATTACCGTGAATTACCTTGGCAACCCTGATAATGGGGTCATTATTTCAGCTTATATCGGAAGCTGGCTGATGGCCGGCGGATTCCTGGCCATTGGATCCTGTATGTCGGCGTTGACGCAGAACCAGGTCGTTGCTTTTATCCTGAGTGTCGTAGTCTGTTTTGGCTTTCTGCTGAGCGGATTGCCCATGGTCATGAATCTTTTCACCGGGTGGGCGCCACAGGCGCTGCTGGACGCCGTTGCAGATTTCAGTTTCCTGTCACATTTTGCCGCCATTTCGAAAGGCGTCATCGATATCCGGGACCTGGTCTATTTCGGCTTGGTCATGATGTTCTGGTTATTGGCCAACACCATACTGCTCGAAATCCGGAAAGCAGACTGAGGAGACGGTGATGCGCAAAAAATCCATATATTCATTAGGTTCACTGGTCCTGTTGCTGGTTCTTTTCGTCGTCCTGAGCATGTTGTCGGCCAATCTGCTCAAGGGCATGCGGTTCGATCTGACGGAAAACAAGCTTTATACACTGAGCGAAGGCAGCAGGAATATCCTCGAAAATCTGCAGGAGCCGGTTACGCTTTACCTGTTCTTTTCGCAGGATGCCAGTAGCGATCTGCCACAAATTCGCAGTTACGCCAAAAGGGTTGACGAACTGGTCGATGAGTTTGTCAATCACAGCGGTGGAAAGCTCGTCCTCCAGCGGATCGACCCGGCACCATTTTCAGAGGAAGAAGACCAGGCAGCGGCTTTTGGATTGCAGGCGGTGCCCATCGGCGCTGCCGGTGAGACACTGTACCTGGGTATTGCGGGCAGCAACACCCTGGACGATGTACAGGCAATGCCGTTCCTGCAACCCTCCAAGGAAAAATTTCTCGAGTATGACCTGGCGAAAATGATTTCTTCATTGGGTAACCCGGAAAAAATGTCGATTGGATTGCTGTCTTCCTTAAACATGGAGCCAGCCTTCGATCCGTCGACCCAGTCCATGAGCAATGCATGGGTTGTTCATGAGCAACTGGGCCAGTTGTTCGATATTCAGAACGTTGACGCCAACAGCGCTGAACTTCCCGGGGATCTGGACGTATTAGTGCTGGTCCATCCCAAAGATCTGGATGAAAACCGGCTTTACCAGGTTGAACAGTTTGTACTCGGCGGCGGTCACCTGATCGCGTTCCTGGATCCCTTTGCCGAAATGGACCGTGGAAATCCAAACGACCCGATGGCGCAAATGCAGTCCGGAAGCGCCTCATCGCTGGGTTCCTTACTGGAAGCCTGGGGCGTTGAATACGACGCTGCCCGGGTGGTCGGTGATTTGCAGTACGGCGCCGGCACCAGCCGCGCACGGCATATTGGAATCATTTCTGTGCCTGCCGACGGGCTTAACCGCGATGATATCGTCAGCGCTGATCTGGAAATCGTGAATTTTTCGTCGACGGGCTGGTTCTCGCCTGCCGCAGAATCGCAAATGAATTTTGAGCCACTGGTTTTGACCAGCCAGAATGCCGCGCCTATGGACTCTTCAGTCTTGAGATTCCTGACCAATCCGGCCGACCTGATGACCGGTTTCAGTCCCACCGGCCAGCGCTATGCACTGGCCGCAAGGGTAACCGGACGGGCCAAAGCGATCATGGACGCTCCTGAAGGGATGGCTGGAAGTCACCGGGCTGAATCAGGTGAGTCCGGTATCAACGTCTTGCTGTTTGCGGACACGGATGTTCTGAGCGACCGCCTGTGGGTGCAGAGGCAGCCTTTCTTTGGTGAGGACATTGTCACGGCTTTTGCCGACAACGGTTCGCTGGTGATCAACGCCGTAGACAACATGTTGGGTAACCGGGAGCTGATCAGCATCCGCACCCGGGCCAGCTCCGGCCGGCCCTTCGTGCGCGTGGACGAAATCAGGGTGGCTGCAGAGAATTCCTACCGAACAACGGAGGAGAGGCTCCAGCTTGAACTACAGGAAACGGAACGCAAACTGACCGAACTCCAGGCTGCCAAGGGTGAAAGTGAACTCACGGTTATCAGTGACGAGCAGCAAGTTGAAATTCAGCGTTTCATGGACCGCAAGTTTGAAATCCGGCGTGAATTGCGACAGGTGCAACACGATTTGCAACGGGACATTGGCCGGCTGGGCACTCAGTTGAAGCTGTTGAATATAGCCCTGGTCCCGGCACTGGTGATGGTCGCAGCCCTCGTGTATGCCGTCCGCAGACGCAAGCGACAGGATCAGAAGCAGCTCGGGGGGCAATCAAGCCATGAGTAAAAAACACTTTTCCTGGTTGTTGTTGCTAACTCTGATGGCGGCCGGCCTGGTTCTTCTCGTGCCCGGCAAGACCGGCAAGGAAAGCATCATCGAAGAGACCAGAATATTACCCGAATTGGCAGCGCAGGTTAACGACATCGAGTGGGTGCAGATCATCTCAGCGGGTGATGTGAGCGTTGCCACGCTCAGGCGTGCGGAAGAGGGCTGGATCGTCGAGGAGGCCGGCGGTTACCGGGCGGACTGGGATCGCATAAGGCAATTGCTGTCCGCGCTGTCACAGGCTGAGATCATCGAGGCCAAGACATCCAACCCGGAATACTACCAGCGCTTATCGGTCGAGGATGTCAGTTCCGCGACGGCGGGCGGTCTGAAAATTGAATTTTCGGCGGATAGTGGGCTTCCGGCATTGATCGTTGGCAAAACAGCAAACAGCAGGAATGGGCAGTATGTCAGGCTGGACGACTCAGCTGCCAGCGCCCTGCTTGATCGGGTCGTGGAAGTATCCGGGAACCGCAGTGACTGGCTGGATAAGACCGTTATCGATATTGCAGATGCAGAAGTTGTCGAGGTAACGATTAACCATCCGGATGGAGATGCCGTCACGATCTCGAAGATTTCAGCCGATGACGAAAATTTTGACTTACAGGATATTCCGGAAGGTCGCGAAGTGAGGACAGAGTGGACCGTCAACGCACCGGCGAATGCGCTGGCGGCACTGAGCTTTGAAGATGTCGTTCCGGATTCGCGACTGGACTGGTCCGGGCCGGTGCGGTTCAAATTGTTGACAGCAGACGGCCTGCATATTGAAGTGGAACTGACGGCCATTACCGGTGAGGATGAAGTCGAACAGTCCGATGAGCACTGGATGCGTCTGACGGCCGGACTTTACACCACCGCGCTCAATTCCGGTGATGGGCAGGCGGCAACAGCGCCCGAAACGGCGAAGCGGGCAGAAATAATCAACGCACGGGTTGCAGGTTGGGCCTATAGAATTCCGAAATACAAGTTCGATTCCATGGTCAAGCGGATGGAAGATTTACTGCAGCCCCCGGAAACCTGAGTCAAGCATGGCACAAACCGCCTTTCATCAGTCATGAGCCGCCTTCGATACAATCGAAAGCAGGCGGTTACCCATCTGCGCAACCAGTGCAATTATCTAGCTGATTTCATTGACCTTTGTGGGCCGTTAAAACTCAGGGTGCCTGGAGATGTTGACTTGTTCAGCGCCCTTTCCTCCTCGATTGTCTATCAACAACTTTCCGGAAAAGCCGCGGCCACCATTCATGGCCGTTTCGCTTTGCTTTTCAGAAACGGCCTGCCCGAGGCTGGCCAGGCATCAAAGCTGTCAATTGAAAAGCTGCGCAGCGCCGGATTGTCCCACAACAAGGCGCTGGCTATCCTGGATCTTGCAAGCAAGTCGGAAGACGGAACCCTGCGGCCCATGCGCCGTATGTCGGGTTGGAACGACCAGCAAATAATAGACAACCTCTGCCTGGTCAGAGGCATTGGCCCGTGGACTGCACAAATGTTTTTGATGTTTAATCTGGGTAGACCCGACGTGATGCCCGCGACGGATCTGGGTGTTCAGAAAGGCGTTCAATCAGTCTACCGGCTGCGCAATCTGCCTGAACCGGAACAGGTTTTGAGGAAAACGCGCCACCTGGCGCCATACCGGTCAGCAGCCAGCTGGTATTTCTGGCGAGCCGCTGATCAATAAGACGCAACCGCGACGGCATTTCAACTGCCCCATCCCCCCGGGACCGGTATTGCGTAATTCATCGCGTGCCTGGAATTCCATCACTTGAAAGCTTCCGGTCGAGGTCGCATGTTGGAGTGGTGAATCTTCTCGAACAATTTGTTCTGCAACACGTCCAGGTTTCATTGCTGAAAGCCAAGCTTGTGCACCTGAGCCGGGAAACAGAGGCCGGCCACCAGGAGGCCAAGGTAGAATTGAACCTGACGCCCCGCCTGCTCAATGCTGACAGTGGCGATAGTTTGCCGGCTTACCAGGTCAGCGCCCGGCTCAGCTGCCACGGTGGTTCGAAGGATGAACCAGGCGCAAAGTTTGTTGCCCAGGTTGCTTTCGAGGTTATATATCAGCAAATATCCGGAAATCCTGTTGATGTGTCAGAGTTTACGGCCAATCATGCCAGCCTGACCCGGCAGTTGTACCCCTTGCTGCAGCAGGAATTGCGCATGCTATTGGTCCGGCTTGGCCTGGAACAGGTTCACCTGCCTTTCGATCTGGCCGCAAAAGTGGACTCGCCAGAATCCGGGACCGTTCAGGTCTCCGGTGCATTGCACTAGTCCCTCCAGGCCCAGTGCCAGGGTTCGAAAGCGATGCCATGGGGGTTGTCGCGCGGGAAGGAAAGGCTGAAACTGAAACGCCCGGCGTTTTCCATCAGCCACTCAAAAGCATTACTTTGCTCAAAATCTTCATCCAGCACGGCACAGCCGGGAGTAGTCAGATCCAGCGCGCAGCCAGTGTGGTGCTCACTGAAACCGGGCGCCGCGGATACCATCAGAATTTCACCGATGGCCTGACCTTTTTCCAGCTTTTTTCTCAGGATACCGGCCTGGTACTCAACTGAACGAAAGGCCGAAACAACCTGTAATTCTATTTGCTCTCCGGCCGCGGAAGTTTTCATGGAGCGCCATGCGTTCGCTGCTGGCGGGATCATGCGTTGTTCACGCTCGAAAATATCCGGTCCAATCGAGCACAGACCCTGCGCCTCCGGGCACAGGGGCAGTTTGTGCACACGGGCGTAATCCATTGGTATACCCAGGGATTCGTGCAGGGCGTCGATACGCTTCAGGTACCGGCGTTTCCGAAAATAATTCAAAATTACGATATTGCTCCCGGCCTCAATTCTTCGAAAACAGTAGCAGAAACAATGAGGCATTTCCCGGTTGGGGCCTCCCGGCTCCCGCTTGCTGCCCCTCAAACACGGTCTGCGCCAAAGGCGAGTACCGAATCCATCTGCTCCAGTTTGAGCAATGACATCAGTAAGCGATCTACGCCAAGCGCCACGCCACTGCATTCCGGTAATCCGTAAGACATGGCCTGAATCAGGGCCCGGTCGATCGGCGGTGTTTCCTCGCCACGGGCTTCACGAATGCGCAATTCCTGCTCGAATCTTCTGAGTTGCTCTTCGTCATCAGTCAGTTCCTGGTAACCGTTTGCGAGTTCCATTTGTCCCAGGTAGACCTCGAATCGCTCTGCAACCGGGGGGTCATCTGATCGAATTCGGGCGAGCGCAGCCTGTTCAGCCGGATAATCGTACATGATGGTAATGCACTCGCCGGGAAGTGAGGGTTGAACGACTTGCGCCAGGATGAGATCCAGCCATTCCTGTTGTCCCAGGGAGGCACCATGGATTCCGCGTTCCATCGCACAGCCTGACAGATCGGATTCCGAGCAGAAAAACGGATCCAACCCGGTATGTTCGAGGAAAAGATTTCTGTATGAAGAGCGCTGAACCGGCCAGTTGTTGAACTCCCCATGGGCGCAAAACCGGATCAATTCGGCCACTTCTGCGGCAAGATCCAGGTACCCCATCCCGGTCCGATACCATTCCAGCATGGTAAATTCCGGATTGTGATAGCGGCCTTTCTCTCCTTTTCTGAAAACCCGCCCCAGTTCATAAATGTGTTGGTGGCCGGAGGCGAGAAGACGCTTCATTGCGAATTCGGGCGACGTGCGGAGATACTTCCTGTGTGTACCATCGATTGAGATGCTGCGGATATTGGGATCGCTGTTACCGCTCAGCGACAACAGTGGCGTTTCAACCTCGAGTACTTTTCGATCGCTGAAGAATGTCCTGATATCTGACAACAAACGGGCCCTGGCCTCCACTGCATACCGGGATGCACCCGGCCGCCAGTCGGGGTTTTTTCGTGCCGAATTCACGGGCTAACCGGTCCGCTGACCCGGAATTGCAGCCTGATGGACTCCAGGTCGCCAGCCTCCTGCCGGAGATCGAACATGGTCAGGGGATGGGACTTTTTCCACTCTTCCGGAAAACTGGCGGTGATCATGTTATCGCCGCCGCTCATGCGGAAAGTGGGTGAGGTCTGGTCATCCCTGCTGCGGCAAAGGATACAGGCGAATCGCAGGCAAAATAGCGTCATCCGCAGGGGCTCATGCATGCGGGCCGGCAATTTGTCGGCAAACCCTCGGGGAATGGCCCGCCGGTGATTTTGCACCAGTGCGGCCAGGAACAGCTGCTCCTGGCGGGTGAAGCCCGCCATATCGGAATTTTCAACCAGGTATCCGGAATGCAGCTGATATTGGCTGTGTGACACGCTCAGGCCGACCTCGTGCAGATCTGCCGCCCAGGCCAGCAATTGGCGGTGAAGCGGCCGCAAGAACATGCCGTCCGCGATTTTGTCACACACCCTGAGCGCAATCAGTTTGACGCGGTCGACCTGCTGGTGGTCCACGCTGTAACGCGCCATGAAAGCATCTACCGTTTTATCCCTCGGATCCTGGTCGTCCAGACGGCCGAGCAAATCGTGTAGTACGCCTTCACGCAGGGCGTAAGGGGATACCTTGAGCGTTTCGAGTTCCAGCGCTTTGAAACAGGCAAGCAGCATCACGACGCCGCCAATCAGTACCGGGTGCCGGCGCTCGGACAAACCCGCCAGTTGAACGGCGTCGATGGTGTCATAATCCAACAGGCGGTCCCGCAACAGGTACAGGGCATCCAGGTTGATGTCTTTTTCAATCCATCCCTGTTGGCGGCAAATCTCCTCCACTGCCTTGATGGTCCCCGAAGATCCGATGGCACTGTCCCAGCCGGTCCTCAGGTACCGCAGGCGAAGCTCCTGCAGATCGGCCAGCACGGAGCGTACTGCCTTTTTCCAGCGTTTTGCTGTGATTTTGCCATCACCAAAAAATCTCCGCGTGAGCGAAACGCAACCATACTGGAGGCTTTCCATTTCGAGTTGGTTTAGCCCTTCGCCGATGACCAGTTCGGTACTGCCGCCGCCAATATCGATTACCAGGCGACGTTCTTCGAGCCCCGCAACACCCTGGGTAACCCCGAGGTAAATCAAACGGGCTTCTTCGCGGCCGGCAATAATGTCTATGGGGCATCCCAGGGCGGTTTCAGCGACCATCAGGAATGCGTTTGAATTCTTCATTCGCCGGAACGTCTGCGTTCCGACCGCCCTGAGATTATCGGCCGGTATTCCCCTGAGGCGTTGTCCGAAACGGGCCAGGCAGGCGAAGGCGCGATCCTGCACTTCCGGATCCAGCAGGCCGGTTTCATCCAGACCGCCGCCCAGGCGCACCATTTCCTTGATCCTGTCGATGACACGAAGCTCACCGTGCTCGCGGCGCGCGACCAGCAG
>CALDVW010000011.1 GCA_937924405.1 uncultured Lysobacterales bacterium
ATCGTGGGTGGACTTGAAATTAATCCTGGACTCCTTGGCATGCAGATCGACGTAGGATTCACCGGCATCGCCCACTGGAATCGTGCTGGGAAGGTAGAAGTCGCGGCCCGCACTGCTGCCTGAGACCGAACCACCGCCAAAATCGCTGTAAATCAAGTCGGCCTTGATGTATCCGCCAAACTTGAAGGTATGCTTCGCGGCTTTTTTCTCTTCCTTGGTATGGTGCTGAGCCATCAATTCAGTGACTTTCTCTTCCGCGATGGCCTCTGCGCCGGCTTCCATCTGCGTGGTGCTTACCGCGGGCGCCTGTTGCTGACTGGATAGCAACTGGCTCACCAGCGCTTCGAGCTCAGCGATGCGGGCCTCGAGCGCATCGATACGGTCCTCGTCTGCAAAGACGCTTCCAGCACTGCAGCTCAAAACGGCCGTGACAGACAAGCTCAAAATCAATTGCTTAAGGATTTTCCGGGCCATGACGCACTCTCCCAACTCCCAATAGGTGTATTCGCGAGCGAATCATACGGTTCACATACCGGCTTGTATTTGTCTTTGATCAACAGGCTGTAATAGATACTGGCAGAGGCTCAACAACCTGATTGAAGTCAATGAGCCGCTGGTAAATCTAATGGTTGCAATACAAGCTGAAAACTTCGAATCACAATTAGAAACTGATGTAACGAGCCATTTTCCGGACGTAGTGCCAACCCGCTTCAGGCGCCGGGGAAATATCACCGGGTTGTGGTGCTCGAGAACCGGAACTGTCCCCCAATCCTGACCCCGGAATGGATGTGGGATTCCGGTGCCGCCCAAGTGTCGGTGACGGGCGGTTTAATTCATTGATACCAAACCCGACAGCGCGTTATTATGGCGCTTGATAAAATTACGTAAGCAAGGAAATTGAATGGGCACCACATTTGACGCTGTAGCGGAAATTATCGCTGACACCAGTGACATACCCTTGGAAGAAATCACACCGGAAAAGAATGCTTTCACCGACCTTGGTATCGATAGCCTGGATTTTCTGGATATCGCTTTTGCCATCGACAAGCATTTCGGCATCAAAATTCCGTTGGAGCAATGGACCGAGGAGCTGAATGAAAATAACGCCCTGGTCGACGAATATTTTGTCTTGAGCAAACTGTGTGCGCGGATTGATGAAGTAATCGCGGCCAAAGACGCTTAAGCCGGAACTTCCGTGCTCCTTGAGTACTTCCAGATGATCGACATTGTCGAGGAACTTGATCCGGTCAACGGTAAAGCCGTTGCCCGGGCAGAGGTTCCTATGGAAAGTACTGTTTTCGAGGGACATTTTCCCGGCTCACCACTGGTTCCCGGTGTGTTGCTGATCGAAACCATGGCACAGGCATCGGGCTTCATGATCTTATCCCGCCTGAAATTCGAAAAAATGCCGTTTCTGGCCAGCGTCAATAACGCCAAGATGCGAACGTTCGTGGAACCGGGTTCTGTTTTACGCGTCGAGGCGGACCTGGAGCACGACGGATCAGGTTTTGCCATCACCAGGGCAAGAATATCGAGTGAAGGCAAAAGAATATGCGACAGTAATCTGACGTTCAGGATCATGCCTTTTCCAAACGACGCCCTGCGAGAGAATATGCTCGATCGATTTGGCGAAATCAGCCGTTCAGCAGAAGAGTGAAATATTGACTACCGAAAAATCAGAAGTCTGGGTTACGGGAATCGGGCTGGTCAGCTCCCTTGGAGAAGGGCTTGAGACCCATTGGGAACAGCTGACTTGCGGTAAGCCTCCGCTGGCATCGGTTAATAACACGGACCAGGCGCCATACCCGGTTCACCCGATTGTGGATTTTGACATTTCGGCCCAAATCCCCAAGCGAAGCGATCAGCGCCAGATGGGCCAGTGGCAGCATCTGGGTACCTATACGGCCGGCCTGGCTTTAGCCGACGCCGGCATTGCACAGGATGCCGAATTGCTGGCTGCTACGAATATGATCGTAGCCGCCGGCGGTGGGGAGCGTGATATTGAAGTTGATTCGGCCATCATGGACGAACTCGATGCGTCGGATAATCCGGGTGAGCGGCTCAATGCGTCCCTGATGAGCGAATTGCGCCCAACCTTGTTCCTCGCACAGCTTTCCAACCTGATGGCCGGCAATATTTCCATTGTTCACGGTGTGACCGATTCTTCGCGCACCTTCATGGGCGAGGAAATGGCTGGGGTGAGTGCGATTGAAACAGCGGTTGCGCAAATCCAAAAAGGGCAGGGCGAGTTGTTCCTGGTAGGCGGTGCCTATATTGCCGAGCGTGGTGATATGACCATGCTGATGGCCCTTGGTAACGCTTTATGGGAGGGAGAACACGGCCCGGTATGGTCGCGAGAAGGCAGTGATGGCGGCATGATCATGGGCAGCGCCGGAGCATTTCTCGTGCTGGAGTCAGCTGAGCATGCGCAGGCGCGTGGTATCAGACCGTATGCGCGAATCAAGCAGGTGGTTTCAGGCCGTTGCAACAGGCAGGCCGGCGCAGCCCGAAAAAGCGCTGACGAACTATTGGAAAAAGTTTCCGCCCAACTTCCGCAGGGACAACTGCCTGTCCTGTCAGGTTGCTGCGGTATTGAACCTCAACTCAGCGAAGAGCACGAGTTTCTGGACGGCCTGGCAAATCTTGGCATCGACCCCGCCATCAGGGGTGTTACGACCATTCTGGGAAATACCATGGAAGCACAGTTCCCGGTCAACGTGGCGTTGGCGTCGTTATCCGTATCAAAGGGGGCTTTTTTCGATCCTTTTGACGACTCCGGTGTAGAGCAGGAATATGGCGGCAACCTGGACCGGATTCTGATCAGCAGCTGGGGGCACTGGAGGGGGGAGAGCCTCGCTCTGATCGACACCCCGGACGGGCCATTGAGAGGAACAGCTTAGCGCATGAGCCAGTCTTTAAAAGATCATTTGGGCCGCCCGGTTGTGGTGGTCACCGGTATCGGCGTCGTCACTTCACTGGGTGAAGGCAAAGAGGACAACTGGCGAAATCTGACTTCCGGCGTATCGGGAGTGCGCAGGATATCCCGCTTTCCGACAGCTGGTTTGCGCACACAGATAGCGGGCCTGATCGACTGGCAGGGCGATGGTCCTTACTGCTCTCCACTCCATTCGCTTGCGCTGGCCAGGAAGTCAGCTTCCGAAGCCATTGCACAGTCAGCCATCGGAACGCGCGGGTCATTCCCTGGGCCGTTGTTCCTTGCAGTTTCACCGGCCGAGACGAAATGGGACCAGCGAATGGAAATATATCGAGGCGCCGACGGGGCAGGCCGCTCTGGTTATGAACGCCTGATAAAGAACGCGGCAGAAGGCGAATATGATCATTACTATTCGCTTTTTCAGTTCGGCAGCATCGCGGAACACCTGGCCGACGAATTTGGCAGCAAAGGGCAGCCAATTTCACTGACCACTGCATGTGCTTCCGGTGCGAGTTCCATGCAACTGGGCGTTGAAGCAATACGCCGGGGCGATACGGATGCTGCACTGTGTATCGGGACCGACGGTGAGATTTGCGAAGAAATGGTCGTCCGATTCACACTGCTGTCAGCACTTTCCACGCAGAATGATGACCCGCCGGGTGCATCCAAGCCTTTTTCCAGGAGTCGCGACGGCTTTGTCATGGCAGAAGGTTCGGCCACGCTGGTGCTGGAATCTTATGATGCGGCAAAAGCACGCGGAGCTAAAATCCTCGGCGTTGTGCGGGGAACTGGCGAAAGGGCAGATACCTTTCACCGCACCCGCTCCAAGCCGGACGGTTCAGCCATTATCGAAACGATAACCCGGTCAATGACTGATGCCGGCATGTCACCAGATGACATTGACTGTATCAACGCTCACGGCACCAGCACGCCGGAAAACGACAAGATGGAATACCTGGCCCTGTCCGAGGCGCTTGGCGGCGAATTGGGCAACACGCCCATCAGTTCCAACAAATCAATGATCGGTCACACGCTGAGCGCAGCGGGCGCAATCGAGTCCGCTATTTCCCTGTTAACAATCAACGCTGGTGTGATTCCGCCGACGATCAACTGCATCGAGCAGGACCCTAATATCCTGATGGATGTCGTGCCCAACGTGAAAAGAGACCAGGAGGTAAACGTAGTGATGTCCAATTCCTTTGGGTTTGGCGGTCAAAACGTATGCCTGATCTTTTCCGCAGAGCCGGAATAAGGGCACCAAAATGACAGGTTCAGGCAACGGTAAAACAGTTTTTGTGGCAGGCGGCGCCAAAGGCATCGGCCGGGGGATCGTAACCTCGCTGGCTGCTGACGGTTACGATGTCTCGTTCTCTTACCTGGGCTCCGCCGATGCGGCGGCGCAGTTGAGCCAGGAATTGCAGGGCCGCTATCCGTCGCAAGCCATCAACAGCCACAAGGTAGATCTGGGCGACCGTGACCAGGTGGATGAATTTGCCGCTGTGATTGCCGAGAGCGAAGGGCTCTATGGGCTGGTCTACAACGCCGGGGGATCCTATGACACGCTGGCGGCACTGGTCGATCAGGATCGCGCCGAAGTGCTGTTCCAGTTAAATTTTTGGGCGCTCACTCGCCTGGCGGGAGCTGCAGCCCGTCCGCTGATGCGTTCCAGATCCGGCCGGATCGTTGCTATCGGATCGATAACCTCACAAAGGGGTGTGTCCGGAAATTCCATCTATTCGGCCTCCAAAGGCGCGATGTTGAGTTATATCAGGACGCTGGCCATCGAGTTGGCGCGCAAGGGTGTGACCGCGAACTACGTCTCGCCCGGGTACGTCGATACGGACTTGATGGCGCCCTATGCGGATTATCGCGAAAAGGTCGAGTCGCAAATACCGCTGAGGCGCTTTGCCGAACCCGCGGAGGTGGGCGCCCTGACCCGGTTTCTGTTTTCACCGTCCGCAGCATATATAACCGGTGCAGTCATCCCCATCGATGGCGGTGTATCCGCCGGTCTGTCGATACGAAACTGAAACCCTGATCGTTGATCAACCGGAAAAAGGAAACATGAGAGCACTGAGAAATTTTGGCGAGCGTGATTTGAGGATCGTAGATGTCGACGCTCCCGCAGCACCGGCGGATGATGAAATTCAGGTCCGGATCAGTGCGGTAGCATTAAACCATATCGACGTCTGGGGCTGGCGCGGGATGGCGTTTGCCAAGCGCGAACTGCCCATCACGGTGGGTGCGGAAGCATCCGGTGAGATCGTTGCGGTTGGAAAAAACGTCAGTGGTCTGAGGGTTGGCCAGATCGGCGCATTATATGGCGCCAATACCTGTGGCAGCTGTGAACCCTGCCAGGAAGGGCGCGATAACTTCTGTGAAAATGTGGCCGGCATTTTTGGATTTCATATTGATGGGTTTGCACAGGAGTTGATGAATTTTCCGGCACGGCTGTTTGTTCCGGCCCCCGATGGGCTCGATCCGGTTGCGGCGGCCTGCACGCCGATCACCTTCGGCACGGTAGAGCACATGCTGTTCGATAATGCCAAACTTCAACCGGGTGAAAGTATTTTGGTCCACGCAGGCGGCAGCGGAATTGGAACGGCCGCGATTCAGTTGGCAAAGGCCATTGGCTGCACCGTCTATACCACTGTGGGCAGCGATGAGAAGGCGCGACAGGCGATCGCTCTTGGTGCTGATCACGCGATCAACTACAAGACGGACCGCTTCGAAGGCCGGCTCCGCAAGCTGACTAAAAAACAGGGTGTCGATGTCGTGTTCGAACATGTGGGTGTGGATACCTGGGAAGGCAGTATGTTTTCAATGAAAGTGGGCGGCCGGTTGGTGACCTGCGGTTCGACGACCGGTATCAAGGCTCAAATCAACCTGTTTCAGCTATTCCAGCGGCAATTGCGCCTGATCGGCAGTTTTGGCTGCACCATGCGCAACATCGAAGAATCGCTCGGAAAACTGGCGGCGGGAGTCGTAAAACCCGTCATAGATCTCGAAATTCCGCTTGACCAGATCGGCAAGGGTCTTGAGCGTCTCGAAAACCGCCAGGTTTTCGGCAAGATTGTGGTCTCACTTTGAGTTTGATTGCGGGCTTGTAATCCGGGTGAATTGGCGCTACCGAATTCTGCAATCATTACGCAACTTCCGCGACTGGTTGGTCGCGCAGCTCATATTCATTTTTCTCAAGGCCCTGCGCCTCATTCCCATGGATAGTGCGGCCAGGGTGTTTGAGCGTTTTGCGCGCTGGCTCGGTCCAAAAACAGGCCGACACAAAGTTGCAATGGACAATCTGGAACGTGCCTTTCCGGAGAAAAGTCTCGACGAGCGTGAACAGATTGCCAGCGACAGCTGGGCACAAACGGCAAGAACCGTACTCGAGTACGGTTATCTTGACAAAATCTTCGACCTCGATGAAAACAACCTGGGCGCCGGCCGTATCGAAGTAAAAAATGCGGAACAGTTCATCAAGTTGCGCGATGATGGCCTGCCGGCAATCATTTTTACAGGGCATATAGCCAATTTCGAACTACTGCCCATGGCCGCGGCAAAATTCGGTCTCGAAATACAATCGCTGTTCCGCATGCCTAACAACAAATATGCCGCTGCACGCATTGCCGCTGCACGCAAGCAGATCGCCCACAACCTGGTTGCTTCAGGCCAGGGCGCCTCGTTCCAGCTGATGAGTGCGCTGGACCGCGGCGTGCATGTTGGTGTACTGGTGGATCAGAAGTTCCGCCGTGGCATCAATATCCCATTTTTCGGTCACGATGCCCCGACCAATCCCTTGCTGGCCAAGTTGGCGAGACGATATGAGTGTCCGGTCCATGGCGCACGGTCGGTACGGTTGCCCAATGGGCGGTTCAGGTTGGAGATCACCGATGAACTGGTTCTGCCCCGCACCGAAGCCGGCGATATCGATATCAGGGGCACAACCGAAATGATCGCTGCTGTGATCGAAGACTGGGTCCGCGAATACCCGGAGCAATGGCTTTGGATACACCGCCGCTGGGGCTAACCATGAGTGAAAATAAAAACAGACAAGATTACTGGAAGGCGAACCTGAGGCTGGTGGCATGGTGCCTGAGTATCTGGTTCGTCGTTTCCTACCTGTTTGGAATCATCCTGGTTGATCAACTGAACGCCATCAGTTTGGGCGGTTACGAACTGGGCTTCTGGTTTGCCCAACAGGGTTCAATGTACGTTTTTGTCGTGCTGATCTTTTTCTATGCCTACCGCATGAACAAACTCGATAAAAAATTCGGTGTACATGAAGACTGATGGAGTCAAATGATGGACCTTAAAACACTGACCTTTATTGTCGTAGGCGCCACCTTTGCCCTGTACATCGGTATCGCATTCTGGGCCCGGGCATCAAGCACAGGCGAGTTTTACGTGGCTGGCAAAGGGATTCACCCGGTTGCCAATGGTATGGCGACTGCCGCCGACTGGATGTCTGCTGCATCCTTTATTTCCATGGCCGGGCTGATTGCGTTCCTGGGTTATGACGCGTCGGTTTACCTGATGGGCTGGACCGGCGGCTATGTGCTGCTGGCCCTGCTGCTGGCGCCTTACCTGCGCAAGTTCGGCAAATTCACGGTGCCCGAGTTTATTGGCGATCGTTATTACTCCAGGGCGGCTCGCCTGGTGGCGGTAGTCTGTCTCATCACGGCTTCGATCACATACGTAATCGGACAAATGAAGGGTGTGGGCGTCGCCTTCGGGCGCTTCCTCGAAGTTCCCTTCGAAATTGGCGTCATGGTTGGCATGGGGATCGTTTTCATTTACGCCGTACTGGGTGGAATGAAGGGCATCACCTATACCCAGATCGCTCAGTACTGTGTGTTGATCTTTGCCTATACTGTTCCGGCAATTTTCATTGCGTTGAACCTGACGGGAAACCCGATTCCACAAATCGGCCTGGGCAGTTCAATGGCGGACGGATCCGGGGTGTCTTTACTTGACAAGCTGGACATGATTGTCACTGACCTGGGATTCGCGGCCTACACGGCACAGAAGGGCACATCGCTCAATATATTCCTGCTGACTTTGTCGCTGATGATCGGCACCGCCGGTCTGCCGCATGTGATCGTCCGCTTCTTCACGGTACCCAAGGTAGCTGATGCACGCGTTTCTGCAGGTTGGGCGCTGGTTTTTATCGCTATTTTGTACACGACCGCCCCCGCGGTTGGAGCCATGGCGCGCCTGAACCTGATGAACACTATCCAGACTGGTGAAGTAGGCGCTGTGGACGGCAACCTGGTTTATGAAGAACGTCCGGATTGGTTCAGGAACTGGGAGACCACCGGTTTGCTGAAATTCGAGGACAAGAACGGTGACGGGCGCATCCAGTATTACAACGACAAGGATGTTGCTTTTGCCGCCAGGGCGGAAGGTTTTGGCTGGAAAGGTAACGAGATGGTCAAGGTGGACCGTGACATCATGGTGCTCGCCAATCCGGAAATTGCCAAGTTGCCCAACTGGGTGATCGCCCTGGTAGCGGCCGGTGGGCTCGCCGCGGCGTTGTCCACTGCAGCCGGTTTGTTGCTGGCGATATCGTCTGCCGTCTCGCATGATCTGCTAAAAGGCATGATTGTGCCGAATATTTCCGAGAAGAAAGAGCTGCTGGCCAGCCGTATCGCCATGGCCGGCGCAATTCTGCTGGCTGGATATCTCGGCATGAATCCGCCTGGATTTGCAGCTCAGGTGGTGGCGCTGGCCTTCGGCCTTGCCGCTTCGTCGATCTTCCCGGCCCTTATGATGGGTATTTTCAACAAGAAGATGAACCGGGACGGTGCGATTGCCGGCATGTTGACGGGCCTGATTTCGACCCTGGTTTACATCTTCTGGTTTAAAGGCTGGTTCTTCGTGCCAGGCACCGAAATGTCGGCCAACAGCCCGGATAACTGGTTCATGGGTATCTCGCCCGAATCTTTTGGAGCGGTCGGCGCGTTGCTCAACTTCGCAGTCGCCATCGTCGTCTCCAAGGTGACGGCGCCTCCGCCGGAGGACATCCAGCACCTGGTGGAAGATATCCGCGTGCCCAAGGGCGCCGCAGCGGCTGTCGATCACTAGCTCAAACCATAACGAGGCAGAAATGCGGGGCCAGCGAAAACGGGTCCTGCTTTTTTCCTTTTTGAAAAGCCGGTCAACATTTAGAATCAGTCTATGCAAGATGTCAGTCTCGCCTCGGAATTCCTTCACACGGTCCCCCCGTTCAATTCACTCGAGTGGGATGAGTTGCGAACACTGGCCAGCAAACTGGAAGCAGTTTACTACCCGCGGGGTAAATCGATTTTTTCTTCCTCCAGCGGGGCCGGGCTTGCCGTAATCCGCAAGGGGGCAGTGCGCCTGGTCGATGCGGAAAGCAGATTTCTCGACAAGCGTTCAGAGGGCGGGTTGTTCGGTCACGGTATCTATTTTCACGGCGAGTTAAAAGACTATGGGGCTGAGGCGGAGGAGGATTGTCTCATCTGGCACCTGGCCGAAGCCGAGTTTGCAAAACTTCGTGAACGGAATCCATTGCTGTCCGAATACTTCAGCAGTCACCTGAAAACACGGCTCAGCGCCGCTGCGCAGGTCCAGCACTCTTTTACCCAGATGCGTGATCTGCAGCGGAGACAGCCGGTCACCATTGACTGCAATGCCAGCATTCGCGAGGCAGCAAAGCTGATGAGCGATAAAAACGTTTCCAGTGTACTCGTGATGCGGGGGCCTGACCTGGTTGGGATCGTAACCGACAAGGATTTGCGCGTACGTGTTCTGGCCGCTGATTTGGAGTCAGATACGGCGATCGAAAGGGTGATGACAAAAGAACCGACGACGCTGTCTGCCGACGCAGGCGCGGATGCGGCGTTGCTGTTGATGATGCGGGAAAACTACCATCATCTTCCGATCGTCGAAGGTGGAAAGCCGCTGGGGCTGGTCACTGCTGGCGACATCCTCAGGTCACAATCCGAGCATCCCCTGAGGCTGGTCCGCGATATTCACAAAAAGAAATCCGTTGACGAATTAGTGGTGATGAGCCGGCGCCTGCCATCGCTGTTCGAGCGCATGGTCACCCTGGGGAGGGATGTAGAGCAAATCGGGCGCATGGTGACGCATATTACCGACGCGTTCACTGTCAGGCTCCTGCAATTCGCGGAAATTGAGCACGGTCGGCCCCCCATGCCTTATGCCTGGATCGCGTTCGGCTCACAGGCCAGAGAGGAGCAGACTGCCAGAAGCGATCAGGACAATGGCATTATCCTCGAGCGTAAGGCCAGCGACGAAGAGGCGGAGTATTTCTCAAAACTGGCCCAATTCGTCTGCACTGGACTGGATCGTCTTGGCTACGTTTATTGCCCCGGGGAGGTTATGGCCCGGAATGCCAGGTGGAGGGTTTCCCTGGCCAGGTGGAAACGACATTTCGATAATTGGATAGACGAGCCCGATCCCAAATCAGTGATGCACAGCAGCATATTTTTTGACATGCGCTGTGTTCATGGAGAGGCTCACCTGGTTGAGGAATTACTGGAATACGCGACCACCCGGGCCCGGGAAAATCGCATATTCCGGCGGTTCATGGCCGCCAATGTGCTGCACCACCGTCCGCCGCTGGGCTTTTTCAGGCGCTTCGTCCAGGAGGACGACGGGTCGCACAGTGAAGGTTTGAATCTGAAGCACCGAGGTATTGTACCCATCACGGACCTGGTCAGAATGCGTGCGCTGGAGGCTGGTATCACCGAGCCGAACACGTTTCGCCGGATCGAGCTGGCCGTCAAGGCGGGCATGATGAATGAAAATGATGCCAGCAGCCTGCGGGATGCGCTGATCCTGATCAACCGTATCCGCCTGGGTTACCAGGCCGAGCAAATGTCCGCGGGGCAAGATCCAGGCAATTTTGTGCCTGCGGACGAGTTGTCCCCCTTGATGCGCCGCAACCTCAAAGCGGCATTCATGCTGGTGGTCGAAGCCCAAAACGCCCTGGCGCTGCGCTACCAGGTGCACTGATGTTACAGCGGCGGCGGCACGGCAGACGATGTCACAAGCTGGCAAAAGCCTGTGCACAGCCGGTGTTGAGTAATTATCTTGACGCTTGCGCTTCCCTCGACATCGGCAACATGGAGAACACGCCGCTGATATCGGTCGACCTGGAGTTGACCGGAATGGATAAGGGGCACAACGAGATAATCTCCATGGGCTGGACATTGATCGACAGGGGCAGGATTCAGCTGGGTTCGAACCGCTACATGCTGATCAATGCAGAGCGGTCTGTAGGTTCCAGCGCAGTGATACACGAATTGCTGGACAGCGAAGTAGCACAAGGGCGGTCACTGGAAACCGGGCTGGAAGAGTTGTTCGATGCAGCGCGGGGCAGGGTTTGGGTATTCCACCATGCCGGTCTGGATATTTCATTTCTCAGGAAAGCCTGTGAAAGCTGGGCCGGCCTTATTCCGGGATTTATCGTACTGGACACCATGCGCATCGAATACCGGATGAGGCGGCGGCGTGAAATGCCGATCAGGCAGGGTGATCTGCAGCTGGGACAAATCCGAAATTCTTACGGCTTGCCTCGCTACACGGCGCACAATGCGCTGATCGATGCTCTTGCGACAGCGGAATTGATGTTGGCCATAGCCAGCCGGTTGGAGCCAGATGGAATTCTGGAGCTCAATTCGCACTTGAAATTTTTCTGACTAAAGCTCTATGGTTTGTTGATCATCATCATTCTACGATGTGCGTAATCCCGTAGTGTATTCTCATAGAAAATCAGCAGGCAGGCCGGTCATGTCCTACATAGAAAATTACCGCAATTCATTGGCCAGGCCGGAACAGTTCTGGGGCGATGCCGCCGATCAGCTGTACTGGTCCAAACGCTGGGACAAGGTACTGGATGACAGCAATGCTCCTTTTTACGAGTGGTTTGCAGGCGGCGAAATCAATACCTGTTACAACGCGCTCGACCGGCACTGCGAATCCGGTAGGGGCGAACAAGCTGCCCTGATATACGACAGCCCGGTAACCGGCCAGGTCATTACTTACAGTTATGATGAACTCCTCGACCTGGTAGCCCGTTTTGCCGGTGTTCTGCTGCAACATGGTGTTGCCCTTGGTGACCGGGTCATCATTTACATGCCGATGATTCCGGAAGCGGTTATTTCGATGCTCGCCTGCGCCCGGATTGGCGCCATTCATTCAGTGGTGTTCGGAGGATTTGCCGCCAAGGAACTGGCGACACGCATAATCGATGCCGACCCCAAACTGGTGGTGAGCGCCAGTTGCGGCATCGAGGGCAGCCGTGTCATTCCCTACCTGCCGCTTTTGGAGGAAGCCCTGGCGATTGCCGGCGCAACTGAAATGCCGCGAATTCTCGTCTCCCGGCCCCAGCTTCCGCTCGACGTATTACAGCCTTACGTCATTTCCTGGGATCAGGCGATGGAGAGCGCACAGGCGTTCGGCTGCGTTGCCGTACCCGCAACCGATCCACTTTATATTCTGTATACATCCGGCACCACCGGTGAACCAAAGGGCGTGGTACGGCCCAATGGGGGTCACGCCGTGGCCCTGAAATGGTCCATGGATCATATCTATGATGTTCAACCCGGTGACGTGTATTGGGCGGCTTCTGATATCGGCTGGGTGGTGGGTCACTCCTATATTGTCTATGCACCGCTGCTGCATGGCTGCACCTCGATACTCTACGAGGGCAAACCCGTGGGAACGCCCGATGCCTCCGCTTTCTGGCGTGTCATCGAACAGCACCGGGTCAAGTGCCTGTTTACGGCGCCTACTGCTTTTCGCGCCATAAGGCGCGAGGATCCGGATGGCGCCTTGTTGCGCCAGCATGATATCAGCAGCCTGGATACGCTTTTCCTGGCCGGTGAACGCTGTGATCCGGACACCCTGCACTGGGCCGAGAAACAACTTGAAGTACCGGTTATAGACCATTGGTGGCAAACGGAAAGTGGCTGGGCTATGGCGGCCAATCCTTTGGGAATCGAACCCTTGCCAGTGAAAGCGGGATCTCCGACCGTGGCGGTGCCGGGCTACGACATTCGCGTGCTGGACGACATGGGCAATGAAGTTGCTCCCGGAGAGTCCGGCAACATTGTCGTGCGGTTACCCTTACCGCCCGGAACCCTGCCGACCCTGTGGGGTAACCAGCAGCGTTATTTCGACACCTACCTGGCACGTTTCGAGAACTGCTACCTGACCGGTGATGCGGGCGTGGTGGATGCAGAGGGCTATGTCTGGGTGATGAGCCGGATTGACGATGTGATCAATGTAGCCGGCCACCGCCTTTCAACCGGTGCGCTGGAAGAGGCGTTGGCGACGAATCCGGATGTGGCTGAATGCGCCGTGATTGGTGTCGAGGACAAGCTAAAAGGCGAATTGCCATTCGGCTTTGTGGTGCTCAACGCGGGAGTGCAGGTTGACGAAGTGGGATTGAAAAAAGATCTCGTGCAGATCGTCCGTTCACAGGTTGGCCCGATTGCAACGCCAAGAGACATCCTGGTGGTGGCGCGTTTACCGAAGACCCGCTCCGGTAAAATCCTGCGTGGAACGATGCGAAAAATTGCAGAAGGCCAGGAATATGTCATGCCGGCAACCATCGAGGATCCGGCTGTGTTGCAGGAAATTGCCGAGGCGCTGGAAACCTGACTTCAGGTCCCGGCGGGGACTAAGGGGGGTTGCCGTGTGGCGGGCGGATATTCAGTCGGCGTGTTGCAGGGCAATGGACTTGCCAGCACCGGTTTCCAGGTACTGCTTCAGTCCGCGCAGTCCGGCCCGCATCTCCCGCTGGACGATAAACCGGACCATCATCCAGTCGAGAATTCTTCCCACGGGACCAAGATGCATTTCGTATGTGACGCGTGTTGATACGGTGGAGAGACCGTTGTCGCGGCCTGCGATCCAGGATTCCTTGACGTCCTTCATGGGGAAGGGTGCGCGGAACACGTCAAAAGAGTAGCCATCGCCTTCATTCCACTCGGTGACGGATTCTTCGAATCGAAAGCCCCAGGCATGGCGCATACCACGGCGTGTGCCGATGCCGGATTGCAGGTCACCGATCAGGTGCGACTTGCGCATGTAGGGCGCCCAGTCTGCAACACCGCCGAAGTCAGCCAGCACTTCCCAGACGGCTTGTGCCGGGGCGTTGATCTCTACCTGTTCACTGAGTACACGCATGGCAAGATTTTTTCCAATTATTTGATCTATGTCCTAATTTACTTGTCAGGGCAGACCGTAGACTAACAGAACATTAACCTGAGCTTAAGGAGCATTATTGAAGTTATCACCACCAACCTCTGTTGCTGATTCATTCTCCTCCATAGTTGAGGACGACGATCTGGATTTCAACCTGCGCGACGGGTCAAGAGTTGCTGTCGTGGGAGGAGGTCCGGCGGGTTCCTTTTTTT
Source organism: uncultured Lysobacterales bacterium (assembly GCA_937924405.1). GTDB lineage: Bacteria > Pseudomonadota > Gammaproteobacteria > Xanthomonadales > SZUA-36 > JAHEFT01. Next base: position 14,347 of record CALDVW010000011.1, read on the forward strand.
CCTATTTCCTGTTGAAAATGGCCAACGCCATCGATCTCGATATCGAGGTTGATATTTTCGAACCGCGGGCTTTCCAGTATTGCGGTCCGGCGGGTTGCAATCATTGCGGCGGCATCGTTTCCGAGTCCCTGGTGCAGATACTAGCAACTGAGGGCATTGTGCTGCCCGAGCGGGTCGTGCAACGCGGTGTTGAATCTTACGTGGTGCACATGGATGTGGGCGATGTTTCCATCGAAAGCCCGGTGCATGAACAGCGCATTGCGGCCTTGTATCGTGGCAATGGGCCGCGTGAAGGCGGTGACGCGCCGCTGGAGAGCTTTGACGGCTATTTGCAGGGCATGGCGACGGATAGCGGCGCCAACGTTGTTCGTAAGCTGATAACAGACGTCGAGAGCCGGGGTGGATTACCGTATCTGAAGTTTGCGGACGGGCAGGCGGAATCCTATGACCTGGTTGCGGTCGCAGCTGGCGTCAACAGCAATTTCATCAATATGCTCGACGACCTGACGTCGGAATTCGAGCCCCCAAAAACCACCCGGGGCTACATCTGTGAATTCAAGTCGACGGAAAAAGAAATACACAGGATTCTCGGCAAGTCCGTGCATGTTTTCCTGCTCGACATCCCCCGCTTCGAATTCGCGGCGATCATACCCAAGGGACAGTTCGCGACAGTCGTAATGGTGGGGGACGACCTGGACCAGGAACTGGTTCACGCCTTTCTGAACGATCCGGTGGTGCGCCGTACTTTTCCCACCGATACCACGCCCTGCGTCTGCAGTTGTTCTCCGCTGATCAATCTCGGCGCCCGCAAGAGACCGTACGCTGACCGTGTCGTGATGATCGGCGACAGCGGTATTACGCGCCTGTACAAGGACGGCATCGGCGCCGCTTTCAGAACCGGCAAGGCGGCGGCAACCACGGCCGTGTTCCACGGCGTGTCGAAAAAGGACTTCGAGAAACACTATTGGCCCACCTGCAGGAATATCGTGAACGATAACCGGGTGGGCAAGGTCATGTTCGCCACCAACGCCATCATGAAAAATTCACGCCTCACCCGCAGGGCCATGCTGGGCATGGCAAGCAAGGAACAGGCAAAGGACGGGGCGAAGCCGCATATGAGTTCATTGCTGTGGAATATGTTCACCGGCAGCGCGCCGTATGTCGAGATGTTCCGCGGCACGCTCCATCCCGGCTTTATTTACAACCTGCTGCTCAGTGTCAGCGGTAGTTTATGGCCGAAATCCAACAAGAAGCAAATCAAGAGGAAGGTCGCCTGATCATGGTCAGAGGAGCACTTGGTAAAGTCTATAAAGACGGCGAAGACATTATCCAGCAAGGCAAAACCGGCGACAGTATGTACGTGGTGCAAGGGGGGCGGGTCGAGGTCGTGCAGAAGTCTGAAGACGGTGTGGAGCAACATCTCGCTTTCCTTGAGGCTGGCGATTTCTTTGGAGAAATGGCAGTATTTGAGAAAGAAGTTCGCTCCGCCACGGTGCGGGCAGCCGGTAAAGCGAGGGTTTTGAAGATCGATAAGAAAGCACTACTCACGAGAATCCGCGAGGATCCCTTGCTGGCAGTGAATCTGCTGAAAACCATGTCGCACCGCATCCGCTATCTCAATGCTGAAATATCCCGGCACAAGGAAACGCACCTTTGAGCGAACGGATCACACCGTCCTACCGGCCCCGGCAAGTGGAGAAAACAGCTCCATGCCAGGTTGGGTGCGCCAACTGCGGTGACATCCGTGGATGGATCGGCGAGGTTGCGCAACGCCACAAGACCGGGATCTCCCGCGAAGAGGCGTATGCAAAAGCATGGCGACTGATTACAGATGTCAATCCGTTTCCGGCAACCCTGGGCCGGATTTGCCCCCATCCCTGTGAAAACCACTGTAACCGCTCGGATCTGGACCAGCCCCTGGCAATCAATGCGCTCGAACGCTTTCTGGGTGATTTTGGAATCAGCGCAGGATTACCCCTTCCGCGTAGCCGTGACAGGGACTGTGGTGAGTGGCTGGGCGTAGTGGGAGCAGGGCCTTCCGGTCTCTCGTTTGCCTACCAGATGGCCAGGCGCGGTTACCGGGTAACCATTTATGACGCTCGTGAAAAAGCCGGAGGGATGCTGCGCTACGGGGTGCCTGATTACCGCTTGCCGCAGAATGTGCTGGACGCCGAGATTCAAAAAATTCTCGACCTGGGTGTCGAGCTTGAATTGAAGACCACGGTTGGAAAAGATATCAGCCTGGAAACGCTGCGTTCACGCCACAGTGGCCTTTACCTGGGTATTGGCGCCCAGCAGGGGCTGGGGCTGCCGGTCCCCGGCGGAGATGGCCCATCAGTCTGGTCCGGTACAGATTACCTGTCCCGTATGAATAACGGTGAAACCATTGCGACCGGTCTGCACGTCGTGGTCGTCGGCGGCGGTAATACCGCGATTGACGCCGCGCGATGTGCAAAAAGGGGAGGGGCTGAGGTCACGATACTTTACCGGCGTTCCCGCGAGGAAATGCCTGCGATCGATCACGAAATCGATGATGCGCTGGACGAAGGCATTGACCTTATGTTGCTGGCCACACCGGTAAAAATTGAGCGCCTTGCCGATGGCAGGCTCACCGGTGTCCGGGCTCAGCGGATGCAGCTGGGCGAACCCGATTCATCCGGCCGGCGCCGCCCGGTGCCGATTGCCCATTCAGAGTTCAGCCTTCAGGCGGACACGGTGATCGCGGCAATTTCCCAGGTGCCACAACTGACCGGCCTGGAATCTCTCGATCATGACGGCAACTGGCTCATCGCTGACGCCAAGGGTGCACTGGATAGCGATGTGCTGGCCGGCGGTGACGCCCTGGGCCTGGGGATAGCGGGAGAGGCCATTGTGCAGGGCAGGCGTGCAGCCGAGCAATTACATGCCGGGTTTCGTGGCAGCGGATCGGAACGGGAACCCGGGCCGGTGCGGCCGGATATTGATTCAGAAAACGTGTTGTTTGCCACCAAGCCCCAGGCGGATGCAGTGCAATCGGCAAAACTTCCGGGTGAGCAGCGAATCACCATGGGGATGGCGGAAGTGGAGAAAACCATCGCTGAGGAGCAGTTCCTGGCCGAAGTCGACCGCTGCTTTTCCTGTGGTTCCTGTTTTGGCTGCGAACAGTGCTACATGTATTGCACGTCCGGCTGTTTTACCAAAGTCGAGTCTGCCGGTCCGGGTATGTATTTCACCATCAACCTCGACAACTGCAAGGAATGCGGTAAGTGTGTCGAGGTTTGCCCTTGCGGATTCCTTGAGGTCATGTAGGCGCGGGGTTACTCCTGCAGACAATCAGTATTTCCAGCTGCCGACTTCCTCATCCTTGCTGATGATGGTATGCGGCAACGATGCCATCAATTTTTTGAAGTCTTTTCGTTCCAGCCAGATCAGGTGCTCGTGGTCACCGGCCTCGATGTAGATATCGCGAGTGTACTGGAGTTCGTCGTCCCAGATGACCTGTATGCCGTAGGCTTCACCCAGTGCGGGAACCGCGCCCGACTCGCAGTCCTCGAACAGGGCCTTGAACTCCTTTTCTTCGGCCATTTCCAGCCTGCGATCCAGTTCAGCATTAACCCAGCTGATTTCCAGCGAGTGGTTGGCCGGGAGCACACTGACGACATAACCGCTTTCGTCGCGTAATACCACAGCCTTGGCCACCTGGTGAGCAGGGACGTGTGCTGCGTGGGCGGACTCCACAGCGGTAGCGGTGTGTGCATGTTCCACCAGGTCGTAGCTGATGCCCTTGTCGTCCAGGTAGGTGATCAGGGTCTTTGCAATAGCCATGATTCTTCGATCCTCAGTGTTTGATTGTATGTAAGTTAATAAAAATTAATATACCAGTCTCGGCAGAAGCAGGCCATCCCTGCGATGGATCGGTCATAGGGTTGCCTGCCAGCCTCAAACCGCAATGTAAGGCCTGTAATCCGGGCGATACATTTGCTCGCGCACATAGTGCCGGATATCTTCCGGCTCGGCGTAGCGGGCCAACCCTTCATCCCAGGCCAGACGGCACACCGCTGCCGCGATAGCCAACGAAATTTGCCGGATTTTTCCCAGGTCCGGATAGATCGTTCCGGCATTCAGTTCTTCTTCGGTAACCATGTGGGCCAGGGTCTTGGCCGCGGTGAAAAACATTTCATCAGTTATTTTTCGCGCACCGCAGCACACCGCGCCCAGCCCAATACCTGGAAAGATGAACATGTTGTTGCCCTGGCCCGGAACCAGGACTTTGCCGTTGAACCTCACCGCGCTGAATGGGCTTCCACTGGCAAAAATGGCTTTGCCTCTGGTCCAGCCATAAGCATTTTCTGCCGTGCACTCGGCCTTGGTGGTCGGGTTGGAGAGCGCGAAAATAATGGGTTGTTCGCAGTGTTTGTGCATGGTCTTCACCACGTCCTCGGTGAAGGTGTGAGCGTGGCCGCTGGCACCGATCAACACCGTGGGCCTGACCCGTTTGACTACTTCCAGGAGATCGTTCGCAGATTTCTCGTCGCGTGCATAGGGCAATTTGTGCTCTTCCAGACCGCTTTTCCGCCTGGTTGTGACAAGCCCCCTGGAATCGCACATCCACACCAGTTCACGGGCTTCCTGCGTTGTCATACTGTGCTCGTCTGCGATACCGGCACAGATCATGTCAGCGATACCAACGGCGGCTGAGCCGGCGCCACAGAAGACAATACGCTGGTCAGAGAGGTGTTCCCCCCGGATCCGCATGGCTGCCAGCAGCCCGGACAGCGCAACCGCGCCGGTTCCCTGGATATCGTCGTTGAAGCAAAGCACGTCCTCCCGGTAACGGTTCAGCAAGGGAAACGCTTTGTCATTGGTGAAGTCTTCCCACTGGATCAGGACGTTTGGCCAGCGGTCGGTAGCCGCCTGCACGAACTCATCGGCGATTTCGTAGAATTCGTCACCGTGGACACGGCGATGCGTCATGCCAAGATACAGCGGATCGTTGAGCAACTCTTCGTTATCGGTGCCCACGTCCAGCAAGATCGGCAGGGTGCGATGCGGGTGCAGCCCCGCGCCAACCACGTAAAGCACCAGTTTTCCGATCGGGATGCCCATGCCGTTGGCCCCCAGGTCGCCCAGCCCCAGGATGCGGCTTCCATCGGAAATGACGATGATGTCGACTTCGTCCTTGGGCCAGTTTCCAAGCACCTCGGCAATGCGCCCTTTGTGGCGCAATGTTAGATACATACCACGGTTCTTGCGGTAAATGTGCCCGAATTTCTGACAGGCATAACCTACCGTGGGGGTGTACATAATGGGTGTCATTTCAAGCAGGTTTTCCATCAGTACCCGGTAAAACAGGGTGACGTTGCGGTCAGCCAGGCCAATAAGGAAAACGTATTTGTCCAGCGGATCGATATGATGCCGGTAGTTTTCCATGACACGCTGAACCTGCTCTTCCATGTCGGCCTCGAATGGCGGTAACAGGCCACTCAGTCCCAACGCCTTGCGCTCTTCGAGCGTAAATGAAGTCCCCTTGTTCAGCCAGGGATCGTTGAGGAGATCCAGGCCTCTGCCGATCACCTGCAGAGGGTCGCTTGCGCTAGGCAAATTGAATTTAATTTCCTGTAACATGGCGGGTATCCTTCCTGCGCTTCTGTTTCGGAGATGACGACTGTCATGGGCGAAACGCTGTTGAATCGGATACCCCGATTATCGCTCCAAACGCCTGTTCAGGAAGTGATCTTTGTCATTAAGATTACGGCATTGAAATCGCTCATCGTGATAAACTGTAAATCGTTGAAATCGACTTGTAGAGGAGTCAGATTATGGGAAATTGTCGATTTTTGGGTTTGTTTCTACTGCTTGTGTCCAACGCGGGTTGGGCTCAGTCTGCTGACAGTCTGGACTGGAAAATTACTCCCTATCTCTGGATGGTGGGAATCGACGGCAGCGCCACGATTGGCCCCATCGAGCAGGATGTGGAAGTCAGCTTCAGCGATATCCTCAGCGATTTCGAGATAGGCGGTTCGGTGTATGGTGAACTGGGCAAGGGCAATCACGCCGTTCATATCGACTACACCTATCTTCGCCTGCGCCCTGATCCCAATCCGCTGCCCTCGCCGCCGTTCCCGGCTGACTCGACGATTGAAACCAAAATGACCATCAACATTTTCGAGCCGGCCTACAACTACCGCTTCAACGGCCTCAACAGCACATCCCTGGTCCTGGGTGCGCGTTACATGGACATCGAAATGAGAATGACGCCCAACGTCAACCTCCCGGACCTGCCTCCCGGACTCATTCCTGAACGAGGCGCGCTGACGGCAGGCCCCAACTGGTGGGACTACTTTGTCGGCGTCAAGACCCACAATAAAATCGGCGCGAACTGGGATTTCGAATTCTACGGTACCCTCGGCACCGGCGGATCTGATCTGCCCTGGACGCTTCAAGCCACCTTTGGCAGGCG
>CALDVW010000012.1 GCA_937924405.1 uncultured Lysobacterales bacterium
TCGCTTCCAACATAGACCATAAATCCGTCGCGGTTCGACTTTTCCTGCTTTCCTGTCAGAAAGTCGAGCTGATCTACGCTGTCTATAACACGGTCATCAGGAACATTTGCGCCTGCAACGTTCGCGAACGTTGCAAACATATCCATGGCATGCACTATCTCGTTGGAAACACGACCAGCCGGAACTTTTCCAGGCCAGCGCATGATAAATGGAACGCGGAGACTGCCTTCGAGGCCTGTGAAGTATGAGCCGCGCCAGGGTCCACCCCATCCATTGTGCCCCGGAAGCATCTCTGGCCCATTGTCTGATGTAAATACGAATATCGTGTTGTCCGCGATACCTAGGTCGTCGACGGTTTCAAGAAGCTCTGCAACGTATGCATCGATCTGCATCAGCACATCGCCCCAGTCTCCATTGCCACTCTTGCCGGCGAACTCGGCGCTGGGCACAACCGGCATGTGGGTTTGCGTGTACGGCAAGTAGACGAAGAATGGCTTTTCAGCTCCGGCCTGACGCCGCATAAAATCGATCGCCTTGTCAGTCAACTCTCGATCAATTTCCGGGCGCATTGCTGAGTCGTAGACCTTCACCTTATCCGGCTCAGAGCCCTTGCGCCCATCATAGATATACTCGGCCACCGCGTATGGACTCAGGTTCTCCTCTACAACTGCATTGAACTGCGCTTGCTCTGGCCACAGACTTTCGTCGGTTGAGTTGGGAATGCCGTACCACTCGTCGAATCCCTGGTCGGTCGGAAATCGGCCTGTTGTCTGACCAAGGTGCCACTTGCCAAACATCCCGGTGGCGTAGCCTGCGTCAGAAAGCACTTCAGCCATCGTGATTTCCCACTGAGTCAGGCCGTACATGCCCGTCGTAATTGGAACGGTCGCGTTGCCAGAGCGAATTGCATACCGCCCGGTCATCAACGCAGCTCTGGACGGAGTGCATTGCACCTCAACATTAAAGTTAGTCAGCCGAATACCCTCAGCGGCAAGCGCATCGATTCTCGGCGTCGCACCACCTCGCGTAATGCCGCCTCCATAAACTCCCAGCTCGCCATATCCGAAATTGTCCATAAAGACGAACACAATGTTCGGCTTGTGCTGTGCAACTGCGGAAGAGCAGTAAATAGTCAGCAAAAGAAGAGAAATTACAGACCTGATGTAAGCCATATCCACTATTCCAGATCGTTGGGCCAGAATCTGAAACTATACCCCAATGCCCGTATCAATCAGGATATTTAGAAATTCCGTTCCGGGTCGCCAGCTGCCAAATGACGGACGAATCAGCCTGGTTGCGCTAGTTGACGCATAGCGGAATCAGGCTAGAGAGCGGCGTAGGCAGAAGTCGGCCAATAGCAGCAATTTGGACTATTTAATGGCATCCGTCACGGTTGCGCTCATGGCGGCAGGGAATCCCACGACGATTTTTCTCTTGATTGCCAGCGCGTTTCAATTTCTCTCTTTGCGTAGGTTCATTTGCCGCTCGCCGTTACGATTTCCTGTGCGATTCCTCCCCATGACGCTTCAAGACGCTCCAGGTCGAAGTGGGAACCCGAGGGCAGCCAGTCACCATGTGGAACATCGTCGCGTGTGAATTGACCAACAATATCGAGGTGATCGGCTTTCACGATGTCGATCATCCGGCCGTGGATTTGGCTCAAGGTCGGCACAATTCCATCGTTGCTTCGCGAATCGAGCTGAAATGACAAGGCGTTTTCTTCTTTTTCCAAGAAATCTTCATCCGGTCGGGGATATGGATAGTGACGATGTTCGCGAGCAGTGATGTTGTACAACAAGGAGAAAACGCCTGAAAGTGCAGCTCTGATTGGAGAAAAAAGATCACTGACCCGATACCCCGAAGGTGGAGGAGGTGCAACTGTAACCAACGAGCTATATCTGACGTCCGGATGATCGGTAACCGCAGCGTTGAATAGGTGCATGGTTTCCGGCATCAGCTGAACCATGGCGCCCTGGTCGGAGGCGATCTCGCGCAGATATTGCCACAAGGCGTCTGCGTCTCTTTCTTCTGTCGTGAGCGAAACCACTTCTTTTGACACGATGTCGAGAAGACGCGTTCGGTCGCGCCCCAAAAGATCGCGTGCACTTTGCGAAAAGCCGACAAGCTGAGCTGCTGCAAGCAGACCAAGTCTGCCGCCCTGGCTTGTCGCAAGTGCTGTCAATAATTCAAGAAGCTGCCGCCCCAATATGGTCATGAAAAAGCTGGCCAGGGGTGTTCCATGGTGTGGGGTCGCTACGGTAACGACAGCCCGTGTATTGTCGACGATACTGCGCTCAACAGTGGTGTCTGTACGCAAGCGTACTTTGGGTGTGCATAGTAGGCGAGCATCCAGTCCCCCGGTGGAATGACCGACAAAGTAAATTTCATCGGAATCAAGTCCCCCGTTCTCGCACACTTCGTCCACCAAACGGTTGGCTCGGTGGCGTATGGATGCAGTGGGTTTGGTGCGGCACTGGATGATCTCGACATCGAAATTGTATTGCGCGAGCACTTCACGGAGTATTTTTCCCACGCCTTGGAAGTAATTGAACCCACCAAGTTGCGAGAAACCGAAGAATCCAGGAACCAAGTAAATCTGCCGTCGCATTATCAAATCGCCCATTCAGCACGACACGACCTCCGAATAAGCATACCGCCAAAGCACTTTGTTAACTCTGATCTACCTCAGGATTTGAAACAGTCGATTTCTCGAGTTGCAAAATGTAAATCGGTGCCTCGTTGATTGGTACGACTTGAGTTCTGCTTTGGGTCGATAGCGGCCAAAATCTCTATCCTCCAGATCAAGGCCGCTTACATCCAGAAAGCGGAACTTAATCGGACTCTTTATTCAGCTCGTTGGCTTCTACTGGTGATGCGGGCTCGTTTCATAGTGCCGTCGCAACAAGTCATCACCGTAGTCCCGCTCAGAGTCGCGCCAGACCGTATGGATATGGTTAATTTTGCCGCTGTTCTGGCCCGGAGGATATGAATTGTCAAACTCAATCAGCACGGTTGGCCCATGGATTCGATAGTAGTAAGGCTTGCCCCGTTCGGTTCCTGCCCAGGCAAAATGCAGCTTGTCGGTTCCGGCGTCGAAGATTCGCCTCTCCTGCTCGGCCGCCAGCTCGGGTGCCAGGTTGCCGAGGTAGACCTGTATCAAATTCATTAATTTTTCGCGCTGTTGCTCGTTCATTTTTGCCAGCGGCAGGCCGGAAATTTCGGGTGCCTGGTCGGCCCGCCCGGGTCCGGTAATGACATCAAGGGGTGTTTCACCATCCAGCAATGCGGATTCACGCTGGCTCAGGTCCAATGACGCCCAAAGAGCGCGGCCCTGCTTGTCTTCATCCGACAGCACATACCAACCGGCGTTTGCGCCATTCAGGATTTCGGCCGGATCGGAGCCCAGAAATGCGGGGGTCGCGGACAACTGATTGCCGACCACCGTGAAATTCAGTGCCAGGTGATGACCGTCCAGTTGCCACCCCCATGCGGTATTTTTCCCTGGATTGCCAAAAATGCCGATCCAGTAATTCTCCTGCCCGAACTGCAGTCTGTCAGATGCGGTGAAGCCCTTGAGAATTTCATCCAGTCGCATAATCCCGCTTGCTTTCAGATAACCTTGCGAACTCAGGGTTGAGCGCATAAGCCGATGTGCCAACACCCGTTGAGACTCGGACATTTGCCCGAAACTGACGCCTTCACGCTTGAACATCGATGCAGGCAGATTACTCCATGCCTTGCGTTCACTGTCACCGAGCGGGAATGTGGCTTGTTCTCTCAGATCGGGACCGAGTGATTGCAACCAGGCGGAGGCCGCATCACGCATATCCGAAAGCGCTTGTGCCTCGCTGGCACTAACCACGTTCGACAATCCGAACAATAAACCAAAAGCGATGCCAAGTGATGTGATTCTAAGTTGCATTATGCGATTCATTCTTATGCCTTGGAGTCCAGTTGAAGCAGAAGTCTGAGCCTGGAGAGGGCGAGTAAATACCCACGGTTCCCCGGGTCATAAAGTCGTGGGCTTGTTCGCTTTTCGGCAGCCATCGTCTATGCTCATTATACGGTTCGGGTAGCGCCACCCCTGAATCATAAGCTAAATGAGAAAATAACCATGAGTTTCAACCAGTCGATCTTCCGCAATAGCGTCTTCTTTTTGCTCCTGATCCCGCTTTTTGCAGTTTGGGGCTTTTGGGTCACGTACTTCACCCGGCCGCCCGGGACTTATAACATCTGGGAGCACGTGCACGGCCTGGCCATGTTCGGCTGGTGTATATTGCTGGTGGCCCAATCTTTCCTGATCCGCAGCAACCGGCGGCCAGTGCACCGGGCTCTGGGAAAAATATCCTTCTTGCTGGCCCCGCTCATCGTGATCTCAACGATTTTTCTGGCTAATTACAAGCTCAACGTACGGCAGTTGAATAGCGAAGGCCTCTACATTTTCGGTTTGCAGTTTTTCATCATTATCCTGTTTGGGTATTTCTATATCATGGCCATTGCACGCCGGAAGCAGCCCGACGTACACGCCCGCTGGATGATTTGCACCGCCTTCACAATGTTGGACCCGATCTTCGCGCGCATCATCGCGGTCAATTTTTATCAGGTTCCCTTCGAGACGGGGGTCATTCAGTGGATGACCTTCTCATTCATCGATGTGATCGTCATTATCCTGGTCATCAAGGACTGGAAATCTAACGGTCGCCGCGACGTGTTCCTTCCCGCCCTGGCTCTGTTGGTGCTGGCGCAGATAGCCATGCTGACGGTATCGGACACGGCCCCCTGGAAGGCTTTCGCCAGCTGGTTTGCGGGATTGCCACTCACCTGAATTTAGGATCAGGCCAGGCCAGGTGAGCTGCGGGTCGGAAGCAGCCATCCCCACCTGTCACCGAGCACTATCCGCCTTGGTGCGGGTCGCGAAACATGGGTGATGTACTGATACTCACCCCTTACGGTTTTTCTTGTCTGCCAAATGATCTTTGATCATCTTGCCAAATTGTTTGTCCCGGGCTCTTTTTTCTGCCAGCGTAGCGCTGTTGAAGGCCTGCTCTCGCATCAGTTTTTTAAAGCTGGACAGGCGACGTGCATCCAGCTCACCCCGGGAAATAGCGCCTTGCACGGCACATTCAGGCTCACTGCCATGGCGGCAATCTGCAAAGCGGCATTGTGCTGACAATGCGCTTATGTCGGCAAACGTGGTGATCACACCATCGTCACAATCCGCCAACTGCAACTCGCGCATACCTGGCATGTCCATAAGCAATCCACCGCCTGGAATCAGGTGCAGGGATCGTCCCGTGGTAACGTGCCGCCCCTTGCTGTCGTCCTCACGAATTGAGCCGGTGAGTTGAACAGTATCACCGAGCAGGGTGTTCACCAGGGTTGACTTCCCGACTCCTGATGAGCCCATCAAAGCGACTGTTCTGCCGGTCACGCACCATGGCAAAAGTATTTGAATGGCTTCCACGTCCAGACAATTGACGGTCTCTACGGCCAGGAGAGAATCCAGTGATTGAACCTGGTGGCGGAAGCTTTCCGGGTCTTCACAAAGGTCTGCTTTGGAAAGAATGACCACGGGTTCTGCACCCGCTTCATTGGCAAGGCTCAGATAGCGCTCTATGCGGCTCAGGTTGAAGTCTTGATTCAGCGAAGTGACGACAAACAGGGTATCCACATTGGCGGCAATGAGTTGTTCGGCCACTTTGGTGCCTGCCGCTTTGCGACGGAAAAGACTGAGTCGTTCCAAAAGGCGGCAGAATTGGCCCTGCGGGGTCAATAATAACCAATCCCCCACGGTGATTGCCGGCATTCCCGGAAGCAGGTCAAGAGCCGATATGCCCGTTTCGCCCAACATTTCCAGACGGTTGCGATACTGGGCGATCACCCGCAGCACAGGATACTCCCACTGTTCCAGGCTGATCTGCTGTTGGAAAAACGGGCGCCAACCCAGTTGATCCAATTTCAGGTTATTGGCAGTTGATTCCGCCACGCTGGCAAGATCCCATAGTTAATGGCGATGCCGATAGGCATCGTTGTAATGCAATATCGAAGCCGTTCCTAATTTATCACCGTTTTTGAACTCGTCGCCGCGCACAGTGACCTCCAGCATGGTTGCGCCAATTTGCTGCGCGCGCACAGCCGCGCCAACAGGCGCGAAGAACCAGTACAGCAATTCCTGGCCCAGGTGTGCCTCCTCTTCCGTCGGCCCGATGTAATCGGGGCGGTAGGCAATCACTCTTAGTTTTGTGCCTTTGGCCAAGGCGAACAATTCTTTTTCGGCTCGGACTTTCTCGCGTGCCCAATGCATGGATGAGTCTTCGGAGATGTCGCTGGAGCTTACATAATGAAAGCTGATGTTCGGTCTGTCGCTGACCTGCAGCCACTCTTGCAAAAACTGTACGGGAAAATCGACATGAATAACACTGTAGGTCTCAGCATCGACATTCCGTGAGCTGGTGCCCAGTGCCCAGTACACGGCCTGTACATCCCGGAACTGGCTCTGCACGGCTGAATAGTCAAGATAATCCAGGTGTTGGGTCATGATGACCTTCCCGCTGGCTACACCCGCCTCAATACGGGGCGTCGCGCGACGCGTAATAACACGAATGGTGCTTACATCCGGGTCGGCCAGTGCAGCCTTGAGAATGCCGTCACCTGCGGTACCACTGGCGCCGAAGATGGCGATCTCATCGACGCTTCCCGGACTGGCATTCGGCAGGGGGGCCACCTGCCGATCATCGAGCAGATTGGCTATCACACCAAACAGGTAAAACATGACGAAAAGCAAAAACGGCGCAAGAAGGATTGTGCGCAGGCGTGGTAGTTTCATAGGCGAAGAGAATAAACGGGTCGGTTGCAATAAGTCACGAAATATCCTGATCAGCGGACGAGCCGGGATTGAAAGTGATTACTTTGACCTCTCTACTGTCCAAAACTGGGTGCATCGCCGGCCAGGTATTCCGCTTCTTCCGGCGTGTTGGTGCGGCCCAATACCTGATTGCGGTGTGGAAAACGGCCGAAGCGGGCAATGATGTCACGGTGCAGCCGGGCGAAAGACAGAAAACCCGTATTGAAAACCGGCCACTCCGGGTTTTCATCAGCCAGCAATCCGTACAGTTTTACGCCCGTTTCCTGGCCCTGTATATCTTCAAAGTGCTGAAGTGGCATATACATGAAAGCCCGTTGCACAGGTTGCAACGCCCGGTCCTGTCCGGAGTGAGCCGCAGCCAGGCACAATGCACTGGTATATGCGTCGTAGGCGAAAGCACGCGCTGTTCCACGGAACAGGTTCCTGGGTAACTGGTCCAGTGCAATAATCATGGCCAGGCGTCCTTCAGGGTTATCCAGCCATTGATACAATTGCCCTGCGGCGCATTGCTCCACCAGGTCGCCATACACTGCGGCCAATTCGCCATCCCGCTCTTCATTGGCTGAAAACCACCAGTCCATGCGTCCGGGAATGGAAGCGGGATCATCCAGTGTGTCAGCAAACCAGGCCTTGATGATGCCGGACCAGGGAGAATTATTCATCAATCCATATCCCGGACTTCAAAACCGAATGGAAGCAGAGCCAGGCGGGTCATTTTGAGATGTTGGGCGGCCAATGGCAGTCCGATTATGGTGATGGCCAGCACGAAAGCCATAAGCAGGTGAAATACTGCCAGTTCGAGCCCGGGTAAAATGATCCAGATGATATTCATGATGACCGCCACAGCGCCGCCCGGCGGTTCTTTTTCCCTTATTTCGCGGCCAAAGGGCGCCACTGCCAGTCCAGCCAGCTTGAAACACTGGATGCCAAAAGGGATGCCGATGATGGTGAGGCACAACAGCAGGCCGCCCAGCAGGTAAGCGATGACCACGATGAAACCCCCGAGAATGAGCCATATAACGTTCAGAAGCAGGTTCATTTGCGAAATCCTCATTGGTATAAAAAGATACCGGAGCCCGGTGCTGCAGGCCGGGTCTGCCATTACACTCCACATTTTAGCCCACTGCGGGCCGTCAGGGGTGCGCTATGTCGCCGAGCAAAACCGCTTGCCGCGCGCCGGTGATACTGTGGGTATCGAGCTTTCGACCGGCCAGGCGTTCCCGCGCCAGCCAGGCGAACAACACAGCTTCAACCCAGTCTGGATCCAACCCGGACGCAGCCGTGGAATTCAGGGGTATGCCCTGCAGATGCGCGCTGATTCGTGCAAGCAACCAACCATTGTGGACGCCGCCGCCGCAAACCAGGACATCTGTGGGCTCAAACGGCAGGATGGCGTTTGCAATTGTTACGGCTGATAGCTCGGTGAGTGTGGACTGGACATCCCGGGCAGCGAGACCGACAGTTGAGTCGGTTTGTTCCAACCAGGACAAATTGAAATATTCGATTCCGGTGCTTTTCGGTGCGGGCCTAAGGAAATATTCATCAGACAATAGTGCTTTGAGCAGATCATCATCCACTTTGCCCTGCGCCGCCCACTCGCCTCCGGAATCGTATTGTTCAGTGCGTACAGTCTGAATCCATGCGTCCAGAAGGCAGTTCGCGGGGCCAGTGTCGAAACCGGAGATGGCCCCACTTTCATCGATGATCGAGATATTGGCGATGCCCCCCAGGTTGAGTACCACCCGGGTGCCGGTTGTCGGCCGGAACAGAGCACGGTGCAGTAATGGCGCCAGAGGCGCGCCCTGACCGCCAGCCTCGATATCCGCCCGGCGGAAATCGCCGGCGGTGATAACGCCGGTCTTCGAAGCAATTCGCTCCGGGTCACCGAGTTGAATGGATACAGGGGTTGGGCCACCGGGCTCATGCCACACTGTCTGTCCGTGGGATCCGATGGCGGTGACTTCGTTGCTGCTGACTCCTGCTTTTTCCAGCAGCCTGTCAACGGCCTCGCTGAAATGATCGGCGAGCTGCCGGTCCAGTTCTGTCAGGGCGTTTCTTTCAGGACGCCGCCCCGCAAAGACCCGAGAGCTGAGTTCACTGGCCAGGCGAGGCGGATAGGGCAGGCACAAAGCGGCCAGGATATCGGGCGTGTCGGCATGAAATCTGACCAACGCGGCATCCACGCCATCGCGACTGGTGCCGGAGATCATGCCGATGTAGAGCGGAGCCTTCACTCACTGCTCGCGTAGAGCGATGCGGACTCCATTCGGCTGAGCTGGGTCAGCATGGGCGCGGCCTGTGACTGAAAGGAAGTGAGCAATTGACCCTTCAGAGGCTCTACTTTTGGCAGCGGTACCGTCCTCGGGTTGCGGTGCACGCCGTTGACGACAAATTCATAATGCAGGTGCGGGCCGGTAGCCAGGCCGGTTGATCCCACATAGCCAATGGTCTGGCCCTGCTTTACTTTTTGCCCTCTTTTTACCGCGCGGTTAGTGAAATGCAGGTATTTCGTCTCGATGCTGTTCGCGTGCTTGACGAAGACATGGTGGCCGTTGGCTTTGGAGTATGCCGACCGGGTCACGGTGCCGTCACCCGCCGAGTAGACGGGCGTGCCACGTGGTGCATAGTAGTCGATGCCGTTGTGCGCCCTGATACGCTTCAATACCGGGTGCATGCGGCGCGGATTGAAACCCGAGCTGATATAGGAGAAATTCAGGGGGGCCCGCAGAAACGCCTTACGCATATTGCGCCCGTCAGGGGCGAAGTAACCCGAAACGTCGCCTTCGTTGAAATAAATGGCCTGGAACCGTTCACCCTGGTTGATAAAGGTGGCCGCGAGAATGGCGCCGTCCCTGAGGAACTCTCCCTCGCGATAGAGTTTTTCGAAAACCAGCATGAAGCGGTCGCCCTTGCGTATGTCCAGCACGAAATCGATGTCCCAGCCAAAGATGTTGGCCAGCTTCATGATCATGCCGTCATTCAATCCCTATTGTTTTCCTGCAAGGAACAGGGACGATTGGATGACACCTTCCGCTTCAACGACTTCTGAAAATATTTCCCGTTCCAGGACTTCTGCTTCGAGTTTGCCGTTACCGTTTTTGACCAGCAGGTAGTGGCCCTCGTCCATGGGATAGCGCATCTGAAGAAGTTCACCTTCCGGGCTGTTCATAAAATCAAAAACCTCACCAGGACGGATTTTGGTGAGCCCGCGGGTGTTGGCGTCGAGGGCCACAATCCGGTGAAGAAGTGGGATCGGGTAGCCCTGTTGCCTGAATATCCCATCCAGGGTCTGGCCGGACCTGACTTTTACGCTTTCCCACTCGTCGATGCCGAATGCCGAGGACTGTTGCGGAAGGTTTTCGCCCTTGTCCTGATCTGTTTTGGTTGGTGCCTGCCGTTCCGGAATCGAAAGATCGATAATTTCGGGTTGAATCACCGGTTCCGGCTCATCGCCGCTTTCGAACAGACCCATCAGCAGGCCAATAAGAATCAAGGTAACGCCGAAGATCACGATTTTCTGGCGAGTCAGCCAGTGCTTTTCGTCCTCGATCCATTGGTGGATTCTGTTTATGAAGCCCGGCATTCCCATGGCGTTATCTGACGATGCATTCCTGTGCAGGTTCAGGCGTGCTTACCTTACTTGCCCCCAGCCACCCGGTCAATTTTCACCAGGAAAAAAGAACTGACC
>CALDVW010000013.1 GCA_937924405.1 uncultured Lysobacterales bacterium
CGTAAAGGGCTAGCCTGGCCGGGTTCACGTACAGAACTGGTCCATCTGCTGCAATAATTGCCGGGTGACACCGTCGAGCCCGGCCTGGTGAGCAGCAACGATGGCAGACATGCGATCATCGCCGACGGATTGGCTTTCAGAAAGATTAATTTGTTTCTCCTGTCCGTTGCACTTCACGTTGCCGGCCAGTTCCACCAGTACGGATGAGGTTGTGCCGCTGGAGTTTTGAATGCCGTAGAACTGCTGAAGCTCCAACCGCAATAGCCACGCGGAGTCATCAAAGGGCCGGTCAGATTGTTCAACTCTTGAAAACCGGCCCGTGGCAGTCAGCGAGCGCTGCAGAACCGAAGTGATGACTTCCGGCAGGTGATCCGGCCATCTGGCGCCGGCGTAGCGGTTCAGCCTGGCATCGGGGCTCAGCGCGAGAATCCGGTCCGTGTCCAGTCCGGGAACGGCGCTAACCGACACAGCGAGTACCGGGCCTGGCTCACTTCCGGCGGAAGTGCCTGCACCGCTTACAGGCATCAGCGTGTAATACTGTTTTGGCGCCTGTTCACTGGTCATGAGACCACTACAGGCCGCAAGTATTGCGGTGAGCATGATCAGTCCGGTTAGTCTCTTGGTTGTTTTCATATCAGGGCTCTATTTCAATTTCATTGGCGGCGGGACGGTGGATCAGCTGCGAAGGATCATCCTTGAGTTCAGCCATCAGTTTTTCCAGGTCACGCATGGCCTCACGGGTTTCAGCCATCAGGGCAGGGGCCTCACCCAGGCCTCTTTCCATGAATTGATCCAGGCTGTATTGATGATCACGCAACAGACTGTCTATTTGCCCGGTCAGGCTGACCAGGTTTTCGCTGCTCCGATTGACGTTTTCGATGGTGGAATTGAGGCCCGGCTGCAGTTGACTGATCACGTCCTGGAGTTGCCTGACCGTGGCCTGGATATCCCTGAGTGTACTGCTCAGATCAGCAGGAATGGCTGCTATTGCGTCCCGGTTCTCGGCCAGTGACCCGGTCACAGTTTCCAGGTTGCTCAGGGTGTTGGCGATTGTCTCCTGGTTATCTTCGCCCAGCATTTTACCAGCCTGGGCCAGCAGATTATCCAGCTTGTTCATGATCGCCGGCGCACTGGAAAGCAGGGCTGAAAAACCCGTGACGCGCACGGGTATCACCGGATGGTCCCGGCCCGGCGGTATTTCCAATGGCGGATGCGAACCCGGTTCGCTGGCCAGGTTGACAACGGCCACGCCGGTAATGCCCTGCAGTGCCAGGCTGGCATAAGTGCCACCATCGACCGGGGTTGATTCCAGGATTTCAATGTCTACCTTTACCTGGATATCCTCGTTCCGCTCGAGGTTCATCTGCACCACGCTGCCGATGTTCATGCCCATGAATTTGACCGGGCCGCCTACGGACAGGCCGCTGACATCGCGACCGAACATCAATGAATAGCGTTGCATTTCCTCGTCGCCGCTGCGGCCCGTGAGCCAGATTACAAATGCAATGAACGCGGCTATGGCAATGCTGACGAACAGACCGACTACGAAGTTTTTGTCACCTTTAAACATCGTTCACTATCATCCCTTGGGTCTCGCTGCCTTGCGTGCTCTGACCGCGCGCGGATCGCCGAAATATTGTTGTATCCAGGGATCAGGGTTTTCCACAATCCCCTCCAGAGTATCGACGATGATGCCCTTGTTGACCAGTACAGCGACCCGGTCGCAGACATTGAACAGCGTATCGACGTCATGAGTAATCATCATGATGGTAAGGTCCAGGTTGGCGTGCAAATAGCTGATCAGCTCATCAAATTCGGTGGCGGCCAGGGGATCGAGACCTGCCGTTGGCTCATCCAGGAAAAGAATTTTCGGTTCCAGCGACAGGGCTCGCGCAAGGGACGCGCGCTTGCGCATTCCGCCGGACAATTCATTCGGATACTTGGCGGCCGCCGTCAGATCAAGGCCAACCATGAAGATTTTCATTACTGCCAGTTCCCGCCGTGTCTCGATCGGGAGATCCGAATGCAGGGCAATGGGCAGTTCGACATTTTCCTGCACAGTGAGGCCGGAAAGAAGTGCGCCGCCCTGGAAAAGCACACCCCACTTTTTGTGTGGACCCGGTTCCAGGTGCCTGATCCTGTTGCCCAGCACCTCGATCACTCCTTCGTTTGGTCCGTGCAAGCCGAGAATGCTGCGTAACAATACCGACTTCCCCGTGCCGGAACCGCCGACAACAGCCAGAATTTCATCACGCCTGACTTCCAGTTCCAGGCCATCGTGGACGACTTGCTTGCCAAAACGGTTGTGCAGGCCGCGTATGGATATGACATGTTCGTGCTGCTCGGCCATCAGAAGCCAATCCTGGCGTAAACAACCGTGAATATGGCGTCTGCCACGATAATCAGGAAAATCGACTGGACCACGGCCACTGTAGTCAGCCTGCCCAGTTCATCTGCTGATCCCTTGACTTGCATACCGCGCAGCGTTCCCGTCACCGCGATCAGGAATGCGAACACCGGCGCCTTGGTCAGTCCGACCAGCAAGTCGTTCACATCGATGGTAAACGCGAGCCGCTCGGTGAATGCAAACCAGTTGATATCCAGAACCGTCGCGCCAATAAAAGCGCCGCCGAGTAAACCGGCAGCATTGGCAAAAATGGTCAGAAGGGGCAGGGCAATCATCAGGCCGAGCACCCGTGGAATGATCAGGATCTGGTTTGGGTTGAGGCCCATGACCCTTAGTGCATCCACTTCCTCGGTGAGTTTCATCGTACCCAGCGCCGCCGCGAACGCTGAACCCGAGCGACCCGCCACCATGATGGCTGCCAGCAACACACCGAGTTCACGGAAGATCGAATTAGCGACCAGATCCACCATGAAAATATTGGCGCCGAACTGCTCCAGTTGCCTGGCGCTCTGGTAGGCCAGCACGATTCCCATCAGGAAGCAGATCACCATCACGATGGGGATAGCTGCCGCGCCTGTGGCATGAACCTGGCGGATGGTTTCGCCGATAACCAGCCGGGAAGGGCGCTTGACTCCATCCAGTACCGCCCGGGCAATAAACCCCACCGAATCGACTGCCTCGATGGTGTTTTCGCCCAGTTTCCGTATTCCGTTGCGCCAGTAATGTCCCGGCTGGCGATCGTAAAACCCCGGGATGTATTCCTTTTGGGCCGCTATGTCGATGATGTGCTGCAGGAATTTGAAGTGTGTAGCCCTGAATCCTTCGAATTCAGTTTCGATACCCACTTCCTCGAAATCCATTGACCGCTCGTACAGAATCCAGGCGCCCGCCAGGTCGAAATCCTTCAAGCCGCCGCAACTGAAGCGGACACGTTGCCCGGGCTGCGGCTCGATTTCGTCCAGTGTTTCCTGCAGGGTATTCAAATTATTGAATATCCAGTCGTTTTTCAGGCTGACCTGTAACAGCCCGCCTTGTCCTTCCAGTGTCAGGTATTCGTTCATTCCATTTGAGTCTAGCAAATTCGGATTGACGCTTCCCAGTCTTGATCAACTACAATCGCAGGCACTCATCCCGCGAAGGGCATTAATGGAAATCTGGGCCGTTCTTTTACCGATACTCCTGACCGACGTCGTCAACCCCGTGCTGTTCGCTTTCATGGTCTATGCCGCGGGGACTGACCGGCCAGTGATACTGAGCGGTTCCATGTTGCTGGGCCACACGGCTGCCTACTTCGGCGCGGGCATCATCCTGGCGGTATTCATGGAGAAAATTTCCGCCTACTTCGCCAATCCACATACGGTGGATTTCGTGATCGGCTTGATACTGGGCCTGGTCCTGATCTGGCTTGCCATCGGCAGCAGGAATGACACGGGAAAGCGGCCGGATGAGGAGTTGCCCCAATTCACGGTGGTGAGCGCTTTTGGCTTTGGCGC